>NZ_JAGQBL010000010.1:0-103123 GCF_024345615.1 Cyanobium sp. Maggiore-St4-Cus
GGCAGGGGATCATCAGCACACCGAACCAGCCCACATAGAGGCGGTTGTTGGTGGAGGTGACCCAGTCGCAAAACTGGTTCCACGCAGAAGCGCCTTGGCGCTGCTGAATAGTGGTTGTCATGAGAACGAGAAGAGGGTGTTCCAGAGGAACGGGTATGGAAGGTGGCAAGCCACCAGACGGAATCCCGTCGAGCGCAAGAACATTGCGTAACAGGACTGTAACGGAAGATTGCGGGATTAGTGAGAAGGCTGGCCGGGAGGCGCCAAAGCCCTGCTGATGGATCCTATAAGCGCTGCTTATGTTGGGGTGCGGCGGATCACCTGGAGCCCCAGCGTCACCCTCGTACCCATCCGCTTCTGTTTCAACAACTGCGGTTATTGCAGCTTTCGGCGCCCCCCAGATGGCCTAGATCCCTTAGCTGATGGGCTCAGTGATGGCCAAGCGCAAGCGGCATTGAGGCGGCGCCCTTGGGCTGCGGAGGTGCTGTTGCTAAGCGGCGAGGTGCCGCCCGGCTCCCCCCAGCGCCGCGCCTGGTTCAGTCGTCTGCTGGCTCTTAGTCGTCTGGCCTGGATAGAGGGCCGGCTGCCGCACACAAACGCGGGCCCCCTCTCGATAGCTGAAATGGCCGCCCTGGGCCGACTTAATGGCTCCATGGGGCTGATGCTGGAAGGGCTCGGCCCGGCCTACGACGCCTTGCATCGCCAGTCTCCGAGCAAGAGCTTGGCGGTGCGACTCGGCCAGTTGGAGCAGGCTGGTCGTTTAGGGATCCCCTTCACCACGGGGCTGTTGCTGGGCGTGGGGGAGTCCGAGGCCGACAGGCTCGCGGCCCTGGAGTTGCTGGCCCAGCTGCAGCGCCGCTGGGGTCACTTGCAGGAGGTGATCCTCCAGCCCTTCCGCCCCGATGCCACTTCTGCTCTGTTGCTCAATGCCACTGAGCAGGCCGACCTGCTTGGCACCATTGCCGCAGCCCGGACAATCCTGCCGCCGCAAGTGCACCTGCAGTTGCCACCAAATCTTTGGCCCTTGCAAGAGCTACCTGCTGCCCTGGCGGCGGGTATCGATGATCTTGGCGGCATCGATAGCAGTGACGTGATCAACCGCGCCTATCCCCAGCCCACGCCAAGTCAGTTGGCAGAAGTGCTTGCCCAGGCTGGCTATGAGCTGACTCCTCGGCTGTGTGTGCATCAAGCCTGGCGCCGCTGTTTGCCGCTGGCTATGCGGCGCCAGGCTCTCCGCGCCGAATCAAGGTTGTTAGCGTCCAAATCTTCCGGACTCAGAAGTCCATGGCCGTGAGCGCCGCGAGCGACCAACGGGTGCTGCTGGTGCGGCTTCCCTGCAATCCAATTTTTCCAATCGGCCCGATCTACCTGGCTGATCACCTGCATAAGCAGTTCCCGCACCTGCCTCAGCAGATTCTTGATCTGGCGGCAGTGCCCCTCCTTGATGTGGAGCAAGTGCTGCTGCGGGCAGTTGAGGCGTTTAGGCCCACCCTGCTGGTGTTCTCCTGGCGCGACATCCAGATTTATGCGCCCGTGGATGGGCGTGGCGGCAATCCCCTGCAGAACTCTTTTGAGGTGTTTTATGCACGCAATCCGCTGCGGCGCCTGCGCGGTGCCTTGGGTGGCCTGGGGTTGATGGCTTCCTTCTACGGTGAGCTATGGCGCAATTTGCGGCTGGTGCGCCGCGGCCTGCGCCGGGCCCGCCGCTTCGAGCCCAAGGCAACCGCTGTGCTGGGAGGGGGTGCGGTGAGTGTGTTTTATGAGCAGCTGGGCCGCAAGCTGCCCAAGGGCACCGTGGTGTCGGTGGGAGAAGGGGAGCCCCTGCTGGAGAAGCTGATCCGCGGTGAATCCTTGGCTGCGGAGCGCTGCTTTTTGGCGGGTGAGGCACCCCGGCCCGGGCTGATCCACGAACAGCCGGCGGGCATGGATAAAAGCGCCTGCAACTACGCCTACATCGCCGAGATTTGGCCCCAGCTCGACTGGTATCTCGACGGCGGTGACTTCTACGTGGGCGTCCAGACCAAGCGCGGCTGCCCCCACAACTGCTGCTACTGCGTTTACACCGTGGTGGAGGGCAAGGCGGTGCGCGTCAATCCTGTGGAGGAGGTGATCGCTGAGATGGGCCAGCTCTATGCCAAGGGCGTGAGAGGTTTTTGGTTCACCGATGCCCAGTTCATCCCGGCCCGGCGCTACATCGACGACGCCAAGCAGTTGTTGCGGGCGATTCAGGCCCAGGGTTGGAGCGATATCCGCTGGGCCGCCTATATACGCGCCGACAACCTCGACGCCGAGCTGGCTGAGCTGATGGTGGCCACCGGCATGGATTACTTCGAAATCGGTATCACCTCGGGCTCCCAGGAGCTCGTGCGCAAGATGCGCATGGGCTACAACCTGCGCACGGTGCTCGAGAACTGCCGCCTGCTGGCTCGGGCCGGCTTCCGCGAGCACGTGTCGGTGAATTATTCGTTCAACGTGATCGACGAGCGGCCAGAGACGATCCGCCAGACCGTGGCCTATCACCGCGAGCTGGAGCGCATCTTCGGGGCCGACAAGGTGGAGCCGGCGATCTTTTTCATCGGCCTGCAGCCCCACACCCACCTGGAGCAATACGGCTTTGATCAGGGCCTGATCAAGCCTGGCTACAACCCGATGAGCATGCTGCCTTGGACTGCTCGCCAGCTGCTCTGGAACCCTGAGCCGATGGGCAGCACCTTCGGCCGCATCTGCCTCGAGGCCTTCGAGCGCAACCCCGGTGATTTCGGCCGCACCGTGATGGACCTGCTTGAGCGTGATTACGGCCTCGCCCCACTGGAAGAGGCCCTACATGCCCCAGTGGAGGGGCGCAAAGCCCTGGCTACGGCGACCCGCTAGACCCGTCTTTGCTCCACCAGCGGCGGCGAATCCAGAGCAGGGCGCCTAGGCCTATCCAGCCAATCAGTCCGCCGATCGGGTTGATGTCGGCGCCACCGGGACCCACCAGCCAGCCAGGCGCTGCTGGGGAAATCTGCAGCAGGCCCTTCTGCACTAGAAACCAACCCCCCACCAGGCCGCCATGCAGGCCTATTGCTCCCCATAGGGAGCCTGAGTCGGCTCGCCGCTGCAGAGCCAGCACTAGACCCAACAGAATTAGGCCCCCCAGCAGCCCCAAGGCCTCGAGCCCAGGGGCCCGATACCAGGGGTGCAGCAGGGCAAAGATCAGCGCCTGCACCACCAGCGCCCGGCGTGCCCCCAGCTGGAGCTCCAGTTCGCCCCATAGCCAGCCGCGAAATAGCAGCTCTTCGGCAAATCCCACCCCCGCCAGCAGCAGCAGGCCGTTGAGCAGCAGGGCTCCATTGAGCTCCCCAAGCCATTGGGCTTGGCCTGCGATCACTAAGCCCGAGGCAACTAGGGCGAGTAATAGCAGTGCCTTCAGCAGCCCCCGCACGCCGCTGCGTAGGGCAAGGGCACCTGGCACAGCCAATCCCAGGCGCAGCCAGGGATTGGGCTCCTGCCAAACCCGCCTCAGCCTCAAAGGCAGGCTGGTAAGCAACAAAATCAGGGCCACTACCAGACCCGCCAGATCCACCTGGTCGGAGCGCCAGTTGGGGGCTAGGAGGGCAAGAGGCCGGGCCACCAGCCAACCCATTAGGTAGAGCAAGGGCACGTACAACAAGGTGCCCCACCAGTGCGGTCGCCCTGCCGCGTTAGCTGCCGCAGCAGGCGGCTCCATCAGCTTTCGGGCTCGAGGCTGCTGCTCAGGCCCTTGCCCTTAAGGGTTTCGCAATAAAACTCAGCGGGCTCTAGATCGCAGACGATCACCAGTCCTACGCCGGTGTTGTGGGCCTCCAGCATTACGGCAATCGCGTCCTGCTCGCTGAGCGAGGGCACCACTTGGCGCAGGGTGGTCACCACGTATTCCATCGAGTTGACGGGATCGTTGTGCAGCAGCACCTTGTAGCGGGGCGATGGCTTGCGCACCCGCTCCGGGGCCTTCTCCATCACGGCTGCCCCGCCGCTCTCGCGGCTGGGACTCTGGGTGGCGATTGGCATAGGAGTCATGGCAACAGACATGACGTTTCGCCCTATTAAAGGGCCCGGATGCGCCCCATGGCTTCCTGCACGTTCTCCCGGCTGTTGAAGGCCGAAAGGCGGAAGTAGCCCTCTCCCGCGGCGCCGAAGCCGCTGCCGGGGGTGCCCACTACGTGGGCTTTGCCGAGCAGGTGGTCGAAGAAGCCCCAGGAATCCATGTTTTCGGGGGTTTTCAGCCACACGTAGGGGGCCTGCTCGCCCCCATACACCTGGATACCGGCGGCCGTGAGCTCGCGGCGGATGATCGCCGCGTTTTGCATGTAAAAGGCAACCAGAGCCTGCACTTGGGCCTGCCCCTCGACCGAATACACCGCCTCGGCGCCGCGCTGCACGATGTAGCTGACGCCGTTGAATTTGGTGCACTGCCGCCTGTTCCACAGGGCCCAAAGCTCCACCCGTTCGCCATTGGCGGCAGTGCCCATCAGGCCGCGGGGCACCACGGTGAGAGCGCAGCGGGTGCCGGTGAAGCCGGCGTTCTTGGAAAAGGAGCGAAACTCAATGGCGCACTCGCGGCCGCCTTCGATCTCGTAGATCGAGTGGGGTAGTTCGGGGTCCTGGATGAAGGCCTCGTAGGCGGCGTCAAAAAGGATCAGGGCATCGTTGGCGCGGGCGTAATCGACCCAGGCCTGCAGCTGCGCCTTGGTGGCCACAGCGCCAGTGGGGTTATTGGGAAAGCACAGGTAAATCAGATCCACCTTTTCAGTGGGGATCTCGGCGGTGAAGCCGTTGGCTGCGGTGATCGGCAGGTAGGTGAGGCCGCCGTAGCGCCCAACAGCGTCTGCGTCGCCGGTGCGCCCTGCCATCACATTGCTGTCCACATAAACCGGGTAAACCGGGTCTGTCACGGCGATGCGGTTGCCCTCGCCGAGGATGTCGAGGATGTTGCTGCTGTCGCATTTCGAGCCGTCGGAGACGAAGATCTCCTCGGCGCTCACCTGGCAGCCGCGGGCCTGGAAATCGCTGGCGGCGATTTTTTCCCGCAGCCATAGGTAGCCCTGCTCAGGGCCGTAGCCATGGAAGCCCTCACGGGTGCCCATCTCGTCGATGGCGCCCTTCATGGCGGTGCGGCAGGCCTCAGGGAGCGGCTCGGTTACATCGCCGATGCCTAGGCGGATGATCGGCGCCTCGGGATTGGCCTCACTGAAGGCCTTCACCCGCCGTCCGATCTCAGGGAAGAGGTAGCCCGCCTTGAGCTTGAGATAATTGCCGTTGACCTGAGCCATGGTGCGCGGGGTGGGCCGCCGCCGGGCCCGGTGAGTGATGGGGCGATTGTCCTATGCGGCAGATTTGGCTTACGCTGGTAAGCAGGCCTGTGGATGCTCGGATGGATGCTCTGCTCACCCTTTCCTCCAAGGGCCAGCTGGTGATTCCAGCCCGGCTGCGCCAGTTGCTCGGGCTACGCGCCGGCGATCGCCTGGCCCTGAACCTTGAGCCCGATGGCCTGCATCTGGCCCCCCAGGGGGCGGCCAATGCGGCCAGTGCTCATGCACTGATTGGTGCGGCTCACTATGAGGGTGAGCCTGTGCCGCTTGAGCGCATGGACCCGGCGCTCTATGTCTCCAAGGGAACGCCATGACCTTGCCGGTGGCCCTTGACACCAACCTGCTGGTGCGCCTACTCACCAATGACGACCCTGAGCAGGCCCGCCGCGTGGCCGATCTGATCGACGACAGCTCAGCCTGTTTCGTGCCGATCACCGTGGTGCTGGAGCTGGAATGGGTCCTGCGCGGCGCTTATCAATTGCCCCGGGAGGCGATCATTCGGGCCTTCCGAGGCTTGAACGCGATCCGCCAACTGCATCTGGAGCAGGAGGAGCAGGTGTTGCAGGCCCTCGAGGCCTATGCCAAGGGCCTGGATTTCGCCGATGCCCTGCATCTGCTGCGCAGTGAGGGCTGCGCGGCTCTGGTCAGCTTCGATAGAGCTTTGGTGCGCAAGGCTGGCGAGCTGGCGCTCACGCCGGCGGTGCAGCAGCTCTGAGCCCGGTGCTGCATACGATCAACTCAGCTTCCAGCCGCCGTGCCCGTGACCGTTGCCACCTCGGCTGATGCGCCGGTCGACTTCGACGCTCTGGTTGATCTGGGCATCAGCAAGCCCGCCCGCTACCTGGGCAATGAGCTGGGGGTGAAGCCGCGCGACTGGGAGGCCGATTGGAAGGAAGTAGGGGTGCGTTGGGCGCTCACCTACCCCGAGGTCTACGAGGTGGGGGCAAGCAACAGCGGCCACATCATTCTCTATTCAATCCTCAACGCCGTTCCCGGCCAGCTGTGCGACCGCAGCTACCTGCCTGCTCCTGATCTGGCGGCACGCCTGCGCGAGCGCGGTGCCCCCCTCTTTGCAGTGGAGAGCCGGCGCCCCCTAGCCGCCTTCGACATCCTGGGCTTCTCGCTCAGCTACGAGCTGGGCGGCACCAACATCCTCGAGATGCTGGAGCTGGCCGGCATCCCGATTCGGGCTGCTGAGCGGGGCGACCTGCCCCTGGCTCACCCGGATGCGCCACCGCTGATCTTTGCCGGCGGCCCCACCGCCACCAGCAACCCGGAGCCCTTTGCTGCCTTTTTCGACTTCGTGGCCCTCGGAGATGGCGAGGAGCTGCTGCCTGAGATCGGCCTGGTGGTGGCTGAGGCTCGCGCAGCCGGCCATACGCGCCGGCAGCTGCTGCGCGATCTGGCTCAGGTGCCTGGCGTATACGTGCCCTCGTTATATGGCCCCGGCGTCGATGGGGTGAGTATCGAGCCGCTCGAACCAGGCGTTCCTGCTCGGGTTCAGCGGCGAACGGCAACGCCGATGCCCCACTACGCCATGGGGTTGGTGCCCCATATCGAAACCGTGCACGACAGGCTCACGGTGGAAATTCGCCGCGGCTGCACCCGCGGTTGCCGCTTCTGTCAGCCGGGGATGCTGACTCGCCCTGCCCGCGATGTGGAGCCAGAAGCGGTCATCGAAGCCGTTGAGGAGGGCATGGGCCGCACCGGCTACAGCGATTTCTCGCTGCTTTCGCTGAGCTGCTCGGATTATCTGGCTCTGCCTGCGGTGGGGGTGGAGCTGCGCAATCGCCTGGCTGACAAAAACGTCAGCCTCACCCTGCCTAGCCAGCGAGTGGATCGTTTTGATCAAAACATCGCCCACATCCTGGGCGGTACCCGCAAGGCAGGCCTCACCTTTGCGCCGGAGGCTGGCAGCCAGCGTCTGCGCGACATCGTCAATAAGGGGCTCACCGACGCAGAGCTGCTGGCCGGCGTTCGTACGGCGATGGAGAACGGCTATCGCAAGTTGAAGCTCTATTTCATGATCGGTCTGCCGGGTGAAACTGACGCCGACGTGCTCGGCATCGCCGATACCTGCCAGGCCCTGCAAGGGCAGTGCTCCGATCTCGGCCGGCTGGAGCTCAACCTCACGATCAGTAATTTCACGCCCAAGCCCCACACGCCATTCCAGTGGCACAGCGTCAGCACCGATGAATTTCGGCGGCGTCAGGAGCTGTTGCGCCGGGCCCTGCGCCAGTTGCGGGGCCTCAAAACTAATTTCAGTGATGTGCGCCTTTCCGCGGTGGAAGACTTTGTTGGCCGCGGCGACCGTCGCCTCTCTGCGGTGATTGAGGCGGCCTGGCGGGCCGGGGCGGGATTGGATGCCTGGTTTGAGTCGGCCGAGCGCAGCTACGCCGCCTGGACCGGTGCGATCGAGGCAGCGGGTCTGGGCGGCCGCTACCGCCAGCTGGAGCTAGGCGCCTGGAGCGCGGTTGAGGCGATGGATACTGCGGATTTGGAGGCCTTCTGCCGCCAGAGCCTGCCCTGGGACCACATCGATTCCGGCCTAGATAAGCGCTGGCTGGCCGAGGATCTGCAGCGCGCCCTGGCCGCCACGGTGGTGCCCGATTGCTCCTTTGAGGGCTGCAGCAGCTGTGGCGTGTGCGGCCCGGAGCTTGGCCACAACGTGGTGATTCCGCCGCCTGCCATTCCGGCGGCTCTTCCCCAGCGGGCCCCTGCCAGCGACCGGGTCGACCGGCTCCGCATTGGCTTTGCCAAAACTGGCTCCCTGGCTTTGATTAGCCATCTAGACACCTTGCGGATGCTGGAGCGGGCCTTGCGCCGCTCCGGCTTGCCGGTGAGTTTCACCGGTGGCTTCCATCCTCTGCCTCGCCTGCAGCTAGCCCTGCCGCTGCCATTAGGGGTAGAGGGCAGCGGCGAGTGGCTGGATTTGGAGTTCACCGAACAGGTGGATCCAGGCCTGGTGCGCTCTCGGTTGCAGCCTGAGCTTCCACCTGGCTTTCAGCTGCTCTCGGCTATTCGGGTTGAGGTGTTTGGCGTCAGCCTTTCCCAAGAGCTGGCCTCAGCCCATTGGCAGTTTGTTTTGCAGCCCCAAGCCGGGGCGCCGCCTACCTCGGAGCAGTGGCAGCAGGCCCGCGCCAGCCTGCTCGCCGCCGAGACGCTGATGTGGAACGACACAGATAAAAAGGGTCGCCCCCGCAGCCGAGATTGCCGGCCGTTTCTGCTCGATTTGCAATGGGCGGAGCCGCAGTCGGATGGTTCCTTGCTGTGCACCCTTTGGGCTGCGATCGATGCTGCTGGCCGCAGTCTTCGCCCTGAGCAGGTGCAGCACTGGCTCGCTGAACGGCTCGGTCAATCCCTCTCCCTGAGTGACTTGCGGCGGAAGGACTTGGTGCTTAAGCCGTGCTAATTTTCTAACAAGGTGAATAGCCCGCTGAACTCGGTTAACTGATCGAGTCTCAGGGGTTGCCGGTAGCCAGGTTCGCTGGTTTAACCGCCCCAGGACACCTCTGTCCCAGTCTTCGCCCCACCGCTTTCAGGAAGCTCGATTCTTGAAAGCTGTTTCGCGGCACTCGATGCGCGAAAGATTCAGAACAGCATTTTTTGCAGTATTGCCGCCAGAGCGACCGGATTTACCGGCGTTCCGATCATTTTTTGGGCTTCTAATAGTCCATGTTTTTTGGCTTGTTGATGTTTTTCTGGCCTGGCCCCGTAGGGCTTGAACCAGGTTTCAGCCTTCAAGTCCGCCCATATCCATCGTCTTATCCCTGGCCGGGCCCGTCGGGCCCATCCCATTCCCCATGCCCCAGCAGATCGTCATAGCCGAGCAACTGCGAATCGCCGCAGTTCTCAACGACGAACGTGTTGATGAATTGGTTGTGGCCCAAGGCCGCTATCAGATCGGAGACGTCTATTTAGGCACCGTTGAAAATGTGTTGCCTGGCATCGACGCCGCTTTTGTAAATATCGGCGAAAGCGAAAAGAACGGCTTTATTCACGTCACTGATCTGGGCCCCTTGCGGCTGCGCAAGGGAGCTGCCGGCATTACCGAGCTACTGGAGCCGCGCCAGAAAGTGTTGGTGCAGGTGATGAAGGAGCCCACCGGTACCAAGGGCCCCCGCCTCACCGGCAACCTCGCCTTGCCAGGGCGGTTTTTGGTGCTGCAGCCCCACGGCCAGGGAGTGAACATCTCCCGTCGCATCAACGGTGAGAACGAGCGCAACCGGCTGCGGGCCCTCGGTGTGCTGATCAAGCCACCAGGTGCCGGCCTGCTAATCCGCACCGAGGCAGAAGCTGTTAGCGAAGAGCTGCTAATCGACGACCTTGAAGCCCTGCTGCGCCAGTGGGAGGGCATCCAAACTGCCGCCGAAACCGCCAGCCCACCGGTGCTGCTCAATCGCGACGAAGACTTTGTGCATCGCGTGCTGCGCGATCTCTACAGCCCAGATCTAGTGCGGGTGGTGGTTGATACCCCGGAAGCGGTTGCCCGGGCCAATGCCTTTCTGGGCTCTGATCACACCACTGTGCTGGTGGAAGCCCACACCGAATCGGCGGAGATCCTTGAGCACTTCAAGGTCAATGCCGCCATTCGCGATGCCTTGAAGCCGCGAGTTGATCTGCCTTCCGGCGGCTACGTGATTATCGAGCCCACCGAGGCTCTCACGGTCATTGATGTCAACTCCGGCTCCTTCACCCGCTCGGCCAACTCTCGCGAGACGGTGCTCTGGACCAACTGCGAAGCGGCGGTGGAGATCGGCCGCCAGCTGAAGCTGCGCAACATCGGTGGCGTCGTGATCATCGACTTCATTGATATGGAGTCCCGTCGTGATCAGCTGCAGCTGCTCGAACATTTCACCCAGGCGGTTCGCGACGATGCCGCCCGTCCCCAGATAGCCCAGCTCACCGAGCTCGGCCTAGTGGAGCTAACCCGCAAGCGCCAGGGGCAGAACATCTACGAACTGTTTGGACGAGCCTGTCCCAGCTGTGGGGGCTTGGGTCATGTGGCCGTGCTGCCAGGCAAAGACACGCTTCAGCCCCTGGCAACCCTCACCGGCCTGGTGCGCTCCGCCGCATCGGCTCGCGCTGAGGTGCTCAGCCCCGGCATCCCCGAGGCCGCTACCGGTCGCCGCCGCCGAGGTGGGCGAGGCGGGCGTAATGGCAGTGAGTTCCTCGATGCGCCGGGCACGCAGGCCGCTGATGGTGTCGAGATCGTCCCGATCGAGGCACCTGTCTCAGGCAGTGGCGCCAGCATGGAGCCGGCCCCCCGCCGCTTTGATCAGGAGCTGGTGGCCGTGCCGATGGATGCGGACCAGGAATTGGTGTTTGGTTGGATGGGCCTCAATCCAGCCCTGCTGCTCGAGCAGCCCCCCAGCAACGACAACGTCGTGGTCAGGGTGGTTCGCCCCGGCATGGAGGCGGAAGAAGTGCTGGAGCAAGCCAGGCAGCAGCTGGCAGTTGCTGGTTCCCGTCGTCGCCGCGGACGAGGTGGTCGCGGCGGTAATGGGGCCGCCGCTGACGGTCAGTACGGCGCTGGAGAGATGCCGGCCTCAGGCGTAGAGGCTCTGGTTATGCCGGCCCCGGTGGAAATTACGCCCCTGCCAGAGCTCAGCGAGCCCGAGACAGTGGTCACGGTGTCGGTGCCGACCACTGCCAGCATCGCTCCTCCTGAAGTCGAGATTCCAGCTCGCCGCGGTCGCACCCGCAGTTCTGCCGCCAAAACCCCTGGAGCGAAAACCCAAGCCTCCCAGACCACAACCTCCCAAGCCGTCACCCCCCAAGCTGACACCCCCCAATCTCAAACCGCGTTGGCAGTTGCTGAGCCGGAGCTTGATGAGTCAGGCGAACCACGTCGCCGCCGCCGGCGCTCCTCGGCCTCAAGCTGAGTGGGCCCGCCGGAGCCGGATCCCTGGCAGGGCCGGGATCCGGGCGAGTGCGCCGGCGTTGATGAGGTCGGTCGTGGCTGTCTGTTCGGCCCTGTTTTTGCCGCTGCGGTAGTGCTGCCGGCCGCATCATTAGCACCCTTGGCGGGTCTGGGGCTCACCGACAGCAAAAAGCTCACCGCCCGGCGACGAGCGGCCCTGGTGCCCGTTATCCAGCGCCTGTCGGCTTCCTGGGCCCTCGGCCAGGCCTCGGCGGCAGAAATCGATCGCGGGGGCATCCGGCTAGCAACAGAGCTGGCCATGGTCCGCGCCCTGCAAAAACTGTCGTGTCCGTTTGAGCTGCTGCTGGTGGATGGGGTGCTGCCCCTGCGGGGCTGGTACGGCGACCAGCGCACAATGGTGCGAGGCGATAGCCACTGCCTGGCGATTGCGGCCGCCAGCGTGCTGGCCAAGCAGGCCCGGGACGCCTTGATCACCGCCCTGGCGGAGCGCTATCCGGGCTATGGGCTGGAGCGTCATGCTGGTTACGGCACGGCCTTGCATCGCGCCGCCCTCCAAAACCTCGGCACAACGCCGCTGCATCGTCATAGTTTTTTGGGGCGGCTGGAGCTCAGTGCTCCTGGCACCAGAGGCGATAGTCGCTGAGTAGCTGCTGCCCCACCCGGCCCTTGATGCCCAGCAGGATGCCTGCCAGCAGAGAGCGGCCGGTGGCCTCCAGCACCTTGGCGGGAATCAGTTTGAGCAGCGAGGGCTGGCTCACCGTCACGGCCAAGCTGGCTTCCCCTTCCAGCCCGTTGGCACCCGCTGCCAACCAGGATCCCAGGGTGAGCTGGAAATCATCCACTAGCCCCAAACCCTCCAGTTCACACTCGGTGGCTTCCAGCACCAGCCGGTCTTGGGCCAGATGGATGCGCAGATCCACCACTGGCTGAATCTGCAGTTGAAATACCTGCAGATGGGTCACCGCGTAGCGATAGCGACCTGGGCCGAGGGGCTCGAGCTGGTCGGGATCCAGCAGGGCTTTGACCACCCGATCCTGATCGCTCAAGTAGGCGGCCAGCCGTTCGGGCTGGTGGCTTACGTCAAGTTGCAGTTGCTGACTGGCGCTGAAGGCCAGGGGCATGGCCTGCGGGCCGGCGCGGCATGATCCTATCGGTCACCACTCGATGGCCTCTCCTCGGTTTCGGAAACGATGCGTTTTGCCTTCCTCGGGCCGGCCGGCACCTACGGCGAGCAGGCAACCCGGCAACTGGCCGAGTTGGAAGGCGTCGCCAACCCTGAATTGGTGCCTCAGCTAGGTATCCGGGCCGTTGTTCAGGCCCTAGCCCATGGCACCTGTGATGCGGCAGTGGTGCCCGTTGAGAATTCAGTGGAGGGGGGGGTGACGGCCTGCCTGGACGCGCTCTGGGAGCATCCGGATCTCAGCGTCGCGCGGGCCCTGGTGCTGCCGATCCGCCATGCCCTGCTTGGCAGCGGCCCGATTACGGGCGTGAGTGAGGTGTTGTCCCATCCCCAGGCCCTGGCCCAGTGCAGCCAGTGGCTGTCGGAACACCTGCCCCAGGCCCTGCAGTTGCCCACCAGCTCCACGGCGGAGGCGGCCCGCATGGTGGCGGGCAGCCGCTTCCGCGCGGCGATCGCCTCCCAGCAGGCCGGCACGGAGCATGGCCTGCTGGAGCTGGCCTACCCGATCAATGATGTGGTGGGCAACTGCACCCGCTTCCTGTTGCTGCGGCGGGGACCCCGCTCCTCGCAGGGCCCGATGGCAAGCCTCGCCTTCTCCCTGCACTCCAACCAGCCAGGGGCCCTGCTCGAAGCCCTGGGCTGCTTTGCCCAGCGCGGGCTCAACATGGGCCGAATCGAGTCGCGCCCTTCAAAGCGGGAGATGGGTGAGTACATTTTTTTCGTTGATCTGGAGCTTCCCGATGGATCGACCCCTCTGGAGGCAGCCCTTGCTGAGCTAACGCCCCTTTGCGAGCACCTAGCCCTATTTGGGGCCTACCCAGTCACCAACCTCGCTTAGGAGTCGTTTAAGGCTGGCTGGGCTTGCGACCGCGAAAGACGCCAAATTGCATCAGTCCAGTGGCGAAGGCCCAACGCATCAGCAGGATCGTGGGGGTTTCGCGCAGGCCTTGCAAAACTGCGGCGGGACCCAGGCCCAGGATGGCGCCTGGCCGGCGTACGCCCTCAAAGATCGATTCGATCCAGGAGGGCAGGGTGGCGCTGGTCCAGTCACCGGTTTCGATTGTCATGCCACCAGCCTGCTGACTTTGCTCGAGGTGCTTTTGCAGTCCGCGGATACTGGCGAATTCAGGGTGGGCCCACTGTTCAAGCAACTGACGCATCACCCAGCGCTCTCGCAGATCCATGGCGCCATCGGCCGGATCGCGCCGGTTCCAGTCAGCTACAGCCAGCAGGCCGCCAGGTTTGAGCACCCGCAACAACTCATCGGCGTAGCGCTGCTTGTCGGGCATATGGGGACAGGCCTCCACACTCCAGACGGCATCAACGCTGGCGTCGGCAATTTCCAGGGTCAGGGCATCCATCACCGCAAAGCGGCAGCTGAGGCCGGCTGGAGTTAGGGCTGTGGCCCGGGCGATCTGGGCCGGGCTGATGCTGATACCCAGGACGTTCAGTCCATAGTCCCTCGCCAGGATGCGGGCGCTGCCGCCAATGCCGCAGCCCACATCCAGCACGGTGGAGCCGCGGGGCAGTTGGTCGAGGCCGCTCCAGCGCGCCAGTTCATGGACGAAGGTTTCTTTGGCAACTCGGAAATCCTGGTGGCGCGAACTGCCGCTAGCAGTTTGGCGGTAGTAGCCCAGGTGGATATGGTCCCCCCAGAGCCGCTCCAGCAGCTGGTCATTGGTCCAGCGGTCGTAGGCGTCTGCCACGCTTGCAGATGATTCATAACGCCGCTGGCGTTTCAACCAGAGGCGCGCTGATAGGGCGACGGCAAGGCCGCCAAGGGCTCCGGCCCCGATGGTGGCGGCCAGGGGCCAGCTCAGGACGGTCATGGCAGGAGTTATTGGGGCTGGAAGGTGTCTTTGAGCACGGTGCGTGCCGCCAACTGCCTCCTGGTCTGGTCCAGCAGTTCGTATTCCTGGCGCAGGCGCTCGCTGGTGTCAGTGATCTCCAGCAGGGCCTGCTGGTGGTCGGCCACCGGGCCACCTAGGTGGGCTCCGATCCAGAACGACAGCTCCCTGGGTAGGTCGGGCAGGTCGTTGGGCAGGCTGGCCGGTTTGCCAATCAGCTTGCCGGTGAGTTCCACCACATCTCGCAGGGCCTGGCCAACATCGCCCGCTAACGCAGCCAGCTCCGCATGGCTTG
This sequence comes from Cyanobium sp. Maggiore-St4-Cus, assembly GCF_024345615.1. NCBI lineage: Bacteria > Bacillati > Cyanobacteriota > Cyanophyceae > Synechococcales > Prochlorococcaceae > Cyanobium > Cyanobium sp. Maggiore-St4-Cus. The sequence goes on from NZ_JAGQBL010000010.1 coordinate 14,537, forward strand.
TCTCGGGTTCATCCTCAATCCAGCTCACCATTCCCACCCGAAAGGGCGCCTCACGCACGATGTCGAGTACGCGAAAACGCTGTTGCCCCATGGTCACAATGTTGCTGTGGTCGTCGTCCTGGGTCTGGCAGTGCAGGATCTCGGCACAGCAGCCCACATCGGCCATGGTCTGGTTTTGGGGGTCCCAACGCACAACTCCGAAGCGCTGGTCTCCGGCCATCACGGTGCGCAGCAGCATCCGGTAGCGGGGCTCAAAAATATGAAGTGGCAGTACTTCCTGGGGGAAGAGCACCACGTCGGGCAAGGGAAACAGCGGCAGCTCCCTTACGGCCAGCTCGCCCATGGCTTTAACAGGAGGTGCAAGTGCATACTAGAAAAAATGCCCCTGCCACGCGTTGGCGTGACAGGGGCCGGATGCAGTCAGCGACCGGGTAGGCAGGATTACCCGAGATTGGGCTCAGAGCTTGACTTCAATATCAACGCCGCTGGGCAGGTCAAGCTTCATCAGTGCATCGATGGTCTTTGCCGAAGGGCTGTAGATATCGATGATGCGCCGATGGGTGCGGGTTTCGAAGTGCTCACGGGAGTCTTTGTCGACGTGGGGCGAGCGCAGCACGCAGTAGATCTTGCGCTTGGTTGGGAGCGGAATGGGGCCGATCGCCGTTGCGGCGGTGTGGTCGGCAGTTTCGATGATTTTTTCGCAGGAGAGATCAAGCATCCGGCGATCAAACGCCTTGAGGCGAATGCGGATCTTCTGCTGGGCAATGGCTGTGGACATGTCAGATCAGGCGTCAGGAAGCTCCTGGGCGGAACGCCCGGGTGGCTGGTGGAGCTGGATTGTCGAGGAGCGGCAGGTGGGGTGGAGACCCATAGAGGTCCCACCCCAAAAACCTACCTCATGATCAGGCGATGATCTTGGAAACCACGCCTGCACCGATGGTGCGGCCGCCTTCGCGGATGGCGAAGCGCATGCCTTGCTCAATGGCAACGGGGCAGATCAGCTCGCCGGTCATCTTGATGCGGTCACCGGGCATCACCATTTCGACGTTGGCGCCGTCGTCAGAGGTGAAGGCCGTGATCTGGCCGGTCACGTCAGTTGTACGGATGTAGAACTGAGGGCGATAGCCAGCAAAGAAGGGGGTGTGGCGGCCGCCTTCTTCCTTCTTCAGCACATAGACCTCACCTTCGAATTTGGTGTGGGGCTTGATGGAGTTGGGCTTCACCAGCACCATGCCGCGCTCGATGTCCTCTTTCTGGATGCCGCGCAGCAGTAGTCCACAGTTGTCGCCAGCCAAACCCTCTTCGAGCAGCTTGCGGAACATTTCCACGCCGGTGACAGTGGTCTCGCGGGTGTCGCGGATGCCGACGATTTGAACGGTTTCGCCAACCTTGACCTTGCCGCGTTCGATACGGCCAGTTGCCACGGTGCCACGACCGGTGATCGAGAAAACGTCCTCGATTGCCATCAGGAAGGGCTTGTCGACTTCGCGCTCGGGCTCGGGAATCGACTCGTCGACGGCGTCCATTAGGTCCAGAATCTTGTCAACCCACTCGTTGGCACCACGCTCGGCCTTGTTGCCAGCTTGGATAAATTCGAGGGCCTTCAGGGCTGAACCTGCCACCACGGGGATGTCATCGCCAGGGAAGTCGTAGCTGCTGAGCAGCTCGCGCATTTCCAGTTCGACAAGCTCCAGGATTTCCTCGTCGTCGACCATGTCCTTCTTGTTGAGGAACACGACTAGGGCGGGAACGCCGACCTGTTTGGCAAGGAGGATGTGTTCCTTGGTCTGGGCCATCGGCCCGTCGGTCGCGGCTACTACCAGGATCGCGCCGTCCATCTGGGCGGCACCGGTGATCATGTTCTTGACGTAGTCAGCGTGGCCGGGGCAGTCCACGTGAGCGTAGTGACGATTTGTGGTCTCGTACTCGACGTGCGCCGTGTTGATAGTGATGCCCCGCTCTTTCTCCTCAGGAGCACCATCGATCTCGTCGTAGGCCTGGGCCTTGGCCATGCCCTGGGACGCCAACACGTTGGTGATGGCAGCCGTGAGGGTGGTTTTGCCGTGGTCAACGTGGCCGATTGTGCCAATGTTGACGTGGGGTTTGTTCCTTTCGAACTTCTCGCGTGCCATGAGTAGAAAGAATCGGGGGGGGTTAGTTGGGTAGAGGAGAGATCAGGAATTGCCCTGATTCTTGGAGATGATGGCCTCAGCCACATTGCGAGGAACTTCCTCGTAATGGCTGAACTCCATCGAGAAAATACCCCGACCCTGGGTCATGGATCGGAGCTGGGTGGCGTAGCCGAACATTTCGGCCAGGGGCACTTTTGTTTGGACCTTGGACTGACCATTGTCAATGGACTGTCCTTCGACCTGGCCTCGACGGGATGAGAGGTCGCCGATAACCGACCCAAGGAAATCCTCGGGGATCTCGACTTCCACCTTCATCATTGGCTCAAGAAGTACGGGGTTGCACTTCTTGACTGCGTCTTTGAAGGCCATGGATCCGGCGATTTTAAACGCCATCTCCGAGGAGTCGACGTCGTGGTAAGAGCCGTCAACCATGGTTGCCCTGACATCGATCATGGGGAAACCAGCAATCACACCGGATTGGCAGGTCTCCTTCATGCCGGCTTCTGCGGGACCGATGTACTCCTTGGGAACGATACCGCCAATAATTTTGTTGACGAATTCGAATCCTGTGCCTGGTTCGCCGGGCTCCATTTCGATCACTACGTGACCGTATTGACCTTTGCCACCGGTCTGACGGGCAAATTTGCCTTCACCCTTGGAGCTGCTGCGAATGGTTTCGCGATACGACACTTGGGGAGCGCCGATGTTCGCTTCAACCTTGAACTCGCGCAGCATCCGATCCACCAGGATTTCAAGGTGGAGTTCTCCCATGCCAGCAATAACTGTCTGGCTGGTTTCAGGATCGGTGGAGACCCGGAAAGTGGGGTCTTCTTCTGCAAGTGACTGAAGAGCTTTGGAAAGCTTCTCCATGTCACCCTTGGTTTTTGGCTCAACAGCCACCGAGATCACGGGCTCGGGGATGAACAGCGATTCCAGAATGATCGGGTCTGAATCGACGCAAAGCGTGTCTCCCGTGGTGGTGTCCTTAAGGCCTAGGACTGCCCCAAGATCACCGGCACGCAGCTCATCGACCTCTTCACGGTCAATGGCTTTGAGGAGGATCAAGCGAGAAATGCGCTCCTTCTTATCTTTGGTGGAGTTGAGTACATAGCTGCCTTTGTTGAGTACCCCGGAGTAGATGCGTACAAAAGTAAGCTTGCCGTAGGGGTCAGCCATTACTTTGAAGGCCAAGGCGCTGAAGGGTGCGCTGTCGTCGCAAGGGCGGGTTGCCTCGCTGCCATCAGCCAGTAGGCCAGTGATGGGAGGTAGATCAACTGGTGCTGGTAGGTAGTCAACCACTGCGTCTAGCACCAGCTGGACGCCCTTATTTTTAAATGCTGAGCCACAAACAATTGGCACTAAGCCATGATGGATGGTGGCCTTGCGGATGCCTTTGATCAACTGCTCTTCGGTGAGCTCGCCATTTTCCAGGAAGGGATCGATTAAATCTTCGTCGGACTCGGCGACCGTTTCCATCAACTTGAGGCGCCACTTTTTGGCCTCTTCAATCATGTCTTCAGGGATTTCACCTTCAATGATGTCAGTGCCGAGATCATTGGTGTAAATAATCGCCTTGTTGCGCACAAGGTCAATAATTCCCTTCAGATCGCCCTCGGCTCCGATCGGCAGCTGGATCGGCGCGGCATTGGCTTTGAGCCGATCCTTGATTTGGTCGTAGACCTTCAGGAAGTCGGCACCGGTCCGGTCCATCTTGTTGACGAAGACGATCCGAGGCACGTTGTAGCGGTCAGCCTGACGCCAGACGGTCTCTGACTGGGGCTGTACGCCACCAACGGCGCAGAAGACAGCGACCACGCCGTCCAGGACCCGCATCGAACGTTCCACCTCGATGGTGAAGTCGACGTGCCCGGGGGTGTCGATGATGTTGATGCGGTTGTCTTTCCAGGTGGTGGAAATGGCAGCTGCGGTGATCGTGATACCACGCTCACGCTCCTGATCCATCCAGTCGGTGACCGCCGCACCGTCGTGCACCTCGCCCATCTTGTGGACGACGCCTGAATAGAACAGAATCCGTTCGGTTGTCGTGGTCTTGCCCGCATCGATGTGGGCGGCAATACCAATATTTCTAACGCGTTCCAGTGGAAAGGCGCGGGCCACGGGGGAGGTCTCCGAAAGGTCAACAAAACGTGGGCGTAACTCTACAGACGGGTCTGTTGAGGCTGAAGTCGCCCTGGGCTTCAGCAGTTCAGGCAGGATCAGTAGCGGTAGTGGGCGAAAGCCTTGTTTGCTTCAGCCATCTTGTGGGTCTCTTCCCGCTTGCGAACCGCGCTACCGGCTTCGTTGGCTGCATCCATTAGCTCACCAGCCAATTTCTGGGCCATGCTGCGACCGTTGCGGGCGCGGGAGAAATTCACCAGCCAGCGCAGAGCCATGGCTGTACCGCGCTCCTGGCGAACTTCCATCGGCACTTGGTAAGTGGCGCCGCCAACCCGGCGGGCACGAACCTCAACCAAAGGGGTTGCATTGCGTACAGCTGTCTCAAAGAGCTCCAGTGGATCAGTACCGGTGCGGTCGTTGATCAGGGAGAAGGCATCCGAAAGGATGCGCTGCGCCGTGGATTTTTTGCCGTGCTTCATGAGCCGGGCCACGATCATGGAGGCCAGGCGGCTGTTGAATTGGGGGTCGGGAAGCACTGGGCGCTTCTCGGCGGCATTGCGGCGAGACATGGTCGACCGTAGCGGGGAGAACTAGGGGAAGGGAATGGAGCGGGCATCGGTGACGCCCTTTACTGAAGTTGCTGCTCAGCGGATGGTCACGCTGAGCAAGGCGGTTTCAGCTCTTTGGCGTCTTGGCGCCGTACTTGGAACGGGACTGGCGACGGTCCTTGACGCCCGCGGTGTCCAAGGTGCCGCGGATGATGTGATAGCGGACGCCAGGCAGATCCTTGACGCGTCCACCCCGGATCAGAACCACAGAGTGCTCCTGAAGGTTGTGCCCAATGCCGGGGATGTAGGCGGTCACCTCAAAGCCAGAGGTGAGACGCACCCGAGCGACCTTGCGCAGGGCCGAATTCGGCTTCTTGGGGGTGGAGGTGTACACGCGTGTGCACACACCGCGGCGCTCGGGGCAAGCGCGCAGGGCGGGCGACTTGGTCTTCCGGGAAAGACTCTGGCGCTCAGTACGGATTAGCTGCTGAATGGTGGGCATCGAGGACCGGGGTCTGGTCGGAGAATATTGGTCGGACGTCCGACCGATTTCGACAATCCGTCACCTTACTGGGTCGCCTGTCGCCCTCCTCCTAAGCGGCTGAATGCAGTGCCGCAGGCGCAACTCACCGTGCCTTCGCCTGGACGTACCAAAAAGCCGCCGCCGCTGATGTCACCCCGGTAGTCCAGGCTCAGGCCGCTCAGCAGGTTCAGTTGCTCTGCTGGCGCATAAAGGGTGATGCCATCGGCGCGGGCAATCGGCGTGCCCGCCAGGTGGCCGGGGCGCAATCGAATCGCCCAGCGCTCACAGCGCCCATCAACTAAATCCAGATGCATCATCCCGGGGGTGCCCGCCACAGCCGCGTGGCGGCCCAGCTCGGCGGCGGCGGCGGCGGTCACGCGCAGGCTGTGCGCCTTGGCCATGGGGGTCTGCATATCTGAACTAATTTTGGCAGCCTTCTCACGGCACTAGGCCGACACCGTTGTGAACTGATCCGGCCACACCCCGACCTTTCACCTGCAGGGAACCCCCCAGCACCAGCCCGGTGGAGCTGCCGCCATCGAGATTTAGGGCATCTTGCAGGCCTAGCTGTTGCAGCACCGCGGCGGTTTCCCCCAGGGAGGGGCCGCTGTCCTGGATCCCCTCCAGGGTGATCAGCCAAATCTGGCGGTCGTCTCTGGCCAGCACGGTGCGGGGTGCTCCTTGGCTGAGGAAGGCGGAACTGAAGTTTTCGGCGGCGCCATTGAGCACGATGCGGCCTGCCTGCAACAGCAATGGCCCCCCGCCAATCACGTGTGTTGCGAGGCCGAGGTTGCTGCTGGGGCGGCTTTCGATCTGGAGCCGATCGTCTAAGCCCCAGGGCAGCTCCGCTCCGCCCCTTCCCACCAGCAGCAGGTCATCGCCCCGTAGCGCCACACCCGCATCCAATTCGGAGGGGCCAAGCTGCTTTCGCACCAGGCCCCCTTGGATTAACAAGCCAGTCTCAGAGCCACTCAGGGCTCGGTAGTTGGGCCCCCAGTCGGCGGTATAGCGGCTGATACCTCGCTGCACGTAGCCACTGTTGACAACGGCGACCGGTAGACGCAGAGCTCCGGGGCCCACAACCCACTCTGAAAGCTGTAGCCGGCCAAAGCGGGGCATGGTTCGCCCGTCCCAGGCGGCGACTCCCCGGTTCAAAATTGGCCCGGAAAGCCAGCGGCCGTCTTGTTTTAGAGCCCCCAAGGGCAGGCGCCTTACCCGGTTGAAGTAACCCCCATTGATCGCTACCCAGGCCTGCTGCTGGTTGGCGAGCTGCACCAGGGAGCTGAGGCCCTCCATGCCTCCCGGTCTGGCCAGGGGCCGCAGCTGCAGTGAGGCCTTAAGTGGATCAATGCGGATCGCATTGATGCGCACCCCCTGGCGCACCAGGCGATCCCACTGAAGTTCTTTGCCAAGTAGGGCCTGCAGGCGCGGATCGATCGGGGCTGGACTGTCAGTGCGGCTAGCGGCCCCCTGATCCGGCCACTCGATCACCACCCGGTTGGGTTCGCCCAGGCTGAATACCCGCGTGAATTTGGCTGCGGAGGGTTTGAGCCTCAGCCCAGCGCTGTCCTGCTGGGCCTGGAGGCCCAGGCTCAGCAGCAGGGTCTGTTGGTCACTGCTGCTGAGCAGGTCGACCACCAGTCCGGCGTCGTCTCTGCCAATGGCCGCCGGGCCGCCCAGGTCGAGCACGATGCGCTTGACGGGGCCGGGGTTTGAGCTGCGCACCTGGAGCAGCTGGGGTCTGGCCAGCTCCAGGCTGAGCCGGCTGCCCTCCTGGCGTAGGCCCACGCCTATGCGGCCAAACAGGCTGCTCACGTCTACCGCTACTTCGTCTTCGAGGCTGCGCTGGGCGCTGGCGGGCACCTTGAGTTGCTGGCCAAACCACTCCAGCTCCAGAGCGCCATCGCTGCGGCTGCGGCTGGTGACTCCGAGCTGGTTCTCGAGCACCTCTAGGGGGATCCAAAGTTGTTGGGGCGTGTCGCCCAAGCCCCTAACCCAGAGCCAGCGGGCGCTCTGGAGCCGGCCGTTAATGCGGATACTGCTGCCCTGGCGCTCAGTTGCGGCGGCCGCACCGATTGGAACAAGAGGCGGCGGCGGTGGCGGCGTAATCGGCATGGCCTGGCCAACCCCTGGCAGGCACAGAACCAGGAGCCAGCCAGCCAGGAATGCAGTAGAGGCCATGGGCCAGCCTGGCCGAAAGCAATGAAAGCTAGCCCTCTTTAAGGGTTTGGGCGCCATGGTTTGGGCGCCCTGCTTTGGGGATGTGCATCCCTAGGATCAGCTGCTCTGCTGCTGCCAGCACCTGTGGGTGTTAGCGGCGCTGCCCTGACAGATCACCTGCCGGACCGTCTCGGGTTATGCCTCACTTCTCTCGCCCTGTTTGGCCCCATTGCGATAGCGCTGCGCCGACCGCTGTCGCTGGCGAAAAGGACGCCTGTGGTGTGGGCTTTCTGGCCAATCTTCAGGGCGAAGCCAGCCACTGGGTGCTGCAGCAGGCCCTGCGCGGCCTTGACTGCATGGAGCACCGCGGCGGTTGCGGTGGCGATGGTGATTCCGGCGATGGGGCCGGGGTGCTCTGCGGCATCCCCTGGAGCTATTTAGAAGAGGTATGGCCTGAGGCGGCGGCAGCGAAGGGAGCGGCTCGCGGGCTGGGCATGGTTTTCCTGCCAGCCGATGCTGCAAAGCGCGAGCAGGCAAAACTTTTCTGTGAAGATGAGGCCGCCAAGCTGGGCTTGGGCAGCCTGGGATGGCGTGCAGTCCCTCTGGATGCATCTGTTCTCGGCTCCCTAGCCAGCCAGACCGCTCCTGCCATTGAGCAGTGGCTAATTGCCGCAGACCAAGCCGGTGACGATCTGGAAGCGTTGCTATTCAGGCTGCGCCGCCGTTGCGGCGATCGGGCCCGCGCGGTTTGGGGGCCAGGGCCTGGTGAGCTCTATTTCGCTTCCCTGAGCAGCCGAACTGTTGTCTACAAGGGCATGGTGCGCTCAGCGGTGCTGTCTGCTTTCTATGGCGACTTGCGCGATGCACGCTTTGCCGTGAGCTTTGCGGTGTATCACCGCCGTTTCAGCACCAACACCCTGCCCCGCTGGCCCCTAGCCCAGCCCATGCGGCTGCTGGGTCACAACGGCGAGATCAATACTTTGTTGGGCAACCTCAACTGGGCAAGGGCTTCGGAAGCAAATCTCGATGCGGTCTGGGGGGAGGCGGCTGCAGAACTGAAGCCAGTGGTGAACCCCGCCTTCAGCGATTCCGCCAACCTCGACGCCACCCTGGAGTTGCTGGTGCGCAGCGGCCGGCCGATCACCGAGAGCCTGCTCACCCTGGTGCCAGAAGCTTTCCGCGACCAGCCCGAGCTGGCAGATAAGCCCGATATCCAGTCTTTTTACGAGTATTCCGCCTGCACCCAGGAGCCCTGGGATGGTCCGGCCCTGCTGGTGTTCGCCGATGGCCGCTGCGTGGGAGCCACCCTCGATCGCAACGGCCTGCGCCCCGCCCGCTACTGCATCACCAGCGACGGTTTTGTGGTGATGGGCTCAGAAACCGGTGTGGTCGAGCTTGAGGAGAGCCGGATCATCGAAAAGGGTCGCCTCGGCCCTGGCCAGATGCTGGCAGTGGACCTGGACCAGGGCCGCCTGCTGCGCAATTGGGAGGTGAAGGCCGAGGTTGCCGCCCGCCATCCCTACGGTGAATGGTTGGCGCAGAATCGTCGCAACCTCGTCCCCCAGCCCTGGACCCAGGAGCGTCAGCTGGCAGATCTGGAGCTGCTGCAACAGCAAACGGCCTTTGGCTTCACCGCCGAAGACTTCGAGCTGGTGATCGAGGACATGGCCGGCGCGGCTAAAGAGCCCACCTATTGCATGGGCGACGACATTCCCCTGGCGGTGCTTTCAGACAAGCCCCACCTCCTTTACGACTACTTCAAGCAGCGTTTTGCCCAGGTCACCAACCCGCCGATAGATCCCCTGCGCGAAAAGCTGGTGATGAGCCTGGAGATGCATCTGGGCAGGCGGGGCTCGCCGCTGCGCCCAGAAGCCGCCTCGGCGGCGGTGCTGCACCTGGCCAGTCCGATCCTCAATGAAGCTGAGCTTGCGGAGGTTGGCCGGCAGGGCCTGCCCACCACCACCCTTTCCACGCTGATGGCCGTCACCGACGGCCCCGGAGGTCTCGAGCTTGCGGTGCAGCGCCTGCGCAGCGCTGCCGAGTCGGCCGTGCGCGGCGGCAGCCAGATCCTGGTGCTGAGCGATCGGGGCGGCGAGGCTGGTGGGATCAATGCCACCACGGCCACCATTCCACCGCTGCTGGCCGTCGGGGCTGTGCATCACCACCTGCTCAACCTGGGCTTGCGCCTGCAGGCTTCCCTGGTGGTGGAAACGGCCCAGTGCTGGAGCACTCACCACCTGGCCTGCCTAATCGGTTACGGCGCCAGTGCCGTTTGCCCCTGGCTTACCTGGGAAACCAGCCGCCACTGGCTAGCCCACCCCCGGGTGCAGAAGCTGATCGAAACCGGCAAACTGCCGGCGCTCAGCCCCGATCAGGTGCAGGCAAATGTGCGCAAGGCCCTAGAAGACGGCCTGCGCAAGATTCTCTCCAAGATCGGCATTTCCCTGCTGGCCAGCTATCACGGCGCCCAGATCTTCGAAGCCATCGGCCTTGGCGCCGATCTGATCCAGCTTGCCTTCAGTGGCACCACCAGCAGGGTGGCTGGCCTCAGCTTGGGCGAGCTGGCCAGCGAAACCCTCAGCTTCCATGCCAAGGCCTTCCCCGAGCTCAACCGCACCAAGCTCGAGTTCATGGGCTTCGTGCAATACCGCACTGGCGGCGAGTATCACCTCAATAGCCCGGAGATGGCCAAAGCCCTGCATGCCGCCGTCAAGGCCGGCCCCGGCTACGACCACTTCTCTACCTACAAAACCCTGCTGGAGCACCGGCCAGTCACGGCCCTGCGGGACCTGCTGGAACTCAAGCCCGCTCTCGCCCCGCTGCCGATCGAGCAGGTGGAGAGCGTGGAGAGCATCTGCAGTCGCTTTTGCACCGGCGGCATGAGCTTGGGGGCCCTCTCCCGCGAGGCCCACGAGGTGTTAGCCATCGCGATGAACCGCATCGGCGGCAAGAGCAACAGCGGTGAGGGCGGCGAGGATCCGGCCCGCTTCCACACCCTCCATGATGTGAACGGCGACGGTCATTCGCCGACCTTGCCCAGCCTAAATGGCCTGCGCAACGGTGATACCGCCTGCTCCGCCATTAAGCAGATCGCCTCAGGGCGCTTCGGTGTGACCCCCGAATATCTGCGCAGTGGCCGCCAGCTGGAGATCAAGGTGGCCCAGGGGGCCAAGCCGGGTGAGGGCGGCCAGCTGCCGGGGCCAAAGGTTGATCCCTACATCGCCTGGCTGCGCAACAGCAAGGCCGGTGTGGCCCTGATTTCGCCGCCTCCCCATCACGACATCTATTCAATCGAGGATCTGGCCCAACTGATCCACGACCTGCACCAGGTGCACCCCGCCGCCAAGGTGAGCGTGAAGCTGGTGGCCGAGATCGGCATCGGCACCATCGCTGCTGGTGTGGCCAAGGCCAACGCCGATGTGATTCAGATCTCCGGCCACGACGGTGGCACGGGCGCTTCACCGCTCAGCTCGATCAAACATGCCGGCAGCCCCTGGGAGCTAGGCCTCACTGAGGTGCACCGGTCGCTGCTGGAGAATGGCTTGCGCGATCGGGTGCTGCTGCGGGCCGATGGCGGCCTCAAAACCGGCTGGGACGTAATCATCGCCGCCCTGCTGGGAGCTGAGGAGTACGGCTTCGGCTCGGTGGCAATGATTGCCGAAGGCTGCATCATGGCCCGCGTTTGCCACACCAATAACTGCCCGGTGGGCGTGGCTACCCAGAAAGAAAACCTGCGCAAGCGCTTCCCCGGCGTGCCCGAGCACGTCGTGAATTTCTTCCTGTTCGTGGCCGAGGAGGTGCGTCAGCTGCTGAGCGTGCTTGGCGTGGCCCGGCTCGAAGAGCTGATCGGCCGCAGTGAATTGCTGCAGCCCCGGGCCGTGGTTCTCGCCAAAACCAGGGCCCTTGATCTCTCTTGCCTGATTGACCCGATCCCCGCCGCTGCTGATCGCAGCTGGCTTCGGCACGACGCCCAGGCCCATGGCAATGGACAAATCCTGGAAGATCAGCTTCTTGCCGACGCTGAGGTGGTGGCGGCTATCGAGGGCCACGGCCGCGTGGCCCGCACCCTGGCGATCGTGAACACAGATCGCAGCGTGGGCGCCCGCCTCTCCGGTGAGATCGCCGCCCGCCACGGCAACACCGGCTTCCAAGGCCAGCTCGATCTCACCTATGAAGGTGCCGCCGGCCAGAGCTTCGGGGCCTTCGTGCTCCAGGGCATGAACGTGCGCTTGGTGGGTGAAGCCAACGACTATGTGGGTAAGGGCCTCAATGGCGGACGGCTCACCGTGGTGCCCCCTGCCGGCGTCAACGACCCTGGCAACCAGGTGATCCTGGGCAACACCTGTCTCTATGGCGCCACAGGTGGAGAGCTCTTCGCCCTAGGCCGCGCCGGTGAGCGCTTTGGCGTGCGCAACAGCGGGGCCAAAACCGTGGTGGAGGGCGCCGGCGATCACTGTTGCGAATACATGACTGGTGGGGTGGTGGTGGTGCTGGGCAGCACGGGTCGCAATGTGGCCGCCGGCATGACCGGTGGTGTGGCCTTCATCCTTGATGAGAGCGGTGGTTTGGCGGAGCGGGTGAACCCGGAGATAGTGGCCATCGCTGAGCTCACAACCCCCGAGCAGGAGGCCCTGCTCAAGCCCCTGCTGCAGGCCCATCTCGACGCCACCGGCAGCGCCAAGGCCGCCGCGATACTGGCCGATTGGGATGGCTGGAGGGGCCGCTTCAAGCTGCTGGTGCCCCCCAGCGAGAAGGTAAGCGTGGGTCTGGCGGAACGGCAGGCAGTCGCGGCTTAGCGCGGATACTCCCGCATCAGCCGCTGCACCTCGCCGGCGTGATAGCTGCTGCGGGTGAGCGGGCTGCTCACCACCTGCAGGAAGCCGAGCTCCTGCTCACCGTGCTGCTTGAACGCCGCAAATTGCTCTGGAGTCACGAAGCGATCCACTGGCAGATGTTTGGGGCCTGGCGAGAGGTACTGGCCGATGGTCACGATGTCCACCTGGTGGCTGCGGAGGTCTGCCATCACCTCCCGCACCTCGTGGTCGGTTTCGCCTAGGCCCGTCATCAGGCCTGATTTGGTGTAGGTGCGGGGCCACCCCTTCCGGACCCGCTGGAGCAACTCGAGCGAGCGTTCGTAGATCCCCTGGGGCCGGGCCTTTTTGTAGAGCCTGGGCACGGTTTCGATGTTGTGGTTGAGCACCTCAGGGGCGCCTTCCATCACGGCGGCTAGGGCGTCCCAGTTGCCGCAGAAATCGGGGATTAGTAGCTCGATCGTGGTGAGTGGTGAGCGCTGGCGCACCTGCGCGATGCAGGCCACAAACTGGCTTGCGCCGCCATCGGCCAGGTCGTCCCGGTTCACCGAGGTGATCACCACGTGGCTCAGGCCCAGGCGTGCCACCGCTTCGCCGAGTCGTTCAGGTTCGCTGGGATCGAGCTCCCGCACGCTCTTGTCGAAGTCGATGTCGCAGTAGGGGCAGGCCCGGGTGCAGCCGGGCCCCATGATCAAAAAGGTGGCCGTGCCGCCGGCGAAGCACTCGCCGATGTTGGGGCAGCTGGCTTCCTGGCAGACGGTGTTGAGTTTGAGATCTTGCAGCAGGTCTGCCACCTCGCCGATGCGCTCCCGCTGGGGGGCCTTGACGCGCAGCCAGTCGGGTTTGAGCAAGGCGCCAGTAGGGCCCCGGGGGGCCAGAAGAAGGGCTAAATCCAACTTTAGGAAGCCAGCGGCAGGTCAAGGCCTACAGCCGAGTTGATCCCCTAAACTCCCTTCATCGGGATGTGGCGCAGCTTGGTAGCGCACTTCGTTCGGGACGAAGGGGCCGCAGGTTCGAATCCTGTCATCCCGATTTTTTCAGCTGAGCTCGGCTCCTGGGTAACCCCTCGGGGTCACCATGCGTCCGTCTTTGGCATAGCTGCTGCTATTGCCAATCAGCACCAGGGTCAGCATGTCTACTTGCTCCACCGGTAATTCGCCCAGCCTGTGCAGGCTGACGGCCTCATCGGCTCGGCCCAGTTGGCGGGCCAGGGCTACCGGTGTTGAGGCCGGCCGGCCCTCCAGCAGCAGCTCCCTGGCTCGGGCTAGTTGCCAGTCGCGGCCCAGGGAGCGGGGGTTGTAGAGGGCTACTACAAAGTCCCCCGCAGCCGCTGCTTGCAGCCGCTTTTCGATCACTTCCCAAGGGGTGAGTCGGTCGCTGAGGCTGATGGTGCAGAAATCGTGCATCAAGGGAGCTCCGGCCTTGGCAGCGGCGAGTTGCAGGGCCGAGATGCCCGGATGCACGCTGAAGCTGGGCCGGCCATCGGCTGGGCTGGCCAGCCAAAGCTCCAGGGCCAGGCCGGCCATGGCGTAGATGCCACTGTCGCCAGAAGAGACCAGGGCCACATTCAGCCCCTGGCTCGCTAACTCCAGGGCCAGGGCGCAGCGGGCCCGCTCCTCGGTGAGTTGGCCGTTCCAGCGCAGCTGATCAGGTCGCCGCAGCGGTTCAAGCAGGTCGAGGTAGAGGCCGTAGCCCACCCACACCGTGGCTTCCGCCAGGGCGCGGCGCGCATCCGCAGTGAGCAGCTCCAGGCTGCCCGGGCCACTGCCCACCAGGTGCAGTTGGCCCCGCTCGGGAGCCCATTGACTATCGGCCAGAGCCACCGCCAGGGTGGCTGCCCCGAGCTCGCCTGGGTTGGCATGCTCGATGCGCTTGGTTTGCAGCAATTGGGCTGCGGGGCCAGCTGCCAGCAGGGCTGCGGCCTCGGCCACGCTGGCGGTGCCCATCTCCTGGGCCACCGCTGCCGATGGGGTGGGCACCGGCACTGCCGCTAGGGAATCGGCCCCAAACCAGCGCACTGGCCAGCCTCGTTTAGCCGCTAGAGCAAGCAGGGCCGGTTCATCGGCCTTGCGGTCGATGCTCGCTAAACCAGCTACGGATTCAGGTGCCAAATGCTGGTCGCCCAGGGTCTGTTCCAGCAAGCGCTCCAGCAGGCTGAGGCTGGTGTTGCGTTCACAGCCCATACCTAGCCACAGGCTCGGCGGATGCCAGCGGCAGCCAGCGCCGGTGTGGATATCTACGACCAGATCAGCCTCTGGGTTGTTGCCAGAGCCACCGCCAGAGCTACTGCCAGTGGCACCAGCTCGCTCCAGTAGGCAGGTGGCGGCCTCGAGCTCCAGCCAGCGGCGGCTGCCGTGGTGAGCTTCCAGCTGCAGCGGTTGATGCAGATGGGCTGCCTTACGCATCAGGGCGCTCCAATCGCCCTGCCCCCGCTGCCAACCCCAGTCTTTGCCGAAGCTGTCGAGGCTCAGTAAGCCTGCTGCAGCCGTTGCCCCGGTGAGCACAGCCTGGCCGCCTAGGCAGGCGGCAATCTGGTGGCTCAGTCGCTCGGCCCCGGCCGCGTGCCCCCCCAGCAGGGGAATGGCGAACCGACCCTGGGGATCCACCACCACCACTGCGGGATCGCGCTCTTTATTCACGAGCAGCGGCGCAATCAGCCTGGTCACCAGGCCACAGGCGCCAACGATCACAAAGCTGCTGGCCGTTGACCACTGTTCAACTAAGCAGTCCCCTGCGGTGATCTGGTCGTCAGTCCCCACCTGGGCGTCGATCAGGCCGGCCTGAAGGAGCTGCTCCAGCACGGGGGCGCTGGCAGGGCTGAAGCCCAGGCCCCAGCGGCGGGCGCGCGGCGCGGCCTGCTCGGGGCGGTTATTTGGTGAATTCACGTACCTAGCTTCTGACGCAGCCCGGCCAGGGGACCCGGCGCCTTGGGCTTGAGCAGGGAACCATCTGGATTCAGCTGGCTGCGGGCCGATCCCCCCAGGTTGGTGGAGGCGCTGAGCCGATCAGTAGGGGCCCTAGTGGTGGGGGCCGGAGTAGGGGCGGGGATCGCTTGTGGGGGCATCACAGGTGCGGACTCTGCTTGTGGGGCATCTTGCTGCGAAGGTTCGGTTAACTCAGCTTCAACAGTGGGCTCCAGCTCAGGCAGTTGTGCTGGGTCAGGTAGTTGTTCTGGGTCAAGTTGTTCTGGTTCCGGCAGGGGTTCCGTTTGAGGCGAAGCCTCGGGTTCATGCGGGGATTGGGGCTCATTTGCGGGCAACGGGTCAGTCACGGTTTCGGGCTCCCTGGCCGGCGGCGGATTGATTTCTATGGCTGCTACTGGTTCTTCTGGGACTGGTTCAGGTTCTGGTTTTGGAGCCGCCGGCGTTGCAGGCTGCTCTCCCAGCAGCTGGGCTAACTCGCTTGCATCCAGGCGCCCCCGCTGCCAACTGGGCGTGGGCGAGGAACTATTAATGGTCACCTCGCTCACCAAGGTGTTGAAAGGGGGGTTGAGGGGGGCGCCGCGGCCATCAACCAGCTCCATCAGCACGCTGTTGCTGCCGCTGCTCCAGCCCTTGAGCCACAGAGGCGAGTTCTGATCCACCAAAAAACTGTCCCCGTTGACCGTCACCCGCAGGCGCCAGCTGCCGTCGTTGTCGCGCAGGCCCTGGAGGGGAGCATCTAATAACAGCCAGTCGAGCAGCACTGGTTCGCGACCGGCCAGATCTGCTGTGCTTACGCCGATCAACTGGGGTGTGCCCAGCTGGGGAGTGGCCAGGGGATTGGCGGCCACCCGGTTCACCCGCACCTGGTCCCAGGCGCCTGGACTTTTCACCACTTCCCCCCAGGGTTTGGCCGCATAGGCGGTAAGGCGATGGCTGCCCGGGCCCAGGGGCGGTAGTTCGGCGTCCAGACGAGTTGGGAATTGCCCAGAGAGTGAGGTGGTGAGGCGTTGGGGCGGTAGGTCATCAACTTGCACCACGAGGTGAGGCCCCAGCCCGAGCACTCCCGCATCAACCAAGGGCCAATCACGAACCTGCACTTGCAACTTGACCGGCCCGGCTGGCAGATCGCTTCCATCTAGCGGGATCTGGATCGATACCTGGGGCTGGCGTTCGGCCAGGGCCGCTTGAACTTGTTGTACGGCGGCAGGTGGCGCGACTTCCTGTAAGCGGCCACTTGGCCCCTGGACTGGAAGAAGCGCTGGGGCTGGGCCGCTGTTGCGGCTAGCGGCTACGCGATTGCAGCCAGCCAACAACATCAACGCTGCCATTAGCAGGACCGCGAGCAGTCTCTGCCGCCATCGCACGGGGCGACCCGGGAGGGCTGGATAGGTTGCGCTGCCTGCGCCCACGCTGGATTGCTCAGCTTGTAGTGGAAGCATTCTGCTGGCCGGGGCCACCCTGGGGGAAATGGATGCGGCAGATGGCTGTTTTTGATGCTCTCTAAGTAATAAAAAACTGCCCGCAAGATGGTTGAAGTAGATGATTCTTTCTGTTCTGTAAAGCCCTGTGCTGGCCTGGGAAGCGCCGGGATTGAACCTTTGTAACTGCAAGCCAAAACCTCTCGGAAACGACCCCTATACTTCGGCGAGCGGTCCCCTAATTGGGGCCCAAAGCTCCAGTTGTGGCAAGTGGTTTCGCGTTTTCGCGGGCCCCCTTCCCGGCTGGTGCCCATGAACGCTTGGAGGCCTCGGCCGCCGGTCGTTTATGGGGCCCAACGGCAGGCTCTCCGGCCTGCTGCAGGGGTGGACCCACCACCTCGATCCCGTCCCTCGAGGAACGTCTCGATGACCATCAGCCCACCAGAGCGTGGGGAAAAGGCGAAGGCCATGGTCGACCGGAACCCAGTTCCGGCCACCTTCGAACTGTTCGGCAAGCCCGGCCATTTCGATCGCAGCCTTGCCAAAGGTCCCAAAACCACCACCTGGGTTTGGAACCTCCACGCCAATGCTCACGATTTCGACAGTCACACGAGTGACCTTGAAGAGGTCTCTCGCAAGATCTTTTCAGCTCACTTCGGCCATTTGGCCGTCATCTTTATCTGGCTGAGTGGCGCCTTCTTCCATGGAGCGCGCTTCTCCAACTACACCGGTTGGTTGACCGATCCCCTGCACGTCAAGCCTTCGGCGCAGGTGGTGTGGCCCATTTTCGGCCAGGAAATTCTCAATGGAGACATGGGTGCCGGGTTCCACGGCATTCAGATCACCTCCGGCCTCTTCCATGTGTGGAGGGCCTGGGGCATCACCAATGAAACCCAGCTGATGGCCCTGGCCATCGGTGCTTTGGTGATGGCCGGCTTGATGCTCAATGCCGGCGTCTTCCACTACCACAAGGCGGCTCCCAAGCTCGAGTGGTTCCAGAACGTTGAGTCGATGCTCAACCACCATCTGGCCGGCCTGCTCGGTCTGGGATCTCTCTCCTGGACAGGACACTTGCTGCATGTGTCCCTGCCCACCACCGCGCTGATGGACGCCATCGACGCCGGCCAGCCGCTGGCGCTCAATGGCAAAACCATCGCCACCTACGCCGACATTCCCCTGCCCCACGAGTTCCTGAACCAGGACGTGATCGCCCAGATATTCCCCGGTTTCGGGGCTGGCGTTTCAGCCTTCTTCACGGGCAATTGGGCCGCTTACAGCGATTTCCTCACCTTTAAAGGTGGGTTGAATCCTGTGACCGGCAGCCTCTGGATGACCGACATCGCCCATCACCACTTGGCGATCGCGGTGTTGTTCATTGTGGCTGGTCACATGTATCGCACCAACTGGGGTATTGGTCACAGCATCAAGGAGATTCTCCAGGGCCAGAAGGGCGATCCCCTGCTGTTCCCCGCTCCCAATGGTCATGACGGACTCTTCGAGTTCATGACCACCAGCTGGCACGCCCAACTGGCTGTGAACCTGGCGATGCTCGGCTCGCTGAGCATCATCGTGGCCCAGCACATGTATGCGATGCCTCCCTATCCCTATATCGGGATTGATTACCCCACCCAACTGTCGATCTTCACCCATCACATGTGGATCGGTGGTTTCTTAGTTGTGGGTGCTGGTGCGCACGCCGCTATCGCGATGATTCGCGATTACGACCCCGCCAAGCACGTCGATAACGTGCTGGACCGGGTGCTTAAAGCTCGTGATGCCCTGATCAGCCACCTCAACTGGGTGTGCATCTGGCTTGGCTTCCACAGCTTTGGCCTTTATATCCACAACGACACCATGCGTGCCTTGGGGCGTCCCCAAGACATGTTCAGCGACTCCGCCATTGCCTTGAAGCCTGTCTTCGCGCAGTGGATTCAGGGTCTTCACGCTGCCGCTGCAGGTAGCACTGCGCCCAACGCCCTAGCTGGTGTGAGCGAAGTGTTCAACGGCACCGTTGTAGCGGTGGGCGGCAAGGTGGCAGCCGGTCCGATTCCTTTGGGAACGGCCGACTTCATGGTCCACCACATCCACGCCTTCACGATCCACGTCACCGTGCTGATCCTTTTGAAGGGTGTGTTGTATGCGCGTAGCTCCCGCCTAGTCCCTGATAAGGCGAATCTGGGCTTCCGCTTCCCCTGCGACGGCCCTGGCCGTGGCGGTACCTGCCAGGTGTCGGCTTGGGACCACGTGTTCCTTGGCCTGTTCTGGATGTACAACTCCCTGTCGATCGTCATTTTCCACTTCTCCTGGAAGATGCAGAGCGACGTGTGGGGCACCGTCAACGCTGATGGCAGCGTCCAGCACATCACCAACGGCAACTTTGCCCAAAGCGCCATCACCATTAATGGTTGGCTGCGGGACTTCCTCTGGGCTCAAGCCGCACAGGTGATCAACAGCTACGGCTCGAGTTCCAGTGCTTATGGCTTGATGTTCCTTGGAGCCCACTTCATCTGGGCCTTCAGCCTGATGTTCCTGTTCAGTGGCCGCGGCTACTGGCAAGAGCTGATCGAGTCCATCGTCTGGGCTCATAACAAGCTGAGGGTTGCACCCGCCATCCAACCGCGGGCGCTTTCCATTACCCAGGGCCGTGCTGTCGGTGTCGCTCACTATTTGCTGGGCGGTATTGCAACAACCTGGGCATTCTTCCTGGCCCGCATCGTCGCGGTCGGCTGACCTTTTCTGACCTCTCCCAATGGCAACGAAATTTCCTTCGTTCAGCCAGGGTCTGGCACAGGACCCGACAACCCGCCGGATTTGGTACGGCATTGCCACGGCTCACGATTTCGAGAGCCACGACGGCATGACCGAGGAGCGGCTTTACCAAAAGCTGTTCTCCACCCATTTCGGTCACCTGGCCATCATTGGCCTCTGGGTTTCGGGCAACCTGTTCCATATCGCCTGGCAGGGCAACTTTGAGCAGTGGGTCGCCGATCCTCTGCATGTACGTCCCATCGCTCACGCGATCTGGGATCCCCACTTCGGCCAGGGAGCTATCGCCGCCTTCACCCAGGCTGGTGCTACCTCCCCTGTGAACATTGCTTATTCCGGCTTGTACCACTGGTGGTACACGATCGGGATGAAAACCAACGCTGAGCTTTATCAGGGTTCCATCTTCATGATGATCCTGTCGGCTTGGGCCCTGTTCGCAGGCTGGCTCCACCTTCAGCCCAAGTTCCGGCCTTCCCTGGCCTGGTTCAAGAACGCTGAATCCCGCCTAAACCACCACCTGGCGGTTCTGTTTGGTTTCAGCTCGATCGCTTGGACCGGTCACCTGGTTCACGTGGCTATCCCTGAGGCCCGTGGTCAGCACGTTGGGTGGGACAACTTCCTCTCAGTGCTGCCTCACCCCGCTGGTTTGGCTCCGTTCTTCACCGGCAACTGGGGTGTATACGCCCAGAACCCCGATACCGTCTATCAACAGTTCGGAACTGCTGAGGGTTCTGGCACCGCGATCCTTACCTTCCTTGGTGGCTTCCACCCCCAAACGGAAGCCCTTTGGCTCACGGACATTGCCCACCACCACCTGGCGATCGGTTGCATCTTTGTGATCGCTGGCCACATGTACCGGACAAACTTCGGTATCGGCCACTCGATTCGCGAGATTCTTGAAGCCCACAACCCACCCAAGGGCACCCCTGGTGACCTCGGTGCTGGCCACAAGGGCCTCTACGACACGATCAACAACTCGCTCCACTTCCAGCTTGGTCTGGCTTTGGCATCTCTGGGTGTGGTCACCAGCCTGGTGGCCCAGCACATGTATGCGATGCCGTCCTACGCGTTTATCGCTAAGGACTACACAACGCAGGCTGCGCTTTATACCCACCACCAATACATCGCCATCTTCCTGATGTGCGGTGCGTTCGCCCACGGTGCGATCTTCTTCATCCGCGACTACGACCCGGAAGCCAACAAAGACAACGTGTTGGCCCGGATGCTCGAGCACAAGGAAGCCATAATCAGCCACCTGAGCTGGGTCTCCCTGTTCCTTGGCTTCCACACCCTGGGTCTCTACGTCCACAACGACGTGGTCGTGGCCTTCGGCACTCCCGAGAAGCAGATCTTGGTGGAGCCCGTCTTTGCCCAATTCGTCCAGGCCGCTTCCGGCAAGGCGATGTATGGCATGGATGTGCTGCTATCCAATTCCGCATCCGCAGCTAGCAATGCCAGTGCGGTTTATCTGCCCGGTTGGATCGACGCCATCAATGGTGGCAACGACCTCTTCCTGCAGATCGGTCCTGGTGATTTCCTTGTTCACCACGCCATTGCGCTTGGTCTGCACACCACGACTCTGATCCTGGTGAAGGGTGCTCTGGATGCCCGGGGTTCCAAGCTGATGCCTGACAAAAAGGACTTCGGCTATTCCTTCCCCTGCGACGGCCCCGGCCGTGGTGGTACCTGCGACATCAGTGCCTGGGACTCTTTCTATCTGAGTGTCTTCTGGGCCCTGAATACCGTCGGTTGGGTCACCTTCTACTGGCACTGGAAGCACCTCGCCATCTGGCAGGGCAACGTGGCTCAGTTCAACGAATCCAGCACCTATCTAATGGGTTGGTTCCGCGACTACCTGTGGCTTAACTCCTCCCAGCTGATCAACGGTTACAACCCGTTTGGCAGCAACAACCTGGCCGTCTGGTCTTGGATGTTCCTGTTCGGTCACCTGGTTTGGGCCACCGGTTTCATGTTCCTGATCTCCTGGCGCGGCTACTGGCAGGAACTCATCGAGACCATCGTCTGGGCGCATCAGCGGACCCCACTTGCCAACCTTGTTGGCTGGCGCGATAAGCCTGTCGCTCTTTCGATCGTCCAGGCTCGTGTTGTGGGTCTTGCTCACTTCACTATTGGCTACATACTCACGTATGCCGCCTTCCTGATTGCTTCTACCTCTGGCAAGTTCGGCTAACTGCGGCCTACTTGCTCCCTCGAGGGACGAATTAACCCCGGCGCAAGCTGGGGTTTTTTATTGTCCATTGTTTTATTGACCATTGTTTGTTGGTTAACTTGCCCCTCACCGCACCACCTGGCTCTTTCCCCCTAAGGGAATAGTTCTGGTCCCGAAGGCTTGGCTTGTGGCCCAGCAGCCACTGTCTATCGGGCTGCCCCCAAACAAGATCAGCCCAATCAAAGGCCCAATCAAAGTCCCAATAAAGGTTCAATAAAAACGTCTAGTAAAAACACCCAATAAAAAAGCCCCGCCTTAGCGGAGCTTTCAGGGGATTGGAAAACCGCTTGGGATTCAGTTGACGCTCCAGACGCCGCCAGCGATATTGACCAGTGGGGCAACGATCGCAGTGCCGGCTAGGAACCAGGCAAAGGCGGCGCCACCGCAGCCACCCAGCCAGAAACCACTGGCGAATTCTGCCCAGCCAGCCTTGGTGAACAGGTCTGCGGGGGGGTTGTCGATGGTGGCGTCAGCCGGCTGGATGTTGGGTCCGTTGCCAGCGGTGCCGTAGATCGAGAGACATACGGTCAAGATCGACACCAGTCCAATGGTGGCGAGTAAACCAGCGGTGCTGGCGTACTCGGTGAGCCGCAGGGGACCACAGACGGCGAAGGGTCCGTAGAGAAAGAAGCCATGGGCCATGCCCACTTCCAAACCACGACGGTTCGGAGATAGGGAGGGGCGGTAGGCGGGCAGGGCATTGATGAAGGCCCGGCTGAAATAGCTGCTGTTGACGGGGGTTGCCAGATTGCCGACGCAGGGGTCGGCCACGGGGGTCACGGTCATGGTGGCGGGGGTAGGCGGTGAGGCTGAGCGACGGCTTGGGTCGGGCTCAGTCGCGGGCTTCGATTACGTTGAAAAGCAAGGCCATGGCCACGGCTGGGCCGAGGATTCCAACAAGTGGGACTAACACCGAGGGCAACCAAGCGGCAGCAAATTCTCCAGTCATGGCGCGGGCCAATAGCAACCGTTAATACTGTACGAAGCTCACCCTTGACAGCTTGCGGGGCCGGCTAGGGCGACATAAAAATTCAATCCCTCTGCCCCGCCTCTCAGCTGTCGGATCCGCGCACGATGCCGCGCACCCGGTAGATCGGTCGTCCCTGACTTTCGTGGTACGTGCGCATCTGCAGTTCGGCCAGCAGCCCAAAGCAGAAGAGCTGCACCCCCGTCAGAAAACTCAGTAGGGCCATCAGCAGCAGGGGGCGATCGCCGATGTCTGCGCCAAGCAGTAGTTTCTCGCCTACAAGCCAGATGCCGATCAGCAGCCCTGCGCCCATGGCGGCCAGGCCGCCGAAGCCGAAGACGTGCATCGGTCTGGTCAGAAAGCGCTTCATGAACCAGACCGTCAGCAGGTCCATCAATACCCGGAAGGTGCGGTCGAGTCCGTATTTGCTTTCCCCATAACGCCGGGGATGGTGGTTTACTTTCACCTCGCTGATCCGGGCACCTTCGATGAAGGCCAGGGCAGGCAGGAAGCGGTGGAGTTCGCCGTAGAGGTTGAGGTCACTCACCACCTCGCGCCGATAAGCCTTGAGGGAGCAGCCGTAGTCGTGGAGTCGCACCCCAGTTACCCGGGCAATCAGGCTGTTGGCGATGCGGCTGGGCAGCAGCCGTTGCATGGCCGCATCCTGGCGCTGGTGGCGCCAGCCGCTTACCAGGTCGAAGCCTTGGTCGAGCTCAGCTAGCAGTAGGGGGATATCGGCGGGGTCGTTCTGCAGATCGCCATCGAGGGTCACGATCACCGCCCCGCCGCTGGCGTCAAAGCCGGCCGCCATTGCCGCCGTTTGGCCGTAGTTGCGGCGCAGCAGCACGGCCACCAGCTCCGGAACCGTGGCGGCCAGCTTGCTGAGCACCTTCGCTGTGTCGTCCCTGGATCCGTCGTCTACCAGCACCAACTCAAATCCCAGCTGCAGCGGTCGCAGTGCCGCCAGCAACTGCTCCACCAACTGGGGCAGGCTCTCCTCCTCGTTGTAGAGGGGCACCACTACGGAAAGCTCGGCCTGGCCTTCCCTCGTTTGCTGCATTTTTTTGTCAGCCTTTGGCGTCGACCCTAGGTGGGTAGGGGACTGCCGTTATGGCTGTGCATTACCCGCCCCGCTCCCCGCAATTCCAGTCGGTAGTGGCGCGCCACCGGGTCGGGGTTTTGGGGCGCCAGGTCGTCGAGGCCGATGCCGTTGCGGCCGTTGGCGACGCCGGAGCTGTGTAAATAGCGGCCGCCACCTAGGTGCAGCCCCACGTGGCTGCAGCGCTGGGGTGTGCCAAAAAAGATCAGGTCGCCAGGCTCCAGCAACTGCACCTGGCCCGGGTGCACCGCCACAGGCTGACAGAACCGCTCCTGCAGGTAGGCATCGCGCGGAATCCAGATGCCAGCGCTGGCATAGGCCCGCTGCATCAGACCGGAGCAGTCGTAGTTGGGGCCCAGGCTGCCGCCCCACAGGTAGGTGTTGGCTACGCGCTGGGCGGCCTGCGCGAAGCTCAGCACCTGCTCCATCCGCTGGACAATGCTGCAGCGCTGCCGCAGTTGCGGTTGGGGCGGGGAGCACGCCACTGCTCGCCCTAGCAGGGCATCGGGTTCAAGCCAGCCTGGGTAGCCATCGTCGAGCAGTCGTACCCGCAGGCGCATTTCTGGCCCTGTAGCTGCTGGACTGGTCAGGATTTGCAGGTGGCGGCCAGTCCAGGCCTGGCTGGCTAGCCCCTCACCGCGGGCCTGGCTGTAGAGGTCGACGCTGCCGGTGAGCTGCCAGTTAGTGCCTGGAATGAGCCATTCCGGCGCGGCTGGGGTGCCGGCAGCCAGCTGGGCAGGGTTGATGGTGTCTACTCTCAGCACAGCTAATCTCGCCACAACGTTGGCCGGCGGTGATGGCTTTTTACAGCCCCGATCCAGCCATGGCTCAGATCCTGGCTGATCTGGTGCGGGCTTTAGAGCTGGAGGGGCGGCCTGGCTTAGCCCAGCACCTCTCCATTACCTGGCTTCGCTACGACCAGCCCTTGCTTGGCCGAGCTGCCGATCTAGATCCCGATCTGTTCTGGGCCCAGCCGGTGCAGGGGGCGAGCTGGGCTGGGGATCGTCCTCGCTACCCAGCCAGCGTCGTGAAGCTGGTGTACCTGGTGGCGGCAGAGGCTTGGCGCCAGGCTGACTTGCTTGCGGATACGCCCGAGCTGCGGCGTGCCCTTTCAGACATGATTCGCGACTCCAGCAACGACGCCACCTCCCTAGTGGTGGATTTGCTTAGTGGCACCACCAGCGGCCCTTCCCTGCCCCCCGAGCGCATGGCCCACTGGGTGGAGCAGCGTCAGCTTGTCAATGGCTGGCTGAGCGAGCTTGGCTGGCCGGAGCTGCAGGGCTGTAA
The DNA here is from genome assembly GCF_024345615.1 of Cyanobium sp. Maggiore-St4-Cus. Classification (NCBI taxonomy): domain Bacteria; kingdom Bacillati; phylum Cyanobacteriota; class Cyanophyceae; order Synechococcales; family Prochlorococcaceae; genus Cyanobium; species Cyanobium sp. Maggiore-St4-Cus. The sequence continues at coordinate 39,520 of NZ_JAGQBL010000010.1, forward strand.
TGCTTGCCAAAAAACCTGGGGTGATGGTCCCTACGGGCGCGAGCGGGTCTATTACGGCACCGAGCTGGAAAATCGCAATCGCCTCAGTACCGACGCTGTAGCCCGTCTGTTGCAGGCCGTGCTGGCGTCGGCCCTGGTCTCGCCGCCGGCTTGTGCCCGCATGGCAGCTCTGCTGGCGCGCAGCCTGGATCCGGCCTTGAGGCTTGCGGATCCAGAAAACCAGGTGGATGGCTTCATAGGTGAGGGTTTGCCTCTTGGCTCTCGCCTCTGGAGCAAGGCGGGCTGGATGAGCCAGGCCCGGCACGATGCTGCCTACGTGGAGCCGTCAGCTGAGGGCTCTATGCCAAAAGCTGCGCCTTTCTTGCTGGTGATTTTTTCTGAGGGCCAGGCCTGCGCCCAGGATCACAAGCTCCTACCCGAGATAGCTACCCGGCTGGCCGCAGCCAGCCGTAAATAAGCATTCGGGCTTAACAACGGAGAGGGAGGCCGTAGTTGTGACTCTCAGAGCGAAGTGGTGACACGGGAAGAGACGACGCTTCCCTTTGGTGGAGGCGGAATCCAATGCCATTTCCAATACCAATTCCAACACTATTTCCAACACCACATAGAACGTGCAAATTCAGGGCGCTGGCCGCAGGTCAATACCAGCGCTGAGCCCTTGCAGTCGTTACGGCGCCCTATCAGCAACTCCCTGGGCAGCTTTTGCTTCAACTGGTCTGTGGATCGCTCCCAGGACTGACCAGCGCAGTAGCGCATCTCTACCGTGTTATCGCCAGGGCATGGGTGCTTTCTGCTATAGGCGACTGTCTTGGTGGCAAGGGACTCAATGAGCTCCTGGACTCTGCAATTCCACGTCTTGGCATTGCTGATGCAAATAAGTTCGCTTTGTCCAGCCACAATCTTTGCCAAGGATTAGATTGCTGCCTTTCCACTCAAATACTTTTTTTAGCCTTAGGTTGAATGGGTGTTCAGTCGGGTCAAGAGTCCTGTAGTCCCCTGTCTTTATTTCTCTATTATTTACGGGTGAAAAAGGACTTCGCAGCTTTAGAAGAATTTTCCCGAATGCGGATACGCATGGAATGTCATTAGTGATTAATGCATATTTAAAGCTTGGGAGAATTGACAAAATATCTTGAACTTCCTTCGTGCTTAAATGCATTAGTACGTCTTTGCAAACCAACAGTTCGGCGGAGGGAAGTTCATTGTAATCCTCTGGAAGATTGGCAAAGGAAACCCCTGGTCGCGAAAATGACCTCTGATTATTTGTGATTACATTTTTAGATGCATCGATGCCAATATATGTTACGCTGCCAAAGTCTAGAAATTGGGAAAACTGCCAGTCGCCGCAACCAAGGTCAACGACTGATTTAATATCGTATTGACGAATAAAGTCTTCTAGGAATATCTTGTAGGGTTGAGTTGCTTCAGGGGAGCTTCCGCCCCCTGATCCCTTGCCCCAGTATGAATTCTCATAAATCTTATCAAAAATATCTGGATCGCCAAATTCAAAACTCATAAAAGTCGATAAATTCTGAATTTTTAATTTAGCACTTAAGAAGATTTTATAGTTGCAAATTATAACATTTACAGGGTTCCATGGCAAAAGTTTATGTCGTCGTCGTTCTTTGCTGCCCTAAGACCCTTCCGCCTATTCGCCAGTGCCCCCGGTCGCCAGCTTCGCGTCGTAGTGGAAGAAGTGCTTTGGGACAAGATTTTATTGAAGTGTCGCAGTTGTTGCAGACGGTTGTTTTGGCAACTTCATAGATACGCAAGCATTGCACAGCTACCCCTGCCGCTGTTTCTTCTTCCAGATCCGTTCCAGTGATTTGCGGAACTCTCCACCGCTTTGTGGACGTGCCAGGTTGCGCCTCCAAAAGATGCTGGTAATCCACCACACCTGAAGACCTCCAAAGATCAGGGCGACTAGGCCCAGTTGGATGTATCCCCAGTTCAGGTGCTCCATTGCGCCCGTTGCTGATTCTTCGCCCAGATGCGTTCAAGGGTCTTTCGGAACTCCTCTGTGTTCTTGCTAGTGGCCTCAGGGCATTTTCTAAACTGAGCCGCCAGGCGCCAGAACTTGATTCCTGCTGCGACGGCAAAGACCAACCAGAGCACCAGCATCGATAGGGGCTGAGATATCACTGCTTGTCGCTTTGGGTCGAGGTTTCCTGGTGCCCGTGCTTCTGGTCGCAGTGGGCGCTGGCAGTTGTGCCCATCAGCAGCGTCGCAGCGGTCAGGGCGAGTAGCAGCAGGCGCTTCATATGGTCTTGTTGGGGCTTGTGAGCAGGGTACGGGCGCTTTTTGCTGTTGGCGACTGCCTTGGCGCTAAGGGACTCCTTGGACTCATTGCCCCAGCGCTAATCGTGCAGGTGTATCCGCTTTTGTGCGATGCCTGCTGCTCTGCCTGGGCCACCTGGTGCCCCCTCTGAGCAATGGGAGTTCCTTGAGCGTGTCCGCATGAACACCTGCGGCAATCACTCCATGACCTGAGCGTAAGTACCTAATAGCGTTGGCTAGTCGTGATGAGCGACGGGAAGCGTATCCCTGGCGGAGTCGAACACGCCAGGGATTTTTTTGTGAACAAACCTTGCTGCTGCTCGCACCCAATACCAGTGCCTAACTCAAATAACCACCTATGGCGGCGTTCGACCCGTCCATAGGTCGAGGAAGTGGGCGGAGATTGCCTCCCCGTCGCTCACGCCCCACTTTTCTCTTAAACATCCTCAGGTCTGGCTCTCCCTGGGTGAGGTGGCGTGGAACCATCGCTCATACCCGCTGCTATCCAGTGCTGGGCTGCCTTTTCGCAATTCGGGCATCTAACACCCTAAGAGTGGGCACCTAACACCACTTCCAACACCCATGGGCGGGTAGTGGGTCGCACTAGTGGAGAATCGCTGACTCATCAATGTCAGTCGCCAGCAGGACTCGCGGCGGTGGTGACTCCGCTGTGAATCCTGCTTAAAACGGAGAGGGAGGGATTCGAACCCTCGACAAGAGTTGCCTCCTGTAACTCCTTAGCAGGGAGCCGCTTTCAACCACTCAGCCACCTCTCCAGGGGCCTGTCGACTTTATCAGTGAGCCCTATCGCCTGGTGCTTCCCAGGCGGCTTGGGCGGCGGTGAGTCGTGGCAGGCGGTGCTTAAAGCCGCAGAGGATTTCCCAGGGGATGGTCTGGCAGCGATCGCTCCAGTCGGTAGGGGTGATTTGTTCGCTTCCCTCCTGGCCCAGCAGAGTCACCACCGACCCCACCTCCAGTCCCGGGCAGTCGGTTGCATCGAGTACCAGTTGGTCCATGGTGATGGCTCCCACTTGGGGCAGACGTTGGCCTGCAAACAGCACTTCCAGCTGGTTGGATAGCTGGCGAGGCACGCCATCGGCGTAGCCAATGCCAACAACGGCCAGACGGCTGGGGCGGCTGGTGCGGAAGCGATGGCCGTAGCTCACCCCCACCCCGCTGCCCACCTCCCGAATCAGGCTGACGCGGGCGTGCAGGGTCATGGCTCCCTGCAGGGGTGTGACAGAAGCCAGGTGAGCCGCCGGACTGTGCCCGTATAGCGCCAGGCCGACTCGCACTAGGTCGTAGTGCAGCCCTGGGCTGCGCAGGGTGCCGGCCGAGTTGGCCAGGTGGCGGATGCCAGCCTGCAGGCGCTGGTGCTCCAGGGCCTGCAGCACCGTCTCGAAAAGCCGCTGCTGTTGATCTGTGAGCCCGTCATCGGCGTCCGCTGATGCATCGGCACTGGCGAGATGGGAATAGAGACCGGCCAACTGCACAGCTTCCAGTTCCGTGATCGCGGCCACGAGTCTGGGCCCCTCCTGCCAATCGGCCCCGAGCCGAGCCATGCCAGTGTCGAGCTTGAGCTGCAGGGCCATCGGGCGGCCTTGGCCGCTGGCGAGGTTTTGGCAGAGCAGGGCCTCGCGCATGCCGCTGATAGTGGGCATGAGCTGCCAGTGCAGACAGCTGCGCAGCTCCTCTACCTGGGTGAGGTTGCCGAGCACCAGAATTGGTGCTTCGATCCCGGCCCTGCGTAGCTCGATGCCTTCGCTCAGGGTGGCGACACCGCACTGACTAGCTCCACCAGCGAGGGCGGCCCGGGCCACGGGGATCGATCCATGGCCATAGCCGTCGGCCTTGACCACAGCCATCAGCTCGGTGCCATTGCCTATGCAGCGTTTAAGGCTGCGGGCGTTGGCACTTATGGCGCCGGTATTGACCTCTACCCAGGCCCGTTGCCGAGCCAGGCTGGCATCATGGGCCGGGGCACTCCAGCTGGTCTCGGTCGCCTGGGTCACGGATTACAGCGAAGATTGCCACTAGCATGCCGCCGATCACGGGTGCTGGCATGGGCCATGTTCTCGTTCTAAACGCGTCCTACGAGCCCCTCAACATCACCACCTGGCGTCGTGCGGTGGTGATGGTGCTGAAGGGGAAGGCGGAGGGGCTTGAGCATGACCCGGTTCGCAGGATTCGCGAGGACACCCTGCTCCCCACCGTGATCCGCCTGCGTCATTTCGTGCGGGTGCCCTACAAGCCGTTGCCCCTGACCCGCCGCAACCTGTTTCATCGCGATGGTCATCGCTGCCAGTACTGCGGGGCCAGCGCTCAGCAGCTCTCTGTCGACCATGTGGTGCCCCGCAGTCGCGGTGGCCTCGATACCTGGGAAAACGTCACCACAGCATGTCTGCCCTGCAATGTCCGCAAGGGCAACCGCACGCCGCGGGAGGCCGCGATGCCCCTGCTGCGTCCACCTCATCGGCCCCTGGGCAGCTTCAGCTTTGAAGCCAGTCGCCAGATTTCGGCAGGGCAGCATGGCGAGTGGGCCAAATATGTAATTGGGGCTTGAGAGCGCTCAGCTGGCTACCTGTTGGGCCAGCTCCTCGAGCTGGCGGCTCTGATCGGCGGCGATTGAGGCACTGATCAGGTCGTGGAGCTGGCCGTTGAGCACTGGCTCAAGCGCGAAGTTGCGGCCTAGGCGGTGGTCGGTGGTGCGGTTGTCTTTGAAGTTGTAGGTGCGGATTTTCTCGCTGCGGTCGCCGCTGCCTACCTGGGCCAGCCTGGTGGAGCGCTCCTGGGCGTTGGCTTCTGCCAGCTGGCGCTCATAGAGCTTTGCCCGCAGGATTTCCATGGCGCGCTCGCGGTTCTGCAGCTGGGAGCGCTGCTGGGTGCAGAACACCCGAATGCCGGTGGGCTTGTGCAACAGGTCTACGGCCGTTTCAACTTTGTTGACGTTTTGGCCGCCGGCGCCACCGGAGCGGGCGGTACTGATTTCGATGTCGCCGGGTTCGATCTGAACCTCCACGGGATCGGCCTCCGGCATCACGGCGACCGTGGCGGTTGAGGTGTGCACCCGGCCCTGGGACTCGGTGGCCGGCACCCGTTGCACCCGATGCACGCCGGCCTCAAACTTCAGTTGGCTGAAAACCCCATCCCCCTTGATGGCGAGGATCAGTTCTTTGTAGCCCCCGAGCTCGGCTTCGGAGGCGCTCACCGGTTCCACCCTCCAGCCCACCCCTTGGGCGTAGCGCTCATACATGCGGGCTAGATCGCCGGCCCAGATCGCCGCTTCATCGCCACCGGCACCGGCGCGGATCTCCAACATCACGCTGCGCTCATCGCGGGGGTCTCGGGGCAGCAGGGCAACCGTGAGCTTGTCGAGCAGGCTGGCCGTGGCTTCCGCCAGGGTTGCCAGCTCCTCGGTGACCAGTTCCTCCATGGCGAGGTCGCCCCGATGTTCCTTCAGCAGGGCGCGAGCTTCTCGTTCTTCCTGCTGCAGTTTCTGCAGGCTCAGGTGGTCCTGCACCAAGGGCTCAAGGCGAGCCCTCTCGCGGGCGATGGCCTGCATCTGGCTGGGATTAGCCGCCACGGCTGGATCGGCCAGCTGGCGTTCCAGGGTCTCGAAGGTGCGGCGGGCCGTCTCCAGACGCTCATGCAGCAGGGAAGGATCCATCAGCGAGATAGGAGGAGCCCGCATGGGCACCAGACAACACAAAGCCGGGTGCCCGTAAGCACCCGGCTGGGGGGTTCAATCAGGCCTGCAGAGATCAGGCTTCGGCCACAGCGGGGGCCTCGGTCTCAACTTCGGTTGCAGCTTCGGCCGAGGCCTCAACTTGGGGCTCCTGCTTGGCAGCGGCGTTGGAGAGAGAATCTGCTCCACCCATGCCGTACTTGCGCATGAAGCGGTCTACACGGCCCTCGGTGTCGAGGATCTTTTGGGTGCCTGTATAGAAGGGGTGGTTTCCACTCCACACATCGACGTGGAGTTCGGGGGAGGTGGAACCGGTGGTCATAACCACCTCTCCGTTGCAAATCACCTTGGCATCGGGATACCAGGTTGGATGAATTTCGGCCTTGGGCATGACGGGGAAGGGGCTGATGGCGGAGGGAAGAAATCAGCGCTTGGAGAACTGAGGCGCCTTACGAGCTTTCTTCAGGCCGTACTTGCGACGTTCCTTTGCGCGGGGGTCGCGGCTGAGGTGACCTTCTGTTTTAAGGGGTTTGCGGTTGTCCGGGGACAATTCACACAGGGCACGAGCTGCACCCTGCTTGATGGCGTCGGCTTGGCCGGTAAGCCCACCACCACGCACATTCACCAGCAGGTCATAGTCAGTTGCAAGCCCGAGAGTCTGCAGTGGAGCTTTGACCGCTGCGAGATAAACGGGGTTGTAGTTGAGGTAGTTGTCGCCAGGGCGACCGTTGATGGTTACTGTGCCGTTCCCGGGAACCACACGCACTCGGGCGACTGCCGTCTTACGACGACCCGTACCCCAATAGACGACTTTGTTAGTGCTCATTGGGCGGCAGTGGCGGGATCGAGGGCTAGGGCTTGGGGTTGTTGGGCAGCGTGGGGATGCTCAGTACCCTTGTAAACCTTCAGCTTGCGGAACAGCTGACGACCCAGGGCGTTGTGGGGAAGCATGCCTTTGATGGCTTTCTCCACGATCCGCTCAGGGATCCGGGCTTGGAGGTGGGCGAAGGTTTCGGTCTTCATGCCACCGGGCCGGCCGGAGTGGCGGCGGTAGATCTTCTGGGTCGACTTGTTACCGCTCACCTTCACCTTGTCGGCGTTGATGACGATGACAAAGTCGCCGGTGTCGAGGTGGGGTGTGTAGCAGGGCTTGTTCTTGCCACGCAGCACTTGGGCCACTTCGCTCGCCAGGCGACCGAGGGTCTGATTCTCTGCGTCCACCAGATACCACTGGCGGTCGAGGGAATCAATGGAGGGCAGGGGGGTCTTGTTCATTTCGCCTGATCAGGCACCGGCAGGCCGGAAGTGGGGCAGGACAGCTGGTCGTTGGAAACCCAACGCCCGGGTTCAGTGACCTTACCGCCTGGCCGGCGCGCCCCCAGGAGGTAGCTGCGCTGAACTGACGAAAGGCTGGGCTGAACCAGGCTGGAGATCCGGAGAATCGGAAATCTCGAGCTGATACCGCGGTTGGCAATCATACCAGGCGGCTCGTGGGAATACTGGTTTGGGGTAGCCCACCCGCAGCAGGCAGAGACCCTGCGGTGGTGCTGCCTCTTTCACTTCCACGCGTTGGCACTCGCGCCAGCGGCGCTCGAAGTCGGCGCCGCTGAGCCGCCCCTCGCCAACCGCCACGAGCTGGCTCAGCACCAGACGCACCATGCCGTACAGAAAACCGCTGGCTTGCAACTCGACGCTGATCAGGTCACCCTGGCGCTCCAAACGCACCTCCTGAAGGGTGGTTCGGCCGTGGGCTCGGCGGCTGCCGGCTCGTTGAAAGGCAGAAAAGTCGTGTTCGCCCAGCATGGCCTCCAGGACCTGGCCCATGGCTTGTTCATCCAACCGGCGCTGATAGCGGTGCCAGCTCCAGGGGGCTAGGAACAGGTTGGGGGTGCGGGCGTTGTAGATCGTGTACCGGTACCTCCGGTAGCTAGCGCTGAAGCGGGCGTGCCAGCTGGGGTCAACCTCTACAGCCGCCAGGATGCGGATCGTGGCCGGTAGCCGACCATTGAGGGCCTTGGCCCAGCGCTCTGGCGGAATTGGCCCAGCAGCTTCGAAGTGTGCCACCTGGGCGGCAGCATGCACGCCCGTATCGGTGCGGCCAGCAGCCATGGTGCGATTGGGCCCCTGGGGGTCAAGCCCAGCTATCGCTTGCTCCAGGGTCTGCTGCACGCTGTGGGCATTGCGTTGCCGCTGCCAGCCGCAGTACGCGGAGCCGTCGTATTGCAGGCAAAGAGCGATGCGGCGCAGGGCGGGGGCGGGAGTCAGCACGGGCACCATGCAGCCATTAAAAAACCGCGGTGGGCTAACCACACCGCGGCAGTTTGGAATCTCGCCAGACGGGGAGCGATTTAGACCAGTTCGATGATGGCCATCTCGGCGTTATCGCCGCGGCGGGGAACGGTGCGGATGATGCGGGTATAGCCACCTTGGCGCTCGCCATAGCGGTCTTGTGCTTTGTCAAACAGGGCATGAACCAACTGCTTGTCATAGATGTAACCGATGGCACGGCGACGGGCAGACAGGCTTCCGTCCTTGGCCAGGCTGATCATGCGCTCAGCTTCATCGCGCAACGCCTTGGCACGGGCTTTGGTCGTGGTAACCCGACCTTCGCGGATCAGCTGGGTGGTGAGACCCCGCAGCATGGCTTTGCGTTGGTCGGCGGGGCGTCCCAGCATGGGGACTCGGCACTGGTGTCTCATAGGGCTGACTCAGGAGAGAAGGCTGTCGGTAAAGGGGCCGCCGATCAGGCGCTAGTGCGGCTCTGGGGCAGGGTGATGCCGATGCGCTCCAGCGCTTCGATCACCTCGTCGGCTGATTTGGAGCCGAAGTTTTTGATCTCCAGCAGATCTTCGTAGCTGAAGCCCATCAGGTCGGACACGGAGTTGACCTGGGCGCGCTTCAGGCAGTTGTAGGCCCGCACGGAGAGGTTGAGCTCTTCGAGAGGAATTTGGGCCTCGGCGGAGGGCTCGGGCTCAAGGCCGGGCTCTTCAACTATGGTCAAGCTGGCCAGGGGCTGGAACAGACCGATCAGCTGGTTGGCTGATTGGGCCATGGCGTCGTCTGGTGTGACGCTGCCATTGGTTTCGATCTCCAGGCGCAGTCTTTCGCGAGCGGATCCACCCTCACCAACGGCGGTTTCATCCACCGTGTAGTTCACCCGGCGCACGGGCTTGAACACAGCATCGATCTGAAGCAGGTCGATGGCGCTGGTGTCTTCGCTGTGGCGATTGACGGGCCGATAGCCAACACCACGCTCAACATGTACCTCCATTTCGAGGCTGTGGCCTTCAGCCACGGTGGCGATCAGGCGATCTGAATCGATTACCTGAACCTGGGAGGAGAACTGCAGATCCGCGGCGGTAACCGTCGCGGGGCCATTCACCACTAGGCGTCCGATCTCCAGCTCCCGGTTGCGGCTGCTAACGGAGATCTGCTTGCAGTTGAGCAGAATGTCGAGAACGTCTTCACGAACCCCGGGCACGGTGGCGTACTCGTGGTTGACTCCGGAAATGCGCACCGCGGTGATGGCACTGCCTTCGAGGCTGCCGATCAGGACGCGTCGCAGGGCATTGCCAAGCGTGGTGGCCTGGCCGCGATCGAGCGGGCCGATCAGGAAGGTGCCGGTCTGGGATCGGTCTTCCGCGACCTGGTGCTCAATGCGATCGATTTGGTAGTGCAACACGGTCTGAAGGGTCGAAAGGTTGGAGAAAGCCCAGGGGGGCAGGAACGAAACGACGACTCAGACGCGACGGCGCTTGGAGCGACGGCAACCGTTGTGGGGAAGGGGAGTCACGTCGCGGATCAGGGTGATTTCAAGGCCGGCAACCTGCAGGGCTCGGATTGCGGTTTCGCGGCCTGAACCAGGACCCCTTACAAGGACTTCGATCTGGCGCATGCCCTGCTCGAGGGCGCGGCGTGCTGCTGCTTCAGCTGCGGTTTGGGCGGCAAAGGGTGTGCCTTTGCGGGCTCCTTTGAAGCCGCTGGCACCAGCGGAACTCCAGGAGATCACTTCTCCTGCGGTGTCAGTGATCGACACGATCGTGTTGTTGAAGGTGCTCTGAATGTGGGCAACGCCGTTGGGGACGTTGCGCTTCGTTTTCTTGGCGCCGGATTTTTTGGCTGGCTTTGCCATGGCGGAAAGGCCTGCTGGTGCAGGAGGTGATCAGGGGAACGTCGGTAGGCACCCTGGTGACGCCGGTCGCTTACGCAGTTGGCGGCAGGGTGGGAGCAGATGAAGGAAGGGGAAGCCTTACTTCTTCTTGCCGGCCACGGTTTTGCGAGCACCACGACGGGTGCGCGCATTGGTGCGTGTGCGCTGGCCACGCACGGGCAGACCCATGCGATGGCGGCGACCGCGCACGCAGCCGATGTCTTGGAGGCGCTTGAGGGCCATGCCCTCTTGACGGCGCAGGTCGCCTTCGAGGGTGAAGGTTTCTGCAGCACCGCGCAACTTCTGTACGTCGGCGTCGCTGAGGTCTTTTACCCGGATGTCAGGGCTGACACCGGATTTGGCCAGAATCTTCTGGGCACGGGTAAGACCGATGCCATACACGTAGGTGAGGGCAATCTCGACGCGCTTTTCGCGTGGGATATCAACGCCGGCAATCCGAGCCACGTAGTAATTCGATGAGGGGGCAAGGGGCTCCGCCTGAGCGGAGCGGGGAAATGATGCACAGCTGGCCCCCAAAGGGGCGCTGGCTAGGGCTGGTCAGCCTTGGCGCTGCTTGTGCTTGGGATTGGTGCAGATCACCATCACCCGACCGTGGCGACGAATCACCCGGCATTTGTCGCACATTCTCTTGACCGAGGCACGAACCTTCATGGGAGTTGTGCTCTCCTAATTTGCAAACCGACAACCTACCACACTGGTCAACACCCTTCAGTGACTTAGCCGAGCAGGGCGGCGATCCGTTCGGCGATCGCATCGACGCTGCCATTGGCCTCAATGGCCTGCAGCAAGCCAAGCTGCTGATAGTGGTCAATAAGGGGTGCGGTCTGTTCCCGGTAGACCTCCAGCCGGTGGCGAATCACGCTTTCGTTGTCGTCAGAGCGCCCCCGGCTCAGGAGCCTTTGGATCAAGACGGCGTCGTCGAGCTCCATCAGCACCACCAGCTCGATCGGTTGTTGCAGCTCATCGAGCAACAGCCCCAGAGCCTCGGCTTGGGCAAGGTTGCGGGGGAAGCCATCCAGTAACCAGCCGCCGCCGCCGCTGGCGGCCAGTGCTTCCAGCCGGCCACGCACAATCGCCAGCACCAGCGCATCGCTCACCAGCTCACCACGGGCCATTACGGCCTCGGCTTCCTTGCCCAGATCGCTGCCAGCAGCTACCTCCGCCCTCAGCAGGTCCCCCGTAGAGAGATGCAGCAGCTGGCGATCGGCGGCCAGTTGCTGGGCTTGGGTGCCCTTGCCAGCGCCGGGGGGGCCAAGGAAGAGGAGACGTTGCTTCATCGCTGAACTTGCGAGTTGGAGGAAAGGGTTGCTGCGAGGCCCGCAGGCAAGGGGCTGGTGCTCACTCGCGCACCATGCCCTCGTAGCGCTGGGAGATCACATAGGTCTGCACTTGTTTGGCTGTGTCGATCGCAACGCCCACAAGAATCAGCAGGGAGGTGGCCCCCAGCCCCTGGAAGGTGCGCACCTGGGTTGCCCCTTCCACCGCTGAGGGAATGATCGCAACGGCGCCAAGGAACAAGCCGCCGAGCAGGGTGAGTCGGTTTTGCACGCCGCTCAGATAGCTTGCAGTGGCTGAGCCGGGCCGCACGCCAGGGATCGCCACCCCACTGCGTTTGAGGTTGGTGGCGATGTCCACCGGGTTTACGGTGAGTGAGGCGTAGAAGAAGCCGAAGCCGCAGATCAGGCCGAAGAACACCAAGGCGTACAGCCAAGGAGTGCTGCTGTTGGGGTTGAGATATCCCGCCAACTTGATCAGCCAAGGGTTGCGGGTGAGGTTGGCAATGGTGAGCGGCAGGAAAACCACGGCCGAGGCAAAAATGATCGGCATCACCCCGCCGGCGTTGAGCTTGAGCGGCAGATAGCTCTGGCGCGCCGCAAGCACCCCTGCCCCGCCCACTTGGCGCTTGGCGCTCACAATTGGGATGCGGCGGTTGCCTTCCTGCACAAAGATGATCCCCACGATCGTCAACAGGAAAACCAGCACCAGCACGACAATGCCGCCAACTGTGCTGCGGTCACCGCTCTGGGCCAGCTCGATCGTTGATCCCAGGGCCTTGGGCAGGGTGGCCACGATGTTGACGAAGATCACCAGCGAGGCGCCTTGACCGATGCCTCGCTCGGTGATCACCTCGCTGATCCACATCACCACCATCGAGCCGGTCACCAGGGCGAGGGCCGTTTGGATTACAAACACCGGCTCCGAAAGCCCCTCTGTGGCGTATTGCCGCAGGATCAGGGCAAAGACCAGGCTCTGCAGGATGCCCCAGCCCAGAGCTACGTAGCGGGTGATCTGGGCGATCTTGCGCCGGCCGGCCTCGCCCTCATTCTTCTGGAGGTCCTCCAGTTGGGGCAGGGCCGCGGTAAGCAGCTGGATGATGATCGAGGCGTTGATGAACGGCAGGATGCCCAGAGCGAAAACGCCGAGGGTGGACAGGCCGCCCCCGGTGAAGATGTCAAGGAACCCGATCAGCTGACCGCCCTGGGAGAGGAACTGCTGAAAGGCCACCCGGTCGATGCCTGGCATCGGGATGTAGATGCCCAGCCGGACCAGCAGCAGCAGGCCGAGGGTGGTTAGCACCCGGTCGCGCAGTCCCTTCGACTGGATCAGTTGGCTGAGGATTTCCCCGGCGCTTGGGTTGCGACCCCGGCTAACAAGCATGGCGGCGTGTGATGGACATGAAAAAACCGCCCATCAAGACCCTTGGCGTGCCCGGGGCTCGACTGGACGGCTCAGACCTTAGGGCGGAGGCCCGCAAGGCGATCAGATGACTTCGCAGCTGCCACCGGCAGCTTCGATCTTGGTGCGGGCGCTGGCAGTAAATGCGGCGGCCTGCACGGTGAGCTTGACGGAGAGCTCACCGTTGCCAAGCACCTTGAGGGGGTGCTTGGGGCTGGTCACGAGACCATCCTTCACCAGGGAATCGAGGCTGATGGTGCTGCCGGTTTTGCAGTCGGCGAGCTTGGCCACGTTGATGATCGTGAACTCCTTCTGGTTGACCAGCTCAAAGTGCTTGAGCTTGGGGATGCGGCGGTAGAGAGGCATTTGGCCACCCTCGAAGCCAGGACGGGTCGGCCGACCCGAACGGGACTTCTGGCCGCGCATGCCGAAACCGCAGCTGGCTCCCTGGCCTGCAGCAATGCCGCGACCCTTGCGGAGCTTGCGGCGCCGGGCGCCAGGGTTGGATTTGAGAGACTGGAGATTGAACGTCATGACGAGGCCTTAGGAGTAGATCTGCTCTAGGGAGATGCCCCGCTCCTTGGCGGTCTCCTTGTGCGTGCGAAGGCCGGCCAAAGCCTCCATCGCAGCGCGGGCGTTGTTGAGGGGGGTCTTGGATCCGAGGCGCTTGGCCAGCACATTTTTGATGCCGGCCAATTCGAGCACCGTGCGGATCGAGCCGCCCGCAATTACCCCGGTTCCCGGGGCTGCCGGGCGGATCAGCACGCTGGCGGCACCGTCGCGGCCGTTGCTGAGGGTAGGGATGGAGTTGTGACGGGTTAGGGGCACCTTGACCAGGTGCTTCTTGCCATCGGCTACGCCCTTACGGACGGCGCCGATCACGTCGCCGGCCTTGCCGACGCCCACACCTACTTGGCCCTTCTCGTTGCCAACGACAACGATGGCCCGGAAGCTCATCTTCTTGCCGCCTTTAACGGTTTTGGAAACGCGGCGGATTTGCACCACCCGCTCCTGCCATTCGGAGTCGCGCTCCTGGCCGCGACGGTTGTCGCGTCCGCGGCCGCCACCGCGACGGCTATCGCCGCCTCGGCCTTCAGCCCGACCACCGCGGCGATCCTGCTGGCCTTCGGCAGCAGCAGGTACATCCGACGCGGCCGGGATGTCGTTGGACTGAACTTGATCGTTGGTTTCGGTCATGGTGAGAGCAGGGATCAGAACTGAAGGCCCGCTTCCCGGGCGGCGTCAGCCAGGGCCTTGACCCGGCCGTGGTACAGGTTGCCGCCTCGATCGAAGACCACCTGCTGGATGCCCTGGGCGAGCGCCCGTTTGGCTACCAGCTCGCCTACCGCCACGGAGGCATCACAGGTAGAGCTGGCGTCGAGGTTGGTGCGCAGGTCCTTGTCGAGGGTCGAAGCCGCACAGATGGTGTTCTGGGCGTCGTCGTCGATGACCTGGGCGTAGATGTGGTTGTTGGAGCGGAACACGGCCAACCGGGGACGGGAGGACGTGCCAGTGAGCTGACGACGCAGGCGGCGGTGACGCTTCTGGGTCTGCTGTTTGCGGGAGATGGATGACATTGCGATACAGGGTAACGACGCTCAGGCAGACCTCATTTCTTACCGGTCTTACCGGCCTTGCGCAGGATGCGCTCACCCTCGTACTTGATGCCCTTGCCCTTGTAAGGCTCGGGCGGACGAATGGCACGCACCTTGGCAGCTTCGTTGCCCACCAATTCCTTGTTGGCACCGGAGACAAACACGGTGGTGTTTCCCTCTACGGCGAAGGTGACGCCCTCGGGGGGCACCATCTCCACCTGGTGGCTGTAGCCAGCTGAGACCACAAGCTTTGTGCCTTGGACGGCGGCGCGATAGCCAACGCCAATAATTTCCAGCTTGCGGGTGTATCCCTGGCTGACGCCTTCCACCATGTTGGCGACAAGCGTGCGGCAGAGACCGTGGCGCTCGCGGGAGCGACGGGTTTCGCTGCTGGGGCTCACCACCAGGGTGTTGCCGTCCTGGGAGATCTGCACCCCTTCGGGGAGGGTGCGGCTGAGTTCGCCCTTAGGACCCTTCACGGTGACTGCCAAGCCATTGAGGCTGACACTCACCTTGTCGGGGAGGGGAATCGGCGCTTTACCAATACGAGACATGGATCAATCTCCCAGATTCAGTAGACGTAGCAGAGCACTTCGCCACCGACGCCCTGCTTACGGGCATCGCGGTCGCTCATCACCCCTTTCGACGTAGAGATGATGGCAACTCCCAGGCCGCCCAAAACTTTGGGCAACTGGCGATTGTTCTTGTAAATGCGCAGGCCTGGCTTGCTGACTCGCTGGACAGAGCGAATCGTGGGCTGGCGATGCTTGCCGCTGTACTTGAGCTCAAGCACCAAGTGCTTCGTGACGCCCTCACCTTCTTCGGTGATTGCGGCGATGAAGCCTTCCTGCTGCAGCACATTGGCGACGTTACGCACCAGTCGGGATGCAGGAATCTTGGTGGTCTCGTGGCGCTTCTCACTCGCATTGCGAATGCGGGTGAGCATGTCTGAAATTGGGTCGTGATTGGCCATGGTCGGGTCCGAAGAGGGCTCAGTTGCTGCGGAACGGCATTCCCATCTCGCGGAGGAGGGCCCGGCCCTCTTCGTCGTTACGGGCGTTGGTCACAATCGTGACGTCCATCCCCCGGATCGCATCGATTTTGTCGAAGGAGATCTCAGGGAAAATGATTTGTTCGCGGATCCCCAGGGTGTAATTCCCCCGGCCGTCAAAGCTCTTGGGGCTCACACCGCGGAAGTCGCGGATGCGAGGCAGAGCAAGATTGATTAGGCGCTCCAGGAAGGCATACATCCGCTCACCACGCAGGGTGACGGCGACACCGATTGGCATCCCCTGGCGAATTTTGAAGCCGGCGATTGCTTTTTTGGCTCGAGTCACCACCACTTTTTGGCCAGTGATTGTGGCCAGTTCGGTGATTGAGGCCTCGAGGGCTTTGGCATTCTGGGCCGCTTCGCCGAGGCCCCTGTTGATGGTGACTTTCACCACCTTTGGAACTTCGTGAATATTGGAGAGATTCAGGTCCTTTAGGAGTTTGGGCTGAATCGACTCCCGGTAGCGCTTTTTCAGTGACATGACGGGGAGAGGGGGGTGCGCTTCTGGTCTGGGTCAGAAGGCTGACAGGGACTGGAGTTGAAGTTGGCGGGGCCTGTGCGAGTGATCGCGGGGCACGCCTCTGGAGCTCAATCGAGGATTTCTCCTGTCTTCTTGAGGCGACGCTTTTTGGTGCCGTCTTTCTCCACCACGATTTCGACGCGGCTTGCCACCTGTTTTGAGCTGGAGTAGAGCATCACATTCGAGGCATGCACAGAGGCTTCCTCGGTGACGATGCGGCCACTCTCGCCTTCCTGGGTGGGTTTGACGTGGCGGGTACGCAGGTTGATTCCCTGCACTACGACACGATTTTCATAGGGAAGGGTGCGTAGCACCTCTCCGGTTTTGCCCTTGTCCTTGCCGGAGATCAGCTGGACGGTGTCACCCTTTTTGACGCGCATCTTGATGCGCTCAGCGGGTTTTGCCTTCGGAGTTGCGGTCGCCATTTCAGATGACCTCCGGAGCGAGTGAAACGATCTTGGTGAAGTTGCGCTCGCGCAGTTCACGGGCAACCGGGCCGAAGACTCGGGTTCCCTTGGGGTTGTTGTCGTTACCCAAGATCACGGCTGCGTTGTCGTCAAACCGGATTGAATTGCCGGTGTCACGGCGCAGGGTGGCTTTGGTACGCACCACTACGGCTTTGACCACATCCGATTTTTTGACACCCATGTTGGGCATGGCATCCTTGACGGCTGCCACGATCACGTCGCCCACGTGGGCGTAGCGACGGTTGGTGCCGAGCACCCGGATGCATTGGATGCGCTTGGCGCCGCTGTTATCAGCGACGTTTAAATAGGTTTCTTGTTGGATCATTAGGAGTTCTCCTCAACCGGCGGTGCTGTTGGTGAGAACTTCGGCCACTGCCCAGCGCTTGGTGCGACTGAGCGGGCGGGTCTCGGTGATGCGAACCCGGTCACCCACTTTGCAGCTGTTCGCTTCATCGTGGGCTTTGTATCTGGTGGTGCGGCTGACCGTCTTTTGATAGATGGGATGGGGGAAGCGGTTTTCCACCGCCACCACCACCGTTTTGTCCATCTTGTCGCTGACGACGGTGCCGACCCTTTCCTTGAGTGCCATGGGGATCGAGGGGGTATCAGGAGGCTGAAGCAGCCGTGGCGGCGGAGCGTTGCTGCTCCTGCTGCACCGTCATCAGGTGGGCCAGCTTGATGCGAGCCTCCTTGAAGCGGTGAGTAGTTTCCAGCCGGCGGGTGGCTTGCTGGAAGCGCAACTCAAACAGTTCACGCCTGGTGGCGTTGACCTGTTCGTTGATCTGGTCACCGGTGAGCTTGCGCACATCGGCAATGTTGGGTTTTGCCATCGGTCAGGCCTCCACTGGGGCTGCGGTTTCCTGATCCGCCAGGCTCAGGAATTTGGTCTTGAGGGGAAGCTTGAACTGCGCCAGGCGCATGGCTTCCTTGGCGATCTCGGGGGTGATTTCAGGACCACCCATTTCAAACAGAATGCGCCCCGGTTTGATTACGGCTACCCAGAATTCCGGGTTGCCCTTACCGGAACCCATACGGGTTTCGGCGGCGCGCATGGTGACTGGTTTGTCAGGGAAGATCCGGATCCAGATCTTGCCGCCGCGTTTGACGTGGCGGGTCATGGCTCGGCGGCTGGCTTCAATCTGGCGGGAGGTGATCCAGCCACATTCCTGGGCCTGCAGTGCAAACTCCCCGAAGGCAATCGTGTTGCCCCGGGTAGCGACACCGCGCATGCGGCCTCGCTGTTGTTTGCGGAATTTGACGCGTCTTGGACTCAGCATGGTTCAGGGCTCCGGATCACTCTTTGTTAGAGCGGTCTTCAAACTGTTGCGGCTGCCGGCTGGTCCGGCGGCGGGGCGCAGCACCCACGGGCAACTGCTCTTTCTGGCCAGGCAGCACCTCGCCTTTGAAAATCCACACCTTGATACCCAGCACTCCGTAGGTCGTGCTGGCCAGCTTGGTTGCGTAGTCGATGTCGGCACGCAGGGTGTGCAGGGGCACGCGACCTTCCCGGGTCCATTCGGTCCGGGCGATCTCGGCGCCGTTGAGTCGGCCAGCCACCATGATTTTCAGGCCGAGCACGCCAGCCCGCTGGGCCCGTTGCACGGCCATGCGGATGACTCGGCGGAAGGCAACGCGCTTCTCCAGTTGCTGGGCGATGTATTCAGCCAGCAAGAACGAGTCGGCATCGACCCGCTCTACCTCCACCACGTTGATGCGCACCTGACGGTTGGCATCACCGAGGGTTTTCTGAATGCCGGTACGTAGCTCCTCGATGCCGCTGCCCTGACGGCCAACAAGCACGCCGGGACGGGCGGTCTTGAGTTCAACTTCTAGTTGATCTGCCTTACGGGCAATCAGCACGTCGCTGATGCCTGCGGCGCCGTACTTCTTATGGACGAACTTGCGAATGCGGTCGTCTTCCTGAAGCAGGATTGGATAGGTCTTACTTGGGGCGTACCAACGCGAGCGGTGATCCTGGGTAATCCCCAGGCGCAGGCCGGTTGGATGGATCTTGTGTCCCATCTTTCGGTGTCCTCGGGGGTTAGGTGGAAGGAGCCACAGCAATGCTGATGTGGCAGGTTTGTTTTTTGATCGCGTAGGCACGACCCTGGGCGCGTGGGCGGAAGCGCTTCAGGCAGGGACCCATGTCGGCGATCGCTGAAGCGATTACCAATGTCGAGGGGTCCAGGCCGAGATTGTTCTCGGCGTTAGCCACAGCCGAGCGCAACACCTTGGTGATTGGGCCGGTTGAGCGGTAAGGCATGAACTCGAGCATGATCAGGGCCTCGCGATAGCTGCGGCCACGGATCTGGTCGAGAACTCGTCGCACCTTGGATACGGAACCGCGGATGAAGCGGCCGTGGGCGAGAGCCTGGTTGGAAGGTGTGTTTGCCATAGCGTCAGCGGCCTCCTTTCTTATCCTTGATGTGGCCCCGGAAGGTGCGGGTGGGGGCAAATTCCCCGAGTTTGTGGCCCACCATCTGTTCCGTCACGTAGACGGGAACATGGGATTTGCCGTTGTGAACGGCAATGGTGTGGCCGATCATCATCGGCAGGATGGTGGAAGCACGTGACCAGGTTTTGATCACGGACTTGTCATCTGCGCCGTTTTGCTTTTCAACCTTGCGAAGCAGGCTGTCGGCAACAAACGGTCCTTTTTTGAGCGAACGTCCCATGGTTGATTAAGCGAACAGCAAAGCGGTGTTGATCATCAGGAATCGCGTCCGCCACGGCTCCGTTTGGAGGTACGGCGACGTTTCCGGAGCACAAACCGATTGCTGGGTTTGTTCCGCTTACGGGTTTTGTAGCCAAGGGCAGGCTTGCCCCAGGGGGTGACCGGACCAGAGCGTCCGATCGGGGCACGGCCCTCACCACCACCGTGAGGGTGGTCGCAGGGGTTCATCACCGATCCACGCACTTCAGGCCGGCGACCAAGCCAGCGCTTGCGACCAGCCTTGCCCAGGCTGGTGTTGCGCACTTCGGAGTTGCCAACTTCACCAAGGGTGGCGTAGCACTCGCGGCGCACAAGGCGCACCTCGGTGGAAGGCAGCTTGAGGGCTACGTAGTCGCCCTCTTTGGCAACCACTTGGGCACTGGCACCAGCCGTGCGGACCATCTGGCCGCCCCGACCGGCATAGAGCTCCACGTTGTGAACGCTGGAGCCGAGGGGGATGGCAGAAAGAGGCAGGGCATTCCCCGTTTCAATCGGCGACTCGGGTCCGGAGATCACCTGCTGTCCGATCTCAATGCCAGCCGGAGCAAGGATGTAGCGCTTCTCGCCATCGGCGTAGAAGAGCAGCGCTAGGCGGGCGTTGCGGTGCGGGTCGTAGTGGATGGCCGCCACTTTGGCGACGACTCCCAGCTTGTCGCGGCGGAAGTCGACGATGCGGTAGAGGCGCTTGTGACCACCGCCGCGGTGGCGGCAGGTGATCACGCCACGGTTGTTGCGGCCTTTGCGGCGGTGTTTGGCGACCACCAAGCCTCGCTCCCGTTCGCGGCCAGTTACTTCGGAGAAGTCGCTGGCGACACGGGTACGGGTGCCGGGGGTGATGGGTCGGTATTTACGGATAGCCATTTCTTTTCAGACCCCTCAGGACTCAGGGAACAGCTGGATGGCATTGCCTTCGGCGAGGCGCACCACTGCTTTCTTCACTTGGGCACGTTTGCCGGCGAAGCGGCCCACCCGCCTGGAGCGGCGAGGGGGATTCATGGTGCTGATGCCGATGACTTTGACGTCGAACAGCTGTTCAACGGCAGCCTTGATGTCGGGTTTTGCAGCCCGATGGTCCACCTCAAAGGTGTACTGGTTCTGCTCGAGGGCCCGGGTGGCCTTCTCGGTGATCAGCGGCCGACGGATCACATCCGCAAGCCGGCTCGAAAAACGTTCAGCCATCGCCGTAGACCTCCTGAATCTTCGCGAGTGCTTCCTCGCTCACCACCAACTTGTTGGCGTGGAGCAAATCAAACACGTTGAGCTGATCCGCAGCGATCAGCTTGACCTTCTCGAGGTTGCGCACCGAGCGGCGCACGGCCTCGGAGGCTCCGTCGAGCACCACCAGCACCTTGGTGCCGGCTTCGATACCAAGCCGGCCGAGGCCGGCGGTGATTTCCTTGGTTTTGGGCGTATCGAGCCCAACGCCAAAGCCCTTGACCACGGTGATGTCGTTGATGCGACTCATCAACGCGGTGCGCAGGGCCAGGCGACGCTCCTTGCGGTTCATCGCCAGGGTGTAGCTGCGGGGCTTGGGACCAAACACCACACCACCGCCGGGGCGGAGGGGGGTTCGAATCGAGCCTTGGCGGGCCCGACCTGTGCCCTTTTGCTTGTAGGGCTTGCGGCCGCCACCGGCTACTTCAGCGCGGGTAAGCGTGCTGGCAGTGCCCTGACGGGCGTTGGCCAGTTGACGCACCACGGCGCGATGCACCAGGTCTGTGGCAGACGATTCCTTAGCGACTTTGAGTTCAAGGGCAGCCTTGCCGGCCTCCTTGCCTTGCCAGTCGCGAATTACACAATTAGCCATTGGTTTTCTCCTCAGTTCCCGGCTTTGGCGCCCACCCGGTTCGCCGGGCGGATGTTGAGCAGGGCGCCAGGCTTGCCGGGCACCGAACCCTTCACTACCAGCAAGTTGCGCTCCACATCCACTTTGAGGATGACGAGGCCGCGGGTGGTGATTTGTTTGCCGCCGTAGCGGCCCGCCATGCGCTTGCCGGGGTAGACGCGGCCCGGCGTGGTGCCGGCGCCGATCGAGCCAGGCTCTCGGTGGTTCTTGGAACCGTGGGTCATGGGGCCCCGGCTGAAGCCGTGGCGCTTTTGGAGGCCGGAAAAGCCACGGCCCATGGTGTCGCCGCTCACATCAACCTTCTGACCAGGCTCAAAGGCCGTCACGGAGATGGAGCCACCCAGCTCAAGGCCATCCACGCTGTCGACCCGATATTCCTTCAGGTGGCGCAGGACCTCATCACCAGATTTGGCTAGGTGCCCCTTGGCTGGCTTGTTCACGAGCTTTTCGCGAATGTCGCCAAAACCAAGCTGAACGGCGTTGTAGCCGTCGGTACTGGTGCTTTTGAGTTGGGTGATGCGGCAAGGACCCGCCTCGATCAAGGTGACCGGGATGGACTTGCCCTCGTCGTTGAAGAACTGGGACATGCCCAATTTCTTCCCAAGAATGCCGATAGACATAGGAGGGGAAACAACGCCAGCTGGACCACCGAGCGCAGTGAGCAAGTAGCTCAAGGACAACGGTGAAACTGAAGCGGTCAGGATGTTGCCTGGCTCGGCCGAGGGGCCGCTCTTCGCCGCGGAAGCATGGGCCTCCATCAACGGATTGCGATTTCCATGGGCTAGCGAGGCTGATCTGATTCGGATCAGCGCGGCTGGGACTTATCGGAACCGGACTGGACTCAACAGGCGTGAGATCAGTGCGTTCTGGCAGTTTCCCGACGGGACCTGCAACCTTTTAAAGCTGCTGGAACCGTGCTGGCCGAGGACGATCACCACCACTGGTGATCGTGTGCCGTGATCTGGAGGCCCGGCTAGCGGTCGGGCACATATCAATGGCACAGTTGATGAACATACCCCACCACCTAACCCTGCTTGGGCTGCCAAAGTGGTGTCTAGCTAGCAATTACCCGTAATGCCCCTGCTGCTCTCCGGTCGCGGTTTCCGCCAGGACCTTGAGCGCGCTGGTGCTCTGGCCTTATTTGCACCCCTTGAGGGTGGCGCAGAGACTCGCTTGATGCGCCGGATGCGGGCTGTTGGTTATCGCGCCCAGCTCACATCGGCGCGGGGCCTTGGTGATCCTGAGGCATTTCTTTTGCAGTTGCACGGTGTGCGTCCGCCCCACCTGGGTCACCAGAGTGTGGGCAGGGGTGCAGCCGTGGGCGAGGTGCAGCGGGTGATGCCCCAATTGGGGGCTTTGCTCGAGGGCATGCAGCCGATCCTGCTGTGGTTGTTGGAGGGTCAGGTTCTGTCTCAGGCTGAATTGGGGTCTCTGATTGCTCTCTGCCAGCGTGAGCCTCGCCTCAAGCTTGTGGTGGAGATGGGCGGTTCCCGTGAACTGCGCTGGCAGCCCCTTGAGCAGCTGCTTGACGCCTGAGGAGGCTCTCGTCTCAGGCCGCTGGGTCAAGTTGATCTGTGGGGCTAGCAACCAGGATCTGGCTGGGATCGAAGACCTCTGTGGCATTTTTTCTCTGGCCGGGGTGCACTGCATAGATGGCGCGGTAGATGCGGCAGTAGTGGCCGCGATCCGCCGCGGGATTGATTGGGCCGAAGCCCGTGGCGCCAGTCGGCCCTGGCTGATGTTGAGCCTCAGCGATGGCGACGATCCCCATTTCCGTAAGGCTTGGTTCGACCCCGCCTGCTGCCCGGCGGCTTGCACCCGCCCCTGTGAGCGGGTTTGTCCTGCCTTGGCCATCGGGCTTGCTGCTACTGGCGCTCCAGGAGTGTTGGCGGAGCGCTGCTACGGCTGTGGCCGCTGCCTGCCTGCTTGCCCCCACGGACTTATTGAGGAGCGGAGTCAGGTGCTGGCAGGGGCGGATGTGCCTCCCATGCTTGCGGAGTTGCGCCCTGATGCGGTGGAACTCCACACCCACCCCGGTCGCGGCGTGGCCTTTGCAGAGCGGGTTAGCCAGCTGCGGGCCAGTGGCGTGCCGCTGCAGCGGCTGGCGGTGAGTGCGGGTCTTGAGGGCACAGCCCAGTCGCCCTCTGCGTTGGTAGCGGAGCTATGGCAGCGCTTCAGCCTGCTGCGCGGCGCCGGCTTTCGTCCCCTCTGGCAGCTCGATGGCCGGCCGATGAGTGGTGATGTGGGGGCGGGTACGGCCCGGGCGGCCGTCAAGTTGGTTGCGGCCGTGCTCCCCCAGGCTCCCCCCGGCCCAGTGCAGCTGGCTGGGGGCACCAACGCTCACACGCTGCCGCAGTTGACGAGCTATCCCTTGCAGCGTCGAATCGCTGGCGTCGCCTTTGGTGGCGTGGCTCGCCGGCTGTTGCAGCCTCTGCTACTAGAGGCCCAGGGGCGGGGACGCTCTTTGCTGGCCGATCCCGAGCTTTTCCCCCTTGCCCTGGGGCTGGCTCGGGAGCTTGTTAATCCCTGGCTAGAACGTACCTAGTGCCTTGCGATTCGGTGTCCAGCCCTGCTTTGATAGCCCCCCAGCGCGTCACCGACGACCTCGATCGCCTGCTGGCCCTGCTGCCTGAGGTGGTGCAGGCGGCCCTGGCGACCGCCGAGTCGCGTGAGCAGTTGCTGGAGGTTGTGCTCGACCTGGGCCGGGTGCCCGAGGCCCGCTACCCGGGCCAGGTAAGCGCCCTGGGCAATAAGCCCCTGGAGCGCGCCGACCTGGCTGCAGTGGTGGAGCGACTCGGCTGCTTCGGCGGCGACAACCGTGCCGGCATTGAGCGCACCCTGCATCGCATCAGTGCGATCCGCAACCGCACCGGCACGATCGTGGGACTCACCTGCCGGGTGGGCAGAGCAGTGTTTGGCACAGTGGCCATGGTGCGCGACCTGCTCGACGCCGGCGAGTCGCTGCTGTTGATGGGGCGCCCTGGTGTGGGCAAGACCACCGCCCTGCGCGAGATCGCCCGGGTGTTGGCCGACGACCTGGGCAAGCGGGTGGTGGTGATTGATACCAGCAATGAAATCGCTGGGGATGGCGACATTCCCCATCCCGCCATCGGCGGCGCCCGGCGCATGCAGGTAGCCCGGCCGGAGCTTCAGCACCAAGTGATGATCGAGGCCGTGGAAAACCACATGCCCGAGGTAATCGTTATTGACGAGATCGGCACCGAGCTGGAAGCCCAGGCGGCGCGCACCATTGCCGAACGTGGCGTGATGCTCGTGGCCACGGCCCATGGCAATGCCATCGAAAACTTGATCAAAAACCCCACCCTCTCCGATTTGGTGGGTGGCATTCAGGCGGTGACGCTCGGCGATGAGGAGGCCCGCCGCCGCCGCACGCAGAAAACCGTGTTGGAGAGGGCTGCCGAGCCCACTTTCGCCATGGCGGTGGAGATGCACAGCCGCCATCGTTGGCATGTGCACAGGGATGTGGCCCGCACGGTGGACATGCTGCTGCGGGGCCAGGTGGGGCGCCCTGAGATCCGGGAACTCGGTGCTGATGGGCAGCTGCAGCGGCAACAGGAGTCGGCGCCTGCCCCAGCTGCCAGGGAGGCAGTGGCGCCGCGGCCCCATGGGCGACCCCGGCTGGCGGCCGCACCCTTGCCCAATTTGGAGGACGCTGACGCGGCGTCAGAGCGACCAGCGGTTGAAGCCGCTGCAGCGATGTTGCGGGTGTACGGAGCGGGCCTCAGCCTGGGGCCGCTGGAGCAGGTGGTGCGGGCCCGTCAGTTGCCCGTGGAGCTTGTGGGCAGTGTCGAGCTGGCTGACGCGGTACTCAGCCTGCGCCAACATCTCGGCCGTGATCCCCATGTGCGCCGTCAGGCTCAGGACCTGGGCCTGCCGATTTTGGTCCTGAAGTCGGCGGCCCCGCCCCAGCTGCAGCGCGCCCTAGAGCGGCTGCTCCAGCGTCATCGTGAGGGCCAGGCGCAAAAGGATCCAGTCGCAGTGGCTGCCTGCAGCGCCCAGGCCGATGACGCACTCGCCGGGCTGGAGGAATGCCGGCTGGCGGTTGAACAGGTGGTGTTGCCCCACGGCCAGCCGGTAGAGCTGCTGCCCCGCAGCGAGAGGGTGCGGCTGATGCAGGCGGAATTAGCTGATCGCTACCGGCTACGCACCGCTGTGTTTGGTCGCGGTGTGGAGCAGCGACTGCGGCTATTTCCTGTCTGAGCTAGGAGCCGGTGGCTGCCGCGGTTGACGAAGGACCGGGCTCTATGGGTAACTATCTGGGTACCGGAAATTCCGGTTGAGCCCATCCATTAGGTTTGGTTCAAGCTCTTTCAGAGCGCCATTGGGTCGTCGCCAAGCGGTAAGGCAGCGGTTTTTGGTACCGCCATTCCTAGGTTCGAATCCTAGCGACCCAGTTTTGATCCATGTCTTTCGCTCCCCCTGCTGCGACTGGCTTTTGGGCTAGATCTGGCCCCTTGATCGTCTTTGATTTCGACGGGGTGTTGATGGATGGCATGCCCGAATACTGGTGGTCGGCCCGGGCGGCGGCCCTGCAGCTGGCTCCAGAGCTGGTGCTCCCCGAGCAGGCACCGGCAGGTTTCACCAGCTTGCGGCCCCTGATTCATAAGGGTTGGGAGATGGTGCTGATGGCAGCGGAGCTGGGCCGCCCGGATCTCAATCTGGAGGAGTTGCTGGCCGATTACGACGGGGCCTTACCTGCCGCTCTGGCCCGTTGGGGGTGGCAGCCGGAGCGGCTGCAGCGCCAGCTCGAGCAGGTCCGCAATGCCGCCATCGCTGAAGCGCCTGCTGCCTGGCTTTCCCGCCACAGGCTTTACCCGGGGGTGAAGGAGCGATTACAGCGCTTGGGGCAGGAAGGGGCCGACTGGATGGTGCTAACCACAAAGGGCGCCGCTTTTGCGGCCAGGCTGTTGGCGGCTGCGGCTCTAGAGCCTTCCGCCCTTTATGGCCACGAGCACGGCAGCAAGCCCGAGGTGCTGCACCAGCTGCTGGATCATGGGCGCCCGCTCTGGTTTGTCGAAGACCGACGCCCCACGCTGGCAACGGTGCGGGCCGATTCCCGCTTGGCATCGGTCCGTTGTTTTTTGGTGAGTTGGGGGTACTTGGCTCCCCAGGACGCCGAGGCTTTGCCTGCTGACATCGGCTGGCTGACGCCGGAGCTATTTGCTGCCCCCCTGGCGCAATGGCCCCAGTGAGCTAGAGTACGCTCGTACTATAAGCAATTGATACGCCGGCCCGCTTTAGGGGCACTTGCTGCTTAGAGGTCGCAGGATGGCCGTCTTCGGGTTTGCCTGGAGATCGTGCCTGCGGGTCATGCCGATTTACGGCTCGCTCCCCGCCCTGCTTTGCGTCTTTGCGGCCTGTTTCTTCGCATTTGATTGCTGTTATGCCCACTACCCCTAACTCCCCCTCCAGCTCTTCCGTGCCCCCTGCTTCCCGCGCCTCAGCCAGTTCTGCTTCGGCTTCTGCCTCTTCTGCGGCTACCACCTCTTCAGCTACTAATTCTTCAGCTACTGCCTCTTCCGCTAATAGTTCGACTGCCGATAGCCGGGCAGCAGCTGAGCGCGACAAGGCCTTGGGGCTTGTCCTGAATCAGATCGAGCGCAATTTCGGCAAGGGTTCGATCATGCGCCTAGGGGATGCGTCCCGCATGCGGGTGGAAACCATCGGCACCGGGGCCCTCACCCTGGATCTGGCCCTGGGTGGGGGCTATCCCAAAGGCCGCGTAGTTGAGGTCTATGGGCCGGAGAGTTCCGGTAAGACCACCCTCACGCTGCATGCCATTGCCGAGGTGCAGAAGCGAGGTGGTGTGGCCGCTTTTGTGGATGCGGAGCATGCCCTCGACCCCGTCTATGCAGCGGCCCTTGGCGTTGACATTGAAAACCTGCTGGTCTCCCAACCGGATACCGGTGAGATGGCCTTGGAGATCGTCGACCAGCTGGTGCGTTCAGCGGCCGTGGACATCGTGGTGATCGACTCGGTGGCGGCCTTGACCCCCCGCGCTGAAATTGAAGGTGAAATGGGCGACTTGGCGGTGGGTGCCCAGGCTCGCCTGATGAGCCAGGCCATGCGCAAGATCACCGGCAACATCGGTAAATCCGGCTGCACCGTGATCTTCCTCAACCAGCTGCGCCAAAAGATCGGCGTCACCTATGGCAATCCGGAAACCACCACCGGTGGTAATGCCCTCAAGTTTTATGCATCGGTGCGCTTGGACATTCGCCGGATTCAGACCCTCAAGCGGGGCACCGAGGAGTACGGCATCCGGGCCAAGGTGAAGGTGGCAAAAAACAAAGTCGCCCCGCCCTTCCGGATCGCCGAATTCGACATCCTGTTTGGCCGTGGCATCAGCACCCTGGGCTGTTTGCTCGACCTGGCCGAGGAGACCGGTGTGGTGATCCGCAAAGGTGCCTGGTACAGCTACGAGGGCGACAACATTGGTCAGGGCCGGGACAACACGATCACCTGGTTGGAGCAAAACCCAGCCCAGGCTGAGGTGATTGAGCAACTCACTCGGCAAAAGCTGAAGGAGGGCTCAGAGGTCACCGCAAATTCCATGAAGCCCCTCGCCGCGGCGGCTAAGGCGGCTGTTGCAGCATCAGGGCTCGCTGAAGCGGGCGATGGCCTCGAAGAGTTGCTGGTGGCTAGCTGAGCGGCTTGTCCCAGCTCAAGGGAGTGTGAATGCTCCCTTGAGCTGGTTGGGGTTAGGCAGGTTGGCTGGGGATTGAGCTCGCGATCCCTTTGCTGCCACGGGGCTTTGGAGCACCTGGGCGACTCGCTGTAACTCCTGGATGGCTTCGGCTCCTTCCAGCTTCACCAGTTCATGGCCATCGCGGGATTCCACCCAGCTGATGCCGAAATCGGAAACTAAAAACCGCACCATGTGGTTCGCGTCGAGGTTGGCGACGAAGGAGGCTCCGTGACCATCCCGGCCATCACCGCAGACGTAGCAGGTGGCAGCAATGCTCCGGTCTTGAAGGCTTTTGGCGAGAGCCTGAAGACTCATCACCAGGTCGTGAACCACAGATCTGTACTGCTCGGCTAAGCGTGGGAACACGACGACCCGGCGGATTCAAAAAGATCCTAATCTTTTCTTCAGAATTTCGCGGGTCAGCCGTCGGACAGGTTCCACCAGCCGGCTGCGGGTCCGACAAAACGCACCGTCAGCCAGAACAGCACCAGGGCGCCGATGCCTATCCAGGCCCCTTTGGTGGTGAGGGTGACGAAGCGATCAGCCTGGTTGCGCGTCAGGGGCAGCCAGGCTGCGACGCGTGGCGAGGTGTCAATTTCTTTGGGCCGTTTCGGCTTAACCAGCTTGGGTGGCAGACCCTGAATGCTGCGACGCTTGGCTTCCCCCATGGCCTCCACTACTTAGATGGTGAAGTCAGGATCCCACGTCAGTGAGGCAGTAGGCGGGTGAGGTTGATCCAGGGTTCCAGGGCCGCAAGCACCTGGCGGCCCCAGCTCCGCCCCCGCAGCCGCCCATCCAGTACGGCCAGCCGGCCAGCGCCCTCGCGCCTCAGCCCCGCTACACCGAGCTGCAAACGGGTGAGGGCATCTGGCAACAGGCCCTCTCGGAACCAATCGCGGCCCCCTTGGCGTAATGCCATTACTCGCGCAGCGGTGAGGGGATCTTCGAGGCTGGCGATCGGCAGCAGGGCGATCACGATCTGGCTTGGCAGTGGCAGCCGGGCCTGCTGTTCGAGCCACCAGCACCAGCGTGCACAAATCACCCCATTGCCTTCGGGCGCGGTGCTCTCGTGCACTACTCGACTGCCGAATTCCGCTGCCAGCCCACTGGTCAGTCCTAATCGCAGGGCGTCGTCATCGATCAGCACGACCGTTAGCCCAGCTTGGCCAAGGATCAGGCGCCGGCTTTGCTCGAGCAGGTGCTGTCCGTAGTTCGGGCTATTCGGCAGCGGTTGGAGCAGCGGCGCAAATAGGGGCAGGGGGTCGGCAAGGGGCGCATCGCCGAGATTCAGCTCCACAACCGGCTGCAGCCCCAATTCACTCCCCGGCGCAAGTTGGCCCAGCAGCACCGCACCCCGCCGCTCCAGCAGGCCGCGCAGCACCGCCAAGGGCTCGAGGGGGTGGCGGTGCAGTTGCCATTGCAGCAGTTGGGGATTCAGCTGGGCCCAGCTGGTCCAGCCGGCGCCCTTGGCGGCCAGCCAGTCGGGCCATGGCGCGGGTAGGGGGCTTAGCAGCTGTAGTAGATGGCGCAGGGGGGCTTCGTCGTCTGGGGCCAGTGCCACCAGCTGGTTGGGACGGTGGGGGGCGCTGAGCACCCGGCGATTGAGCCGTTGGTGCAGGCTCAGCAGGCTGGACTCGGCCGCGGGCTGGGCCCGCCGCAGTTGGTCCCAGTGCTGGGGCGTGACCACCACCTCCAGGGCTTGGCGCAGCAGGGTGTCGAGCTGTTCCGCCTCCGGGATCACCAGTTGGCGCTCCCCCAGCCACCCCTTTTGCCAGGCCGCTACCAGCTGTTGATGGTTAAGCAACCAGACGCGGGCATCTTCTGGTGCTCGGTCGCCCTCGAAGCAGGGCAGGGCCATGCTTGGTTCGGCCTTTGCCAGCCTGGGCAGCTCCACCTGTAGCAGCCGTTGGCGTTGGGCCTCGCCCACCACTATTGCCAGGGGGCACTCGCTCAGGGCAAGGGGTACCAGCAGGCTGATCCACCAGCTTGGTTCGCTGCCTGGGGCTAGTCGCACCAGGGTGTGGTCGCTGCGGCGCAGGCTGCGGGCCACCAAGCGGCTGAGGCTGAGGTGGTGGGGCCAGGGAGCACTGCCCTCCTGGCGCAATAGGTCTTTGAGTTGCTGATGGGCGCGGGCTTCGAGCATTCCCAGCCAACCAACAGGTCAAAAGCGTAGGAAGCTGGCGGCATGGCTCCTGCGCCCCGATGACTCCCGATTCCTTGCCCAGCCTCCAGGCTCGTGCTCACAGCACTGCCAATCCGTGGCGGCAGGGGCCCGTGGGGATCGTGGGCTTGGGATTGATTGGCGGCTCCTTGGGGCTGGATCTGCAGCACCAAGGCGTGGAGGTGCGTGCCTTAGTGCACCGTGAGGCCACCGCCGAGCGAGCCCGGCAGCGGCTCCTGGCCACCGAGGTGGGCACCAACCCCGCCGTGCTGGCCGGCTGCAGCCTGGTGGTGTTGGCCCTGCCCCTAGACCGGCTGCTGGAGCCGCCGCAGGAGTTGGTGGCGGCGTTGCCATCCCAGGCGGTGATCACCGACGTGGGTTCGGTGAAGGCGCCGGTGCTGGAGCTCTGGCAGGGCCTGCATCCCCGTTTTGTCGCTAGTCATCCGATGGCCGGTACGGCTGAGGCGGGGGTGGAGGCGGGGCAGCACGGGTTATTTCACGGGCGCCCTTGGGTGGCGACCCCCGCTGCCGCTACCGATCCGCAGGCGCTGGCGTTGGTTCAGGGCTTGGCCCAGGCTGTGGGGGCCCACTGGCTCAGTTGCGGCGCCGCTGAGCACGACCAAGCGGTGGCGCTGATCTCACACCTGCCGGTTTTGGTGGGTGCCGCCCTGCTGCATACGGCTGATCGGGCTGGCGCTGCGGGCGCCGGGGATCTAGCTGGTTTAGTGCGCGCCCTGGCTTCGAGCGGCTTTGCCGACACCAGCCGGGTGGGCGGCGGCAATCCGGAGTTGGGCACCCTGATGGCCCGCTGCAACCGCGAGGCTCTATTAGTGGCGCTGGCGGTCTACCGGCAGCAGCTGGAAGCCCTCGAGCAGCAGGTGAGCCAGGGGGATTGGCAGGGCTTGCGGCAGGAGCTCGATCGCAGCCAGGAGTTGCGGCCGCAGTTTCTCTGATCCCCCTGACATGGCTAGGTGCTCAGTCCGCGCTGAGGCTCAGCGTCTGGCCCCGCTCTGCCAGCAGCTGCCGGCAGGCCATCAGGGCTGAGAGGCCCACGGCGGCGGTGCCCTCTCCAGGGTGAATCGAATCACCGCACAGCCACAGGCCCGGCAGAGGGGTGCGGCTGGCTAGGCCGAAGGGCCCGAAGCGGCTGGGGTGCTGTCCCAGGCCGCCCACAAAGCCAAAGGGCCGCCCGGTCCAGCGCTCAAAACCCCGGGGTGTGGCCAGCTCAGCGTGGCGCCACTGTGCTGGGCAGATGCCCAGCAGCGACTCCAACCCCCGCTGCATGGCGGCCAGCGATTCGGCCTTGGCTTGGTCGTAGGCGGTGGGTTCGAGGCCAAACCAGGGTTTCGCTGGTGTGAAAACGCTGGCGATCACCGTGGCCAGGCCCACCGGCGCCCGGCCGTCGCCCTCGTGGCTCACCGACACAAACAAGGTGCCCGGATCGGCCCAATCGAGTTGTAGGTGGCTGGGGCAGTTGGCAGGCAGCAATGTTCGCTCAATGGCACCGTAAAAAACCAATGCCCCAGATGGATCGCTCAAATCTTCTATCCGGCTGCGGTAGCCCGCAGGTAGCTGCTGCCCGAGCAGAGCGGGCAGGCTTTGCACCGGTATGGCCAGCACCACATTGGTAGCGCTCAAGCTGAACGCCTGCCCCTTGCCGGCCCCCCCTAGCTGCTCGCCCTGCAACCTCCAGCCCGCTCTGCCGGGCCCGCCTCCAGGCTCGTTGTTGCGCTGCAGGGCTTTCACCCGATGCCGCATTCGCAGCTGGCCGCCGCCGGCAGCCAGGGCCTGCTCAAGCTGCTGGCTGAGCACCTGCATTGAGCCCTGCAGGTGCCAGAGCCCCAGCGGTGCCTGGCCCATGGCCAGCACGGTGGCGCCATAGAGGGCGGCGGTGCGATCGGCGGGCTCCTGGGAGTAGAGGCGTAGCTGCAGATCGAGGAAGCGGCGCAGGCGCGGGTCGCCGCCGCAGCCCGTGAGCGCCAGCAGATCGGCCACCGTGGCGCCGGCCAGCAGGCCGCTGGCCAGGTTGGCGGGGCGCAGGGCCGGCAGCAGCTGGCGCAGATCCCAGAGGGTGCGCGGTGGTAGCACCGGATCGCGGCCAGCGAAGGCCCAGTTGGCCTGGTGCAGGACGGCGCACAGTTGCCAGAAGCGGCCGCTGCCGGGAAACTGCTGCTCCCGCTCGGCGGCCCAGCGCTCCGGATCGCGCCAGATCCGCACCGGCGGCTGGCCATCGGCCAGATCCACCACGCAGGCCGGATCCAGGGGGGTGGCCTGCGGTAATGGCAGAGCGAAGTGGGCCAGCAGGCGCTGGTGGCTGCCGCCAGGTTCCAGGCCAGCGACCTGGGTGGCGCCCACATCAAAGGTGTAGGGGCCGCGGCGGAAGGTGCCGGCGCAGCCGCCGCTCTGCTGGTGGGCTTCCAGCAGTTCCACCGTGAGGCCCTCCCGGGCCAGCAGGGCTGCGGCGGTGAGGCCGGCGATGCCGGCGCCCACCACCACCACATCGAGGCGCTTCTCCATGGCGCCATGCTGGCAACCAGGTGCGCGGGCGCGCGATGCAGGCCTGGGTAGAGCAGCAGCTCGGCTGCGCCGTGGTGGCCCAGACGCCTTTGGGGGGTGGTTGTATCCACCAGGCCTGGCGGCTGGAGTTGGCTGATGGTCGCAGCTTGTTTGCCAAGACCAACGCGGCCGCAGCCCTGCCCATGTTTGAGGCGGAGCTAAGCGGCCTGCAGCAGTTGGCACAGCATGCGCCTGCCGCGCTGGTGATTCCAGCGCCCCTGGCATGGGGAGTGGCCGGCGATCTCGCCGTGCTGCTGCTCAGCTGGCTGCAGTTGGCAGGCTCACCTGGCGCCGCAGCTGAAAGTGGTTGGTTTCAATGCGGCCAGGGCTTGGCCCAGCTGCACCGCAGCAGTGCCGGCTCGGCACCAGCCCAGGGCTACGGCGCGGCGGCAGACAACTTCATTGGATCAGCCCCCCAGCCCAACGGCTGGCGCTCCGATTGGGGGGTGTTTTTTGCGGAGTGCCGCTTGGCGCCCCAGCTGGCCTGGGCCGCTAGGCGGGGAGAGCCGCTGCGGGGAGCACGGGAGCTGCTGGAGCTGGTGCCGCTACGGCTAAGCGGCCATCACTGTGAGCCGGTGCTTGTGCACGGGGATCTCTGGTGCGGCAATGCGGGCCTGCTGACCAATGGCTTCAGCACAATTTTCGACCCCGCTTGCTACTGGGGGGATCGGGAGGTGGATATGGCGATGGCCCAGCTATTCGGCGGATTTCCGAAAGCTTTTTTTAGCGGTTACGAAGATGTCTGGCCGCTGGAGCCTGGTGCCAAGGCTCGGGTCGCCCTCTACAACCTGTATCACCTTTTGAATCACGCCAATATATTTGGCGGTGGCTGGGGGCGCCAGGCTCAAGCCAGCATTGATCAGCTGCTAGTAGATAGGAGCTGATTAGCCCAGATATTCCTTGCGGAGGTTCTGGACCTTGGCCACCACGGCACCACGCTTTTCGCTGGTGGTGAGGTTGTGCCAACTCCACTGGCCGACAACCACCAAGCCCAGCAGCTCCAGCAGGCCAGGAACCACGGGCAGCAGGTTTATTGCGTCGAGCACTCCTTTGATCAGGATCTGAGCGACGATCACAGCCAGAATCACGCCGCTGGCTTTGCCGATCCGTCCCATCTGGCTCCAGTCCACCTGGTCCAGGGTGCCGTTCACCTTGGCAAGAATTTCGCTGTAACGCTCACTGAAGCTGGCATCGGCTGCACCGGAGGTGGCGTCAGTCTCCACTTCAGTGGCAGTGCCATGCTCAACCGCGTCGGTGGTGGTATCGCTCATGGACCGGTTGGGAGGCGAATGTTTGGAATGACTCATAAGGTATCGGCGTGTTCTCCCAAGCGCCAGAGCAAATCAGGGCAGATCTGCACCTGCTCACCGTTTTGCGCCCCGTTCTGGCCAGCGCAGAACCGGAGGAGGGTTGTGCCCTGCTGCTTGGTGAACGCTTGGACTTCGACTGGCAACTGCGCCTGGTCTGGCCGTGTTGCAACGTCTGGCCCCAGCCTCAGCAACGCTGCCAGCGCTTTGCGATTGATCCAAGGGAGCAGCTGCAGGCGCAGAAGTGGGGCAGGGCTCAGGGGCTGGAGCTGCTGGGCTCGGCCCACAGCCACCCCACTAGTGGGGCCGTGCCTTCTGGCACCGATCGCAGTCTGTGTGGGATATCCACTTTGATGGTGATCCTCGGGGCCCCAACCCTTGGTGGGGAGTTGGTTGCCTGGTGGCTGCCGGAAGCTCCGGCCGCGCCCCTGCGCCTGCCATGGAGAATGGTGTCCTGATCCAAGAGGCCATGCTTCCTCCCGACACCAGCGGCGTCCAGCTCAGCCCCGATGAGGTTGCTCGCTTTGCCCGGCACCTGATCCTGCCAGAGGTGGGTATGGAGGGGCAAAAGCGGCTCAAGGCAGCTTCTGTTCTGTGCGTGGGCACCGGTGGGCTGGGCTCGCCCCTGCTTCTTTATCTAGCGGCTGCCGGCGTAGGCCGGCTCGGCATCGTCGATTTCGATGTGGTCGACCACTCCAACCTCCAGCGCCAGGTGATCCATGGCACCAGCTGGGTTGGCAAGCCCAAGATTGAATCGGCCAAGGCCCGCATCCTGGAGATCAATCCCCACTGCCAGGTGGATCTCTACGAGACCGCCCTCACCAGCGAAAATGCCCTGGAGATCATTTCCGGCTATGACCTGGTCTGTGACGGCACTGATAACTTCCCCACCCGCTACCTGGTGAACGACGCCTGCGTGCTGCTGGGTAAGCCAAATGTCTACGGCTCGATCTTCCGCTTTGAAGGCCAGGCCACGGTGTTCAACCTCGATGCCGAGAGCCCGAACTACCGCGACCTGTTCCCCGAGCCGCCGCCGCCGGGCATGGTGCCCTCCTGCGCCGAGGGCGGAGTGGTGGGGGTGCTGCCCGGAATCATCGGCGTGATCCAGGCCACCGAGGCGGTGAAGATCATCACCGGCATCGGCACCACCCTCAGCGGCCGCCTGCTCCTGTTCGATGCCCTGGCGATGAAGTTCCGCGAGCTCAAGCTGCGGCCCAACCCCGAGCGCCCGGTGATCGACAAACTTATTGACTATCAAGAGTTTTGCGGCGTTGGCGGCACTGCCCCTGGCCAGGAAGAATCCGGAGCTGTGGAGAGCATCAGCGTGGGCGAGCTCAAAACGCTGCTGGATGGTGACACCAGTGGCCTGGTGCTGATCGACGTGCGCAACCCCCCCGAGGCTGAGATCGCCGTGATTCCCGGCGCTATTTTGATTCCCCTCGATCAGATCGAGAACGGCACGGCCGTAGAACGCATCCAGCAGCTGGCGGCGGGCAAAAGCCTCTACGTCCACTGCAAGCTGGGCGGCCGCAGTGCCAAGGCCCTGATTGCCCTGAAACGCCACGGCATCGAGGGCATCAACGTGGCCGGAGGGATTGACGCCTGGAGCCAGGAAGTTGATCCGAGTGTGATGCGCTACTGAGGCCTGGTCTCAGTAAGTAATCCAGTCTCAGTAGTTCAGCCTCAGTAATCCACGCCGCGTTTGAGATCGACGCCGCGCTCGGCGTAATGCTTGTGGCACACCATCTCGGAGTGCACCGAAGCCAGGTCGAAATAGGCAGGGCGGTTTTTACAGCGGCCGGTGAGGATTACTTCCGTTTCAGCGGGTTTGCGCAGCAGGGTTTGCACGATCGGCTCCACCGGCAGCAACTCCAGATCCACTGTCGGGTTGATCTCATCGAGGATCACCGTTTTGTAGAGGCCGCTAGAGATAGCGGCCCGGGCGATCTCCCAGGCCCGTTCAGCTTCCACGTAGTCGATCGGCTGCTGCTGGCCACGCCACACGATTGCATCGCGACCTGAGCGCAGGTGATCCACCAGGTGGGGATAGCTCTCGCGAAGAGCGGCTATGGCGGCATCTTCGGTATAGCCAGCGCCACCTTTGAGCCACTGCAGAATCAGCACCCGGTGGCTTTTGTCCTGGCTGATGCCACGGCCGATCGCCTGCAGCCCCTTGCCCAGGGCACTGGTGGATTTCCCCTTGCCTTCACCGGTGTAAATCTCGA
Source organism: Cyanobium sp. Maggiore-St4-Cus (assembly GCF_024345615.1). Lineage (NCBI taxonomy): Bacteria > Bacillati > Cyanobacteriota > Cyanophyceae > Synechococcales > Prochlorococcaceae > Cyanobium > Cyanobium sp. Maggiore-St4-Cus. Next base: position 75,479 of record NZ_JAGQBL010000010.1, read on the forward strand.
CGCCTTCAAGGCCGCCGGGGCCCTGGTGGGCGCGCATTTCCGAGTGCAGGTCGGCCAGTTGCACCAGCTGGCGGGGCGCACCGCGACCTGTGCAGATCACCTCCATGCCGTCGGGTTTGGCCGCCAGGGTGCGGGCCACATCTTCGACATCAAGCAGGCCCAGATCCAGCACCGGGTTGAGCTCGTCGAGCACCACCACCGAGTAGAGGTCGCTGGCGATGGCCCCTTTGGCAATGTCCCAGCCCCGCTGGGCCTCCTGCCGGTCGAAGCGGGTGGCTTCCTCGGCGCTGAAAAAGTCTCCCCTGCCGGTGCGTACCTGGTCGATCAGGTGGGGAAAGCCCTGTTGCAGGGCTTCGATGGCGGCGTCTTCGTCGTAGGCCCGGCCAGGTCCCTTGAGAAAGCGCAGCAGCAGCACCCGGGTGCGTTTTTGCTCGCAGATACCCAGGCCGATGGTGCGCAGAACCACCCCTAGGGCGGCCTGGCTTTTGCCCTTGCCATCGCCGTCATAGACGTGCAGCTGGCCATGGGAGCGCTCATCGCTGCCGGCCGCCGTACGGATGCCGATACCCCGGCCCGTTCCTCGTTGCGGCGTCTGGGTGCTGCTCATATGGCGATGCTACCGGCGTCATTGGGGTGGGGGTTGCCAATATCTGGGCAGGAGTTTGGTGGCGATGCTGTTTTCCCCGTTGGAGCTGTTGCCGCCGCCGCTGGAGCTGGCGCTGGCTTCGCTGCGTCAGCAGTTGGCGTGCCTAGATCGGCTGGTGCTGGCCTATTCCGGTGGCGTTGATAGTTCCCTAGTAGCTGCCCTCGCCGTGGAGCAACGCGGCGAGGCGGCTTTGGCGATTACGGGTGTGTCTCCGGCCCTAGCCCCCCACCTGCGGGCGGAGGCGGCGGAGCAGGCTCGTTGGCTGCGGATCACCCACCGGGAGATCCCTACGGCGGAGCTGGCAGATCCGTCCTACGCCAGTAATCCTGACCAGCGCTGCTACGCCTGCAAGCGGGAGCTGCACCGGCTGCTGGCGCCGATCGCGGCCGCGGCGGCAGGGGCGACCGTGCTCGATGGCGTCAATGCCGAGGATCTAGATGATCATCGGCCCGGCATTCGGGCCTCAAAGGAATTTGGAGTGCGTTCGCCCCTGGCCGAGGTGGGCCTTGACAAGGCCGGCGTACGCCAAATTTCTCGGTCTCTGGGATTGCCCTGGTGGGACAAGCCTGCCCAGCCGTGTCTGGCTTCGCGCTTTCCCTACGGCGAACCGATCACGGCGGAGCGGCTGGAGCGGGTGGCTGCAGCGGAAGCCTGGTTGTTGGCACGGGGATGGCCCCAGGTGCGCGTGCGCTCCCAGGGCCAGACGGCTCGGATTGAACTGCCTCCCGCCCAATTGGATCGCGCCCTGGGTTTGTGGGCCAAGCCCGAAACCAGGGAGGCGCTGGTGGCGGCCTTCCTGGAAATGGGCTTTAGCGCCGTGGGGCTGGATCTGGAGGGGCTGGTGAGCGGCAAGCTCAACCGAGAACTTGGCTCAGCTAACCGGTGATTAGCCCCCCGAGCTCAGAGGGTCACCGCGGCGGTGAACCCATGCTCCTGCAACGGATCACGCGGGCTATCAGCAATCGACGGCGGCGTCTCGCGGCGGAAGCTGGTGAGCTTGTGGTCGTTGGCTGAAAGCTCGGCGGCGAGTACCGCACAGGCTTTTTCCGGCATCGTGTGATCACCGCAGGTGAACACATCAACCGCCGCGTAGCCCGATTCCGGCCAAGTGTGAATCGAGATATGGGATTCAGCCAGCAAGGCTAATCCCGTAACCCCTTGGGGTTCGAATCGGTGGGTGATCAGGTTGAGGAGGGTGGCACCGGCACGCTTCGCTGCTGCGGTGATGGTGTCCCTCAGGAAGGCTTCGTCGTCGAGCTTGGCGCTGTCGCAGCCATAAAGCTCAAGGATGCAGTGTTTCCCGACCGTTTCGGAAATCTGGCAAGGCAGGGGAGAGGCTGCGGTGGTAGCAGCAGGGGCCTCAGTCCATCCCGGGTTCGGGTGGAGGCAGGGCAGGGTCTGGGTCATCGAATCCGACCAAACAAGCATCCAACCATACGCTGTCAGCCAGGTATTGGGGTCTAGCTGTCCAAGTCAGTTGGCAACTTCGGATCGAGCTTGCCGGCGCGCATCCGCACCACCTGGCTTTCGGCCTGCCAGCCCCCACTGAAGGCTCCCAGGTGGGTGGCACTCACCAGGCACTGGTGACCTTCGCCCACCGCCTCGAGCAGCAATTGTTGCCGCTCCGGGTCTAGTTCGGCGAGCACGTCGTCGAGGAGCAGCAGGGGTGGCTCCCCCAGGACGGAGCCCACAAGCTCGAGCTCAGCCAGCTTGAGGGCCAGTACCAGGGTGCGTTGCTGGCCAGCCGAGCCGTAGCGGCGGGCCGGTTGGCCGGCCAAGGCCAGCTCTAGCTCGTCCCGGTGGGGCCCCACCGTGCATTGGCCCAGCCGCAGTTCCTCCTGGCGTTGAAGCTGTAGTTGCTCAAGCAGGGACTGACGCCAAGGCTCCTCAGCCTCCTCTCCCGCCAAGACAGTGCCGCTTTGGTAATTCAGTTGCAGCTGTTCACGGCCGCCGCTGAGCCGCTCCTGCCAGGCTGCGGCCAGGGGCTCGAGGCGCCGGATCGCTCGGAAGCGGCGCCGGTGTAAGCGGGTGCCGATCACGGCCATTTGCAGATCAAAGGTGTCGAGTAGGGCCAGCAGGCTGGTTCCCCCCAGGCCGCGCCGCAGCAATTGGCTGCGCTGGCGTAGCAGCCGGCCGTAGCGACTCAGCAGGTCGCCGTAGAGAGGCTCGAGCTGCAGCACCACCCGGTCGAGCCACTGACGCCGGCCAGCGGGCTCGCCCCGCACCAGCTCGAGGTCGAGGGCGCTGAAGCCCACGCAGCGCAGCGAACCCAGCAGGTCAAGCTGGCGATCCAGCTGCTTGCCGTTGCGCTGGGCCTGCCTACCGGCACTTCGGCGCAGCTCCAGCTGCAGCTGGTCCCCGCCGCTGGTGAGGGCGCGCACCTGGCCGCTGGCCTCGCCGTGCTGGATCAAATCACGATCGCTACTGGTGCGGTGGGATCGCAGGCAGCCAAGTAATTCCACCGCTTCCAGCAGGTTGGATTTGCCCTCGCCATTGGCCCCGACCACCAGCAGCCGGGGAGCCTCCAGGCTCAGCTCCAGCCGACTGATATTGCGGAAACGCAGCAGCTCCAGGCGATGCAGCCGGATGGGTCTGATGCGGTGTGCGGTTAAGGTAAGTCAGGCAGGGTGCCATTAAGGGCATGTAGCTCAGTTGGATAGAGCATCAGATTCCGGTTCTGAGGGTCGGGGGTTCGAGTCCCTCCATGCTCGTCACCCAACCGCATCCCGCCCCACCTCTCCCCACCGCCGAGGCAGTTAAGGCCCAGGCGGTGGGGTTTTTGCTTAGGAACTGTGGTTTGCGGGCCAAGCCCAGCTTGAAATCAACTCTCCAGCTTGAGATCAATTCTCCAGCTTGAGATCAATTCTCCAGCTTGAGCCCCATGGCGCGGATGCCCCCCGGATCCACGGCAAACCCGTAGCGCTCTAGGGCAGCAAGGGCCTGGGGCGGGGCTGAAAGAGAAATGCTGCACCCCGCCAGCTCCCGGCGCAATCGGCCCAAGGCGGCATGGACAAGCACCGCCAGGATCTCTGCCTCAGCTGGATCGGCAGGATCGGCGCAAAGGTCCCAGAGGTTGGCATTGAGGGCGAGGTCGCTGGTAGCTCTGACAAAACCCACCAGCTGGCCATCGGGGCCCGCCACGCCCAAGTGCCAAACGCTTAGCTCCAGCACCCGCTGCCAGCGCTCAGGCTGCCGGGGCTGATCACCCGCTGCCACCAGCAGCCTGTTGAGGGCTTCGGCACTGGGCAGTAGGCCATCGGCCAGCAGGTGATAACCATCCCTCAGTTGTGGGGCTTGGGGCTGGCTGCGGAACGGGATCAAAAGGGAGTCCAGAGCTGGGCTTATCTAGGTAGGGGCTGAAGGGAATGGACTCAGCCGGTGTTGCGCATGCCCGCCGCGATGCCGTTGATGGTGAGCAGGGCGCCTCGCAGCAGTTCACTGCGGCTATAGGTGCGCCCATCGTCGCTGCTGCTGGCGCTCGTTTCACTCATCGGTGGTTGGCGGTTTTGGTCGCGCAGGCGTCTGAGCAGGGCCACCTGCAGGAAGCCGAGCGGAATGATCGTGCGGTTGCGTAGATCCACCGAGAGCTGCAAGGCAGGATCGCCATCCAGCAGTCGGCTGTGGCCGGTGATCGCCAGCACCAGATCGCGGGTAAGGCCAAATTCGGCAGCGATCGACTGGAAGATTGCTTCAAAGGCCTCGCGGTTTTCGCTGCGGCCCAGGGCCTGGACGTAGTGGTGGGCCAGGTCGAGATCCACCTTGGAGAGGGTCATCTCCACTTTGGAAATCAGCATGCGGAAGAACGGCCAGCGCTGGTAGAGCAACCGCAGTAGCTCCAGCTGACCTGGATCCTGGTCGAGCTCCTCCTGCAGGGCGGCTCCCACCCCAAACCAGCTGGGCAACAGGAAGCGGCTCTGGGTCCAGCCGAATACCCAGGGGATGGCCCGCAGGCTTGAGAGGTCCTTGGCGCCACTCTTGCGGCGGGCCGGGCGGCTGGAGATCTGCAGCTTGCTGATCTCTTCGATTGGGGTCACCTGCTGGAAGAAGGCCACCAGGTCGGGGTTGTCGTGCACCAGGGCCCGGTAGTGGTCGCGGGAGCGGGCCGCCAGTCGGCCCATCAGCTCGTTCCAGCTGGGGGTTTCGTCAACGGGGCTGCTCACCAGGCTGTTCTGCAGCACGGCGGTGGTGACCGTTTCCAGGTTGTAGAGCGCTAGCTCCGGCAGGGAGTATTTGGAGGCCAGCACCTCCCCCTGTTCGGTGATCTTGATGCGGCCGCTGAGGGTGCCACTGGGCTGGGCCAGGATCGCCTGATAGGCGGGCCCACCACCGCGGCCCACCGAGCCGCCCCGGCCGTGGAAGATGCGGAGGGCGACGCCGTGCTCGATGGCCAGACGCTGCAGGGCGATCTGGGCCTTATGGATTTCCCAGTTGCTGGAGAGGAAGCCCGAATCCTTATTGCTGTCGGAGTAGCCCAGCATCACTTCTTGGAGTGGCTGGCCACCGTCACTGCCCAGCAGGGCTAGGTAAAAAGGATGGCGGAACAGGGTGCCCATCACCGCTGGCGCCCTCTGGAGATCCTCCACCGTTTCAAACAGCGGCACCACCAGCAGGCCGGCGCGCTGGGCAAGTGGGTCTACTAGCCCGGCCTCCTTGGCCAGCAGCAGCACCTCCAGCAAATCGGACACCGTGTGACTCATCGAGATCACATAGGTGCGGCAAATACGCGATCCGAATTCCTGCTGCAGCCTCTGCAGCATCCGGAACACGGCGAAGGTTTCGGCTGTGGCGGCACTCCATTTGGCCGTGGGCGGCAGCAGGGGGCGGCGGGTCTGGATTTCGCTGAGCAGCCACTCGACCCGCTGGGCCTCATCCATCTCGCCGTAGGGCACGGCTAACTGCAAGTAGCGGCTGAGTTCGTCGAGGGCATCGCTGTGGCGGGTGCTCTCCTGGCGTATGTCCAGGCTGGCAAGGCAGAAGGCAAAGATCTGGGCCTGGCTGATCAGGTGCTGCAGCGATTCGCAGCTCAGGCCAGTGCGCTCGAGGCTGTCTTGGATTAGTTCCAGGTCGTAGCGGAATTCATCAACCGTGCTGTAGTGCAACTCCTGGGTGGGAGCGGGGGCCATGCTGCCCCCCATCGGCGGCGGTGGGGCGCTGCCATCGCAGGGAGACTCCCAGCCGGCATCGGCCAGTTGCTGGTTGCGTTGGTGGGTGAGCCGCAGCCGCTCCATGGTGTAGCTGAGCTTGAGCCGGTAGGGCTCGAGTCGGTAGCGGGCAGCCCGCTCCTCGTAGATCTCCGGGAAGCGCAGCCGGTCCATTTCCAGCGACTCCAGCAGGGCCGGGCTCACCTGGCTCCACTGCATCGAGATGCTGAGCTGGTCACTGAGCTCGTTCACCGCCTTGAGATAGCGCTCCAGCATCAGCTGGCGTTGGTAGCAGGCGGTGCGCCAGGTGATGTCCGGTGTCACCGAGGGGTTGCCGTCCCGGTCTGATCCCACCCAGGAGCCGAAGGTGCAGAACGAATCCCGTGGCGGTTCCACGTCTGGATAGCTCAGCTTCAGGGCGGCGCGAATGCGATCGCGTAGCTGGGGCATGGCGTCGAAGAGCACCTGCTGGAAGTAGTGCAGGGCGTAGTCGACCTCGTCGAGCACCGTCGGTTTGAACTGGTGTAGTTCGTCGGTGCGCCACCAGAGCCGGATCTCCTCCTCTAGCTGGAGTCTCAGGCCTTGGCGCTCAAGGCAATTGAGGCCGCTGCCCTGCTCCAGTTTCTGGATCAAGGTGGCCACGCGTCGTTGCTTGTGCCGCACCGTATGGCGCACAATTTCGGTGGGGTGGGCGGTGAACACCAGCCGCAGGTCGAGGGTGCGCAGCAACTTCTCCAGCTGGGCTGGCGGCACATTCAGGCTGCGCAGGCGGGCGAACAGCTGGCGAAAGGTGGCCGGGTCGGTCTGGTTGGCCAGGGCCGGCAGGAAGGGATCGCTGGGGCCGTTTTCCTGGTTTTTGAGGCTGTCGAGGTAGGTGTCCTCCTCGATGTGTTGTTCGAGGATGTTGACCAGCTGGAAATAAAGCGAAAAGGCCCTGGCCGCGGCGATTGCTTCGGCCAGATCCATCTCGCGGATCAGCTGCACGATCGCCCCAGTGACATCAGCCTCGTCTGGGTCACTCAGCTGCTTGAGGCGCAGCAGTCGCTCGGCCTGCTCGGGGGGGCACTCGCTGCGCAGCACCGTCTCCCAGAGATCTTCAACTAATTCGAGACGCTCGCCCAGCAGCCGCGTGACCCGCTGGGAAGCCGGTATCGCTTCTATGGCTGCAGCGGGAGTGGGCATGGACTGCCGCATGGGAGCTGAATTGGCGGCGGAGTGATTTTCGATCATCCCAAAGGACCAGGCACCCCGTCTGTGGCGATTGCCTCAAGTAGCTCGGCCTCCTGGCTTGCCATCGCCTCCACGGTCTGGTTGAGCAGGGTCGGGATCGACAGGCCAGCCTGGTGTCCGGCTAGCCAGCTCATGGCCTGGTTGCCCTGGTTAAGGACGCCCTGCAGGGGGGCGAGCACCCGGGTTAGTCCCAGCTCTTCAGCAAGTGGAGCCAGATCTGCCAGCTCCTGAGCAAGCCAGTCTCGGGCCTGGATCGGGGCCCCATTGCGCCAGTGCATCACGGTGGCATCAAGGCTGGAGCGGGCTGCGGCCCGGTCGTTGGCATCGGCGAGGGCGGCTAGCTGGGATGGGTCCAGGCTGCTGGCCTGGAGTGGGTCGTAACGCTCCGGTTCTCGCATCAACTGCTGTAAGCGCAGTTCGGCGAAGGCCGTGATCGCCAAAAGCACGAGTGGATCGGTGACCAGATCGCAAATGCGAATCTCCAGGCGGTTGAGGTCGTGGGGCCGGTTGTCGCCATTGGGCCGCACCGATGTCCAGAGATGGCGCACGTTTTGCATGGTGCCCAAGGCCAGTTGCTCGCCCATCCAGCTGATGTAGTGCTGGTGATCCAGGAACAGGGGCACCTCCGCTGGCGTCAGGGGAAACTGCAGCCAGCGCTGGGAATGGGCAGCGGTTACAACCCCGTCGAGAAAGGGCGAGCTGGCGCTGAGAGCCAGGAGCAGGGACGCTTCGCAGCGCATCAGGCGCAGGCCCGCAAACAGGCTGGTCATTGGCTCGAGGCCGTGGCCTGCGGTGAGCCCCAGATTGATGTGCACACTGGCTGTAACCACCTTGGTGCCGTAGGTGGCCTCGATGTAGCCGTGATACGGATTGGCCGGATCTGAGCGCTCAAAACGCTGGCTGTCCCCCAGGCTCAGCGTGCTGCCGGGCAGCAGGGTGAGCTGGCGGCTGGCGAGCCAGCGGCGCAGCCGTTGGCGGGGCTCGAGCAGCAGTTGCAGTTGCCGGGCGTAGTCGGCATCCGGGGGAGTGATGTATTCGAGGTTGCGGCAATCGGGCTCGGTTACGAACCCCTCGAGGGCGGCCGCAGCCTCGGCGCTGCAGCCCACCACCGTGCCATCGGCACGGCCGGTGTAGAGCTCCACCTCAAAACCTTTAAGCAATAGGGGGGCGCTCATGGCTGGGCCGGCAGCAGGCAGGCCAGGGCTTTGAGCATGCCGCGGGCTTTGTTCAAGGTTTCCTGGTATTCGAGTTCGGGCTTGGAGTCGGCCACTACTCCAGCACCGGCTTGCACCTGCACCCGCCAGCCCCCTTCGGGGTGGGGCAGCACCACCATCGTGCGGATGGTGATAGCGGTGTTGAGTGCGCCAGCCAGGTCAACCCCGCCATACACCCCGGAGTATGGGCCTCGGGCGTCAGGCTCCAGGGCGTGGATCAGCTGCATAGCCCGAATTTTGGGAGCGCCACTGACCGTACCGGCGGGGAAGGAGGCCATCAGCAGGTCCCATACCGTTTGGCCCTCGGCCAGCAGGCCCTCCACCTGGCTCACGATGTGCATCACGTGCGAGTAGCGCTCGATCACCATCAGCTCTCTCACCTTGACGGTGCCTGGCTGGCAGACGCGGCCCAGGTCGTTGCGGCCCAGATCCACCAGCATCACGTGCTCGGCTCGCTCCTTGGGATCAGCCAGCAGCTCCGCCTCCAGGGCCAGGTCTTCGGCCTCATCGGCGCCCCGGGGGCGCGTGCCTGCGATTGGCCGTAAAGAAGCCTTCACTCCCCCTGCGGCCGTTGGTTCTGCCTTCACCATCACCTCCGGACTGGAGCCGATCAGATACCAGCCGCCGAAGTTGAAAAACGCCATGTAGGGCGAGGGATTCACCATCCGCAGGCTGCGGTAGAGCTCGAAGGGATCGCGATCGATGCGGGTTTCCAGCCGCTGGCTGAGCACCAGCTGGAACACGTCGCCAGCTTCGATGTGCCCTTCTCCGCAGCTCACGGCGGCCTCGAAGGCCTCCTGGCCGACGTTGCTGGTGGTCCGCAAATTGGTAGCGATGTCACCGGCAGTGGCGTCGTGCCAGTTCAGGGGGGTGCCGGCTCCGGGCAGGGGGCCGTGCATGCGCTCTTCCAGGCCGGAGATCCGGGCTGCGGCCGCGGCGTAGGCGGCCTGTGGATCCTGGCCGCCACTCAAATCGGCGTAGGCCACTGCGGTGATCTGGCGCTTCACCTGGTCGAACACCAGCAGGCTGTCGGCCAGCATCCAGCAGCCATCAGGTGGTGCACCCTCGGCCGCCGGATGCACCGGCACGCTGGGTTCGATCCAACGGATCAGCTCGTAGCCCCAGAAGCCAAATAGCTGGCCCACCGGTGGCAGACCGGGGATCGGCGGGCTGGACAGGGGCTCTAGGCACTGGCGCAGCAGGTCGAAGGGGTTGCCTTGCAGCCGTTCCTCGGAGCCAGTGCGCCACTGGCGCACACTTTGGTCGCCCCGGCTGGTGAGGGTCCAGAGCGGATCAGACACCACAAAGCTCCAGCGGCCGATGCGCTCACCACCTTCGACCGACTCCAGCAGCACACCATGACTGCTACCCGTTCCGGCCTTCAGCCAGGCGGTGAGAGGGGTTTCCAGATCAGCAGGCCAGCGCTTCCAGAGGGGGATGAAGTTGTGGCCAGCCGCGACTGCCTCGAGAAAAGCCTCTTGGGCTAAGCCATCGCGATCGGGGCTGGGCATCGGACAAGCGGGCAGGCAAAAAAAACGGGGCGCCTGGCCCCGCCTTTATAGGGGTTGGTCAACGCAGCTCAAGCGTCGAAGGTGTTCTTGCCGGTGAACTTGAGATTGGCGGGGTTCTGGTTGGCGCCGATGCGGCGGGGGTTGTGACCAACCATGGTGCGGCCCTCGTTCACCTTCTCGGGAAAAACGCCGTCCTTGGGGTGCAGGAACTCGGTATCGCCGCCAGGGAAGATGCGATAGATCTTGTAGTCCTCGATCCGGGGCTTGAACTTGGTGCGCAACTGGGTGCCTAAGGCGAGGCACTGTTCCTTGCGGGCGAAGTACATCAGATTTTCGCCCGCATTCATGTGGGCCGCGCCACCGGTGGGCAGCTCGAAGACTTGCTCCTTCGGGCTGGTCCAGGTGATGGCGTATTTCTCCTCAGTTTCAGCAGAGTTCAGCAGGCCGCCGGTGCTGCCGATGTACTTCGGGAGTTGACCGCTGAGCACCGTCGCTGCCATGGCTTTGGAACGTTTCAGCCGGAAACTAGCACCGTGTTTTTGACCGGATCGGGGCTTCTGCCCCACTCTTCACACCCGTCAACAAACCGGCCCTTCAGCAGACTGGGAAAAACACGGTCAAGCCGCTGCCGTTGCGCTCGGTGAGGCGACCGCCGAGGCGATGGAATAGCCGCTGGGTGGCTTGACGGCTCAGCTGCAGGCTGCCGGTGGTGGGGTTCCAGCTCAGCACTGGCCCCACCAGCTCCCGCTGCTCGCCGTTCCCCATCCCGTCGTTCTCGCTGGGGTCGTGGCCCTCGCTGTTGAGCTGCAGCTTCAGCCTGCTGCCGGCCGGCAGCAGGCTCACGGTCACGCGGCTGCCGCTGGGCAGGCCGCGGCTGAAGCGGTCGATTAGTCCGCCCAGCATGGTTTCGAGCCGGGCCGGATCGCTCAGTACCGGCGATAAGCCAGCGGCTACCGCCAGCTCCAGCTCCAGGCCGCGGCGCGCCAGTTGCCGCTGCCACAGTTCTTGCTGCTGGTGCAGCACCGCACTGAGGTCGGTGCGGGCCAGGTCGTGGCTTTCAAGGGGCTGTTCGCAGCCTGGTTGGCGTTGCAGCTCGGCCGCTAGGAAGATCAGGCCGAAGCGATCGATTTGCTCACTGCATTCGCCGTCGATCTGCTCAAGGCGCTGGCGTACCACCGGCGGCAGGTCGTTGCGCCGCAGCAAGGACCGGATCAGGGTGCGGATCGTGGCCAGCGGTGTGCGCACCTCGTGGGTGAGGGCCTCGAGCAGGGCTAGTTCGCTACTCACCGCTCGTGGGGTGTCGCCGGCCTGGCGCTCCTGGGCCTGGGCTGGACGATTGCTACCGCCATGTACCAGGGGCTGCAGGGTCAGGCTGGGGGCCATGGCGGCCAGCCGTTCCCCCAGCCGCGGCCAGAAGCGCAAGCCCAGTTGGTCGTCGCTGCGCAGGGGCCCCAGTCGCTCTAGGGCGCTGCGCAGGTCTGCCGAGGCTGCGGGATCCTGGCTCAGTAGGCGCCCATGAATAAGGCCTAGGGCCTCGGACAGGGCCTCAGGGTCGAAGCGAACAATCAGGCGCCGGCCTTTAGCCGGGCCATCGAGGCAAAGGGCTACCTGTAGCTGGGGGGTTATCACCAGCAGGAGGGGGTCGGTGCCGTCCTCCTCCGCCAGGGCTAGCCGCTGAAAGCTGCCGCATGGAGCTGGGTTGCCGGCTCCTGGCAGAAGGGGTGCCGGGCTGGGCAGCAGGCCATCTAGGTCGCTTGGGGCCCAAACCCAGCCCTGCAGCTGCTGCAACAGGGCTGGTTCATAGAGGGCGGGCAGTGGCGCGGCCAGCCATAGGCCCTGGAGGGGTTGGTGGGGCAGCAGGAAATCCTCCTGCAGGGTGGCCAGGGCTGCCCACCACTGCCGCCGTGCGCAGTCCTCGTTGCCAACTCCGGTTGGCACCCCTTCAGCCAAACAACGTCGCAGGTCGGCCAGGCTCACCAGCGGCCCTGGGCCGTGCGGCCCCGGCGGGCGGCTGAGGCGCACAGCCCGAGGGAGATGAAGTTCACCAACATGGCGGATCTTCCATAACTCAGCCAGGGCAAGGGGATGCCGGTGATGGGACCGAGTCCAATGGTCATGTTGATGTTCACCACCACCTGGAACATCAGCATCGCCCCAATTCCCACCACCACCAGGGCCTCGTAGTCGCTGCGGGCTCGTCCAGCGATCTGCAGCAAGCGCCACATCAGCAGGGCAAAGCCCGCCACCACCAGCACCGAGCCGAGAAAACCGGTTTCCTCGCCAAGGGCGCTGAAGATGAAATCGGTGTGTTGCTCAGGGATAAACCGCAGCTTCGTGAGGGAGCCTTGCATCAAGCCGGTGCCCCAGATCTGCCCCGAGCCGATGCCCACGGTGCTCTGCAGCAGGTGGTAGCCGCCGCCGAGGGGATCCTGGGCGGGATCAAGAAACAGGGTGAGCCTGGCTCGCTGGTGGGGGCGCAGGCCGTGCTCCCAGAGCCAGGGGGTGGCGATTGCGAAGATCCCCTGCACGGCAAGGCTGATCGCCAGGGCCACCCGCTTCCAGGGCAGGCTCTTCCATGCCAGCCAGCCCATCAGGGGCACCCAGCCCAGCAGCAGCCAGGGCAGGGTGCCTGCCACTATCGCCGCCACAAGAGGGGAGAGCAGCAGCACCACCCAGGCCCCAGGCATTCCAGCCCAAAACAGCATCACCAGCAGTACGGCGCCAAACACAAGCGAGCTGCCTAGGTCGGGTTGCACAAAAACCAGCAGCCAAGGCAGGGCGATCAGGCCCACTGGACGGATCAGGTCAACAGGACGATCAACCGGGTGTCTGGCTAGTACCCCGGCGAGAAGCAAGATGGCGCCCACCTTGGCGAATTCCGAGGGCTGTACATAAAAGCCGCCAATGTTGATCCAGCTCTGGGCCCCTAGGGCGCTTGTGCCGACAACTCGGACGGCCACCAGGCTGGCGACCATGGCTATGTAAATCGGCCACTTAAATGGGATCAGCCGATCCAATGGCATTCGCGCCAGCAGTAGGGCCACCACCATGCCCACCGCCGCCGTTACCCAGTGCTGGTACCAGTCGGCGTAATTCGCTTGGCGCTGGGTGCTGGCAATCAGGATCCCGGCGATCGCCACCATTGCCAGCGGTACCCCCCAGAGGATCAGGTCCACGTCGGCCAGGGGGTTGCGCCGGCTGCTGCGGCCACTAAAAAATCGAGGGTTGCGCCGCCCAAACTGGCTCAACATGGGCTTCAGGCTGGCACCAGATGGGCGGCGCTGAGCTGGCGGGCCAAAGCCAAAAAGCCCCGGGCGCTGATCGATTCGGGGTGGCTGAGCACTACGGGGCGTCCTGCATCTCCCCCCTCCCGCACGGGCATCTCCAGGGGAAGTTCGGCCAGCAGGGGCACTCCTGCCTCTTCAGCCAGGCGGGAGCCTCCGCCGCTGCCGAATAGGGCATAACGCTTGTCTGGAGCGTCAGGGGGAATGAAGACGCTCATGTTTTCCACCACACCCAGCACGTCCACCCCCATCTGCAGAAACATCGCCAGACCCCGGCGGGCATCAGCTAGGGAAACCAGCTGGGGAGTGGTGACGATGATCGCCCCGGCCATCGGCACCGCCTGGGCAATGGTGAGCTGGGCATCACCGGTGCCAGGAGGCAGGTCGACGATCAGCACATCCCGTTCGCCCCAGGCGACTTGGTAAAGAAACTGGCGAATGATGCCGTTGAGCATCGGCCCCCGCCAGATCACGGGTTGGTTTTCCTGGATCAGCAGGCCCATCGACACCATGGCGATGCCACAGGTTTCGATCGGTGTCATCAATTGCTGGGCGCCTTCGCCGCTCACTTCAGGCGTGCGATCAGCCACTCCCAGCATGGTGGGGGCATTCGGCCCGTAGATGTCCGCATCGAGCAAGCCCACCTTCAGTCCTGAAGCAGCCAGGGCACAGGCCAGGTTCACGGCAACCGTGCTCTTGCCCACTCCGCCCTTGCCACTGCTGACGGCGATGACCTGGCGCACCCCAGGGATGGGCTGGCGCTCTGGCAGTTGACCGCGTTCCGGCACGTGACCATGGCCAGCGGCACCGATTGGAGCGCCGCCGCTGGGCTGCTCCAACTCAATTTGAACGTCGTTGATGCCTTCAAGGGCGAGCAGGGCCGCCTTGGCCTCAGCGGCGATCCGATCGCGCTGGCTCTGGGCAAACCCAGGTAGGGCAAGGCGAAATACGGCCCGATCGCCCACCAGTCGCGTCTGCTGGATCCAGCCCAGCTCGATCAGGCTGCGCCCGCTGCCGGCATCCTGAACGGCGTTGAGGGCGGCCTGAGCCTGCTCCACAGATGCCATCGGAAATCCAATCAGAGACTGCGATCCTAGGGGCCTCGCTGCTGCTTTTGACCGTCAGCATGGGCGTGACAGACCCTCTCGATTACTTGTCTGGGGGGAGGCTGGGCTGAAATGGTTAGACGTTTCCAGCGCCATGTGGCGCAGTGTCGATGCTTAAGGCCCTGCTGGAAGCTCCACCGGCCGACTCCCGCACCAGGGCTAAGGCCCTGCTGATGGGCTTGCAGGACTCCATTTGCGCCGGTTTAGAAGAATTTGATGCCGAAGGTTGCTTCGCCGAGGAGAGCTGGGAGCGTCCGGAGGGAGGCGGCGGTCGCTCCCGGGTGATGAAGGGCGGCCGCGTCTTCGAGCAGGGCGGCGTCAACTTCTCAGAGGTAGAGGGCTCCGAGCTGCCCCCCTCGATCCTCAGCCAGCGGCCGGAAGCCAAGGGGCACCGCTGGTTTGCCACAGGCACCTCGATGGTGCTGCACCCCCGTAATCCTTATATCCCCACCGTTCATCTCAACTACCGCTACTTCGAAGCGGGCCCGGTGTGGTGGTTTGGCGGCGGCGCCGATCTCACTCCCTATTACCCGTTCCTGCAAGACGCCCAGCATTTCCATCGCACGCTCAAAGGAGCCTGCGACAGCGTTAATCCCGCTTTTTATCAGGTGTTCAAGCCCTGGTGCGACGAGTACTTCTTCCTCAAGCATCGGGACGAGACCCGCGGCGTGGGCGGCATCTTTTACGACTACCAGGATCCCCGCGGGGTGCTCTACAAGGGCCAGGACCCCGATGGGCCTGCGGCGGCTGTGAGCAACCAATTAGGCCCGGTGCCGCAGAGTTGGGAGCAGCTGTTTGCCCTGGCCAGTGCCTGCGGCAACGCCTTCCTGCCCAGCTACTTGCCGATCGCTGAGAAGCGACAGCACACCCCTTATGGCGAGCGGGAGCGCCAGTTTCAGCTCTACAGGCGGGGCCGCTATGTGGAGTTCAATTTGGTGTTTGACCGGGGCACGATTTTCGGCTTGCAGACCAACGGACGTACCGAGTCGATCCTGATGTCTCTGCCGCCCTTGGTGCGCTGGGAATACGGATATCAGCCGGAGGCTGGCAGCCGTGAGGCCTTGCTCACAGACCTGTTCACTCGTCCCCAGGATTGGCTGGAGGACGGCTCGCTTGCGGACCGCTGCGCCCCCCATCAGGCGCTGAATTAGGTGATGGGTTGATGGTCGCTGGTTTGGTGGCGGCCAGACCAGGCATTGGTGGGGCTGGTTGCAAGCCCTGCTCCAGACCCCGTTGCAAAGCTGAAACCACCCGCTCAGCGATCGCTTGGATAGTGCCATTGCGGCTGCGGGGATCTCGCAGAGATGCCTCTAGCTGGCCCTCGAGTTTGCCGATCTCGAGAATGGCGATGCCCCGCTTGGGGGCGCCTAGGCCGTCGCGGAAGAGCAGGGGATAGGGGCCAAATGCCAGCGCCAGGCTTTCGTCTAGGCGGGTTGGGGGGCGATGCAGGGGAGGGATCAGGCCCGAACCCACACCATCTGGTCCGTAGGCGTCGTAGTGGATTTCCAGGGCATACCCACCGGCTTGGGCATGGGCTTTGCCCACGCTCCAGTTGGTGCGTGGATCGTCGCCGTCAGCAATGCTGCGCAGCGGTGGGTCGTAGAAGCGGATGGCCAGACCCCGCTGCTGTCCAAGGGCCACAACCGCCTGGGCGGTGAGCAGGTTCCAATAGAGCTCGTCGCGCATGCCCGGCTGCATCGGCGCGGCTGCGCCGAGGTCGACGGCCTCTCCCCCTGTGCCGGCTCCGCCAATCCCCTGGGAATCGGCATGACCCGCTAGCACCAGGATTTCGGTGCTGCTGGGCAGCTCAGCCAGGCCTCGCCAGTTTTTGCTCAGCCGGCTGCGCGGCCCTGTGAGCGGATCAAAGTTGGCCAGCGGCGGCGCTTGAGCAGCCGCGCCCCCAGCTATCGCAAGCACTCCGGTCAAGACGAAAGCCAGGGGGCGGAATCGTTGCATGACTGCCAGGCAAGGGTCAGATGGGGGAGCTGAGCAGCTTGCCGTCGCTGAATAGGCCCAGCTTGGGACCCATTTCCAATTCGAGCGCTATTAGCTCATCGCGGTGGGCCCTCAGTCGTAAGGCGCTGCCCGTGGCGCTGTCATGGCTGATCAGGCGCAGCTCCAGGGTTTCGGCCCGCATCGCCCGAGTGCGATAAATCAGCCCAGCCGCCGGCCCCAGTAAGGCCAGCAACAGGGGCCACCAGCCCAGCTGGGGCAGCAGCTGGCGCAGCACCAGCCCAAGGCAGGAGGCCCCCACCGCTCCCAGCACGGAGAGCAGCACCGCCAACCACTCACTGGCAGCCACCTCGGCGCGGAAGCAGAGGTGGCGGCGCTCGGGGTCAGTGGATTCGGCGCGCCAACCACGTTGCAGCAGCCATTCGCTCAGCTGGCTCAACACCTCCAGCGGCGGCCGCGAGGAGCGCACCTCGACTGTGGTGGTGCGGTCTTTACTGGCGGCACGCAAGAAAAAAACCAGGCCTACGGCTAGTAGGAGGGTGAGCAGCAGGGTGGAGCTGAGGTTGGCCATCCATCCAATTGTGACGCCACCCCTAGGGGGCATGGCTTGTCAGCATGGCAAGGCATTCGCCCTTTCCGTGTGACCGCTTCGTCTGCCCCCAGCAACCTGCCGGCTCCCGCCCGCTTCGCCGTGTTTGACGGTGATCTTGATGACGAGTGGGCGGCCCTTTACGCCGGGGCTAGGGCGCTGGCGGTGGACACCGAGGCGATGGGTCTGATTCATGGCCGCGACCGGCTCTGCCTGGTACAGATCTGCGACGACAATGACAACGTTTGCTGCATCCGCCTCCACCGCGGCCAGAGCTCGGCACCCCGGCTCCAGGTCTTGATGGAAAACCCGGCAATTGAAAAAGTTTTCCACTTCGCCCGCTTTGACGTGGCTGCCCTGGCTGAAAACTTGGCAATTGCCGTCGATCCGATCTTTTGCACCAAGGTGGCCAGCCGGCTGGGCCGCACCTACAGCCCCCGCCATGGCCTCAAGGAAGTGGTGCAGGAGCTGGTGGGCATTGAGCTCGACAAGCAGGCCCAGAGTTCCGATTGGGGCCGGGTGGAAGATCTCTCTGATGTCCAGCTGGCCTACGCCGCCGGCGATGTGCGCTACTTGCTTCCCGCTCGCGACAGGTTGGAAACCATGCTGAAGCGGGAGGAGCGCTGGCAGCTGGCTGAGCGTTGCTTTGGCTGCATCCCGGTGCTGGCCGACCTGGATCGCCAGCGCTTTCACCTGCTCTTTGAGCACTCCACCGGCGGCAACCGCTGAAGGGCCCTGGCTGGCTCAGTCCTCCACCATGAAGTTCTCGTCGCTGCCGACTGCCTCCAGCAGGGAGCTGAGCAACTCATGGTGGTTTTCGCCGCTGGCATGGGCTTCCGCAAGCATCTGCTGGGCCAGGGCGAGCTTGGCTGCGGTTTCTTTAAGGCCCTCCTGGGAGCTGCGCACGTCGACCTTGCGGCGGGCGGCCGCCAGGCTGATGCTCAATTGGCTGGCCAACATGCCGCAGGCGGCGTTGTAGGCCCGATCGGGGATGCCGGCCATGGGCGACGGAGCTGCAGTGGTGGCCGCATCATCCCAGCAGCTGTTGCTCCACCAGCTCGGCTAGCTGGGCGCTGCCACCGGCCGTCCCCATCCGCTCCCGGCCTAGGGCACCACGCCGGGCACATTCGCTTGGATCGTCGAGCAGTTGTTGCAGTTTTAGGGCCAGCTCCTGTTGGGAATGGCAGGGCATGACGGCGCCCCCAAGCAGGCGGCTCTGGCGGCGGGCAAAGCCAGATTTGAATTGCGGCCCCGGGCCTGGCAGCGATAGGCAGGGCACCCCCAGCCCCGTTAGTTGCTCCGTGGCAGTGCCCGCAGTGGCCAGGCCGATCTCGGCCCAGCCGGCCCAGGTGGCGAAGCGGTTTTGGCCAAGCAGCAGGGTCCAGCTGCCCAGCTGCCAGCTGCTAATAGCTCCGCTGGCGGCACTGGCTGCTGCAGGCGGTAGGGGCGTAAAGCCCGCTTGCTCCAACAGCTCGGCCCAGGCGGCAGCCGTGGGCGCCGATCCAGAGGCCACCAGCACGCTGGCCGGCTGCCGCGGCTGCTGCAGGCTGAGGCAGCCCAGCAGCCGGCGGGCATTACCGAGGGCTTCGGGCAGGCGGCTGCCGGCCAGCAGGATTAGGCGCCGCTGGCTTGCTAGCCCGGCCGGCAGAGGGGTGTGGCGGAAGCCATCCATCATTGGGTTGCCAGGAGCCAGGGCTGGCACCTTGTGGCGCCGCAGCCCTTGGGCGGTGAGCTGGTCGCGCACGGCAACGAGCCGGCAGCGCCGGCTGCCCATCAACGCCCATTCCCACGGATCCCATTCGCTGCCCTTGCAGCGGTGGTAGGCATCTGCGAGCGGTGTCGCCGCCCAGTCCGGTGGTGCCGGCGTGGCCCAGGTGTGGTCGCTTTTGGGGGTGCCGATGAAGCCGAAGCTGCCGCCGCCGCTCCAGGCCAGCAGTAGGGGCAGCAGGTCGCCAATTGCTAGCACCGGGCTGCCTTGACGGGCCGAGTGGCGCACAAGTTGCAGTTGGCGCCAGCTCAGCAGGGGCAGGCCTGCCCCGAGGTCGCGGGCCAGGCCCCACAAGCTCTGGTTGCTGAAGCCACCACTAGGCAGCTGCAGCTGGGGGCCGATCCGCTGCAGGTGGCCGGCAGCTGCGTCGGCGCTGAACGCTTCGCCGAGTCCCACCAGGGGCAATACCTGGATTTCCAGGTTGGGCAGCCGCACCCGTAGGGCCTGCAGAACCCGTTGGGCGATCAGATCCTCACCGTGGCCGTTGCTTAGAACCAGCAGACGGGAGGACATGCCGTGGCTGATACGATCCGCTGCAGGGAGTTTGCTCCCCGGCCGGCGGCATGGCCAAGTGGTAAGGCAGAGGATTGCAAATCCTTTACCCCCAGTTCGAATCTGGGTGCCGCCTTTTTTAATGGCTTCGGTTTGAAGCTCCGCCTCATTTCAGAGGCGGGCCTGAGCTTCCCACCTCTGTCCGCTGGAATCACTGGCCTCGCACCTCAGTCGATGGCGTTCCAGCAGGCATGTCCCTTTGGCTAGCTGGGCCCGGGGCAAGGTGGGCGCTGGAGATCCGTCTAATGCCACGTTGGTGGCCACCGTGGTCACATCCAGCTGGATAGGCCATTGCGGTTTGCATTTGCCATCGGCGCCGCAGCGCATCGGCTTTTGACCGGGGGCGAGCACACCGGCGAACACCAGGCTCCTGCTGCCGAATAGTTGGTTGGCAGAGGGCGTGATCAGGCGCACACTCAGCAGCCCCTCCATGTTTTGTTCAAGCCGCAACCGGACGCAGTTCTGCTTCTGTTCGCGCAGTAGCTGGGGTTGCTCCATCTGGCCCTGCCTCAGTGAGCAGCCTCTTAGCCCGATCTCCCAGCGCCCGAAACCCCCTGCTTGGGCGGCGCTGGCCCAGGCCAGCAGCATCAGGCCCAGGCTGAACATTCGAGCCATGGGCGTGCTCAGTAGCCCGAGTCGGCCACGCAGCTGCCCTGGCAGCTGATGCCATTGCTGGCGGTGCGTCCGCAGTGTTGGCAAAGAACTGGGTCTGGGGGGAGCGCCGGTTCGGCTGCAGCATTGGGCAAGCTGGCGGTGCTGCCGGGGTTAAGGGCATCGGGCATTTTGGGGAGTATCAGGGTTGGCAAGTAACTCCACGATGGCGCATCCAATTGGCCAACCAAGCATCGGTGTTGGCACTTGGGCCTGGGGAAACCAGTTCCTCTGGGGCTACGACCCGAGCCAGGATCCGGTGCTTGAAGCCACCTTCCAGCGGGCTGTGGTCTGCGGCCTGCACACCTTTGATAGCGCTGACTCCTACGGCACTGGCAGGCTTAACGGCCGCAGTGAGGCCCTTTTGGGCCGCTTTGCGGCGGCCCTACCGGCGGCACAGCGCGACCAGCTGCTGGTGGCTACCAAGCTCGCCCCCTTCCCCTGGCGACTGGGGCGCCGCGGCTATGAACGGGCTTTTGCAGCGTCGAAACGGCGCCTGGCCGGTCGAATTGATTTGGTGCAGCTGCACTGGAGCACGGCTCGTTACGCCCCCTGGCAGGAGGCCCCCTTGCTTGAGGGTCTGGCTGATCTAGTGCAGCAGGGGGAGGTGGCGGCCCTTGGCGTTTCAAATATGGGACCGCGTCGCCTGCGGTCGGTGCACCGGCGCTTGGCCGAGCGGGGAGTGCCGCTCAGCAGCCTCCAGGTGCAGCTATCGCTGCTGGCACCCAATCCGATCCAGCCGGGCGGGGTGGCTGAGGTCTGCCGTGAGCTGGGTATCCGTTTGATCGCCTACAGCCCCCTGGCCCTGGGGCTGCTGGCCAGATCAATGGCGGATGGGCCTCTGCCTAGGGGGCCAAGGGGAGCTTTGTTCCGCCGGCTAGCTCCCGCCTTGGTTGAGCTCCAGGCTGAGATGGCCCGAATCGCGGCCAGTCGCGACGCCAGCCTGGCGGCGGTGGCCCTCAACTGGTGTCGTGCCCACGGCGCTTTGCCGATTCCCGGTCTGCGCCGGCCGGAGCAGGTGGAGCAGGCCGCGGCGGCCCTGGCCTGGAACCTGTCTGAGGAGGAGCGCCGCCGTCTAGATGATCTGGCGCTGGGATTGGAGGTGGGCATGCCTGCCAATCCCTTCCAGAGCGACTAGCCGGCCTGGGGGGCTGGATCGAGGGTGAGCACCACCGGCATGGCCTGGGGGCGTACCAGGGGCACCACAGGGCTGGGACCGTGGTCGCCGTGGCTTTCGGCTTCGGCGGCCGCTTCGGGACCGCAGGCTGCCAGGGCTTCCTGCAGCAGGGAATCGAAGGTGGCGCCAGGCAGCCGGTGGCGTGCCAGCTCCAGGAAGGCTCGAGCCAGCGACTCACCAGCCGCTGCCCTCAGGGCGGGGTTGTTGTGGCGAAGCTGCAGCTCGTCATCGATTGAGCGCAGGAAGCGCTCCGTGACATCCCGCTTGGTGGAAGCCCGGATCCTGGTGTCCTGTTCGGCCTGGGATAGGAAAGGCTGAGCCTCAAGCTCCTCAAGCCGGCGGCCCAGGCTTTCAAGCACCTCCCGCGCTTCTTTGGTCACGTGGGCCAGTTGGCCGTCTGAGAGCCGGGGCAGGTCGGCTACATAGACCTTGCCGTGATCTCGCAGGGTGAGGAAGGTGGGCCTCACTCCACCCCGCTGGGGGGCTGCCTGAAGCTCTCGGGGGCGTTGCGGCCGGGCTGGGGCTACGGGGCCGGCCGAGCTGCGGCGGCGGGTGATGCGTTGACCAGTGCCGAGGGGGGGGGCAGCGGAGGAGCCCAGGGGACTTGGGGCCGCTATTCGCTGTGGTGAACCTATTGATTGCGTCATGACGCCACTCCTAATACGACTACGTATGGCTCGAACATCGCCCTGGCTCAGGAACCGGGGCGATAGGTGTTGATCAACTTCGAGGCCAGCACCCTAGGCAGGAGAGCGTCTTCCGACCGTCCCAACAGCCCACTCTGATGCAATTGGCCATTGGCAGCCGGGCTGATCAAGCGCTGAAGGGAAGTCCTGCCAGCGGTTGCGCTCCAGCACTGCCATTGGCCACCGCGCCCAGCTCCCAGGCTTCGTAGCCAGTGTCTTGGCAGATTGCGAGAGCTTGATCCGCTGCAGCTGCCGGCACCACTAGGCAGTAGCCCACCCCCAAATTGAAGGTGTTCCAGAGATCGGCCTCCGGCACTTCGCCGGCTTGCTGCAGCCAGTGGAACAGAGGTGGACGCTGCCAGCTGGTTGGGTCGATCACGCCGTGCACCCCAGTGGGCATGCAGCGGGGCAGGTTTTCAGGCAGGCCGCCGCCGGTGATGTGGGCCATGCCGTTTATGGGCAACTTGCTGGCAAGCAAGGCTTTAACCAAGGTTCCATAGAGACGGGTGGGGGCGAGCAGGGCATCTATCAGGTTTTGGTTGCTGTGGGGCAGGGTCGTGAGTTCATCGACCGCCTGGCTCTCAAGAATGCGGCGCACCAGGCTGAAGCCATTGCTATGGACCCCACTGCTGGCCACCGCCAGGATGCGATCCCCTGGACTAACGGCCCGTCCATCGATCAGGGCGCTCGCCTCGACCACGGCCACGCAGAAACCGGCCAGGTCGTAGCGGCCCGGGGCATAGAAGCCAGGCATTTCGGCTGTTTCGCCGCCAAGAAGGGCGCAGCCGCTTTGGCGGCAACCATCGGCGATGCCCTCCACCACCTCAGCCATGGCCTCCGGGCTGAGCTTGCCTGTGGCGATGTAATCAAGGAAGAAAAGCGGCTCGGCCCCGCTGGTGATTACGTCGTTGACGCACATCGCCACCAAGTCGATGCCCACATCGTGGTGGCGGCCGTAGGCCTGAGCCAGCTCAAGCTTGGTGCCAACCCCGTCGGTGCCGGAGACCAGCAGGGGATCCCGTAGCCCGGCGGGCAGTCGGCATAGCCCCCCGAAGCCTCCGAGCCCGCCCACAACCTCAGGGCGCCGTGTCGCTTCAACACTGGACCGGATCCGCTCCACAAACTCCCTGCCTGCGACCACATCCACCCCGGCTGTGCGGTAGTCCATCCCGTGCGAACCCATCTGCAGCTCCGATCCTCTGATGCCACCTGCCCAAATCCGGGGCCAATTGCCCGATTGGCACCCCAAACGATTAGCTGCGCTGATGATTGTGATTTGGGTCGCTGATCCTCGCTGGCCTTGCCTACCCCCGCTCAGCCCTGTAAGCGCCTGCCCTGGTCGCTTGGATGACAATTGCTGATCAATCTTGTAGGTGTCGTTTTTGACCGAAACGGCCGGCTGAAGCAGTTAACTTTGCCCTGTCGTCAATTCCCGATAGGAACCCCGAACGCGAATTCGTATCTCAACTCCATTCAGTTTGAGATCGAATCCAACGCTGACGAATCACTAATTGCCTCTGGCTGGTGATTGCCGCAACAGCGGCGAGTTTCGTTTGTTATGCGCAGCACCTTCTCCCTTGGGGCTCTCGCCCTGCTTCTCTCCGGCAGTGCTTTGGTTCCCGCCATCGCCGAGTCCAGCCTCGCCTCAACCAGCAACGATGCTGTAGCGATGGCTGTTTCCAGCCCTGAGCCCCAAGGCCCTTCGCCTGCAGTCGCCATCCGCGAGGTTGATGTGGAGCTGTCACCAAGTGACACCCAGATCAAGCAGGCTCCTCCGACCCCTATCGCTCCTGCCCCAAAGCCAGCGCCCCGTGTGGTGCATAGCTCCAAGGGTCAGGCAAGTTGGTACGGCCCCGGATTCTTTGGCAACCGCACTGCCAACGGCGAAGTCTTTCGTCCTGGCACCCTCACGGCGGCCCACCGCACCCTGCCTTTCGGCACCAAGGTGCGTGTGACCAACCTCTGGAATGGCCGCACCGCCGTGGTGCGCATCAACGACCGGGGTCCTTTCCACGGCAACCGCGTCATTGACATTGCCCATGGAGCTGCCCAGTCCTTAGGCCTCACAGCCAGTGGCGTTGCTCAAGTGCGTCTCGAAGTGCTCCAGTGAGCTGAGCTAAGCCAGCTCCCCTCAATCAGCCCATCCGCCAATCTGGCGGGTGGGTTTTTTGTTGGCTGCCGCCGCTCTTTCCTTGGACCTGCTCGAAACATGCCAAGACCTAGCCGCCTGGCGGCAGCAGCAGCAGGCTCCCCTGCATTTCGTGCCCACGATGGGGTCGCTGCATGAGGGTCATCAGCAGCTGATTCGCCGAGCAGCGGCACTGAGGCAAGGGTCAGGCCAGCCCCCATCTGTGTTGCTGAGTGTGTTTGTCAATCCCCTGCAGTTCGGCCCTGGGGAAGATCTCGAGTCCTATCCCCGGGACCTCCGCTCCGACATTGATCTAGCCGCCGCCGCCGGTGCCACGGCCCTGTTTGCTCCCAGCGTGGCGGAGATCTACCCCCGGGGCGAGGCCGGCTTGACCCGGGTGGTGCCGCCTTTGCTTTTGCGTCAGGGGCTCTGTGGCCTCCACCGGCCCCAGCACTTTGAGGGGGTGGCCACCGTGGTGATTCGGCTGCTGACCCTGGTGCGCCCTGATCTCCTGCTGCTTGGCGAAAAGGATTGGCAGCAGCTGGTGATCCTGAGGCGGGTGGTGGCGGATCTGGGCTTGCCGCTGCGCATTCAGGGCTGCCCCACAGTGCGGGAGGCCGACGGGCTCGCCTGCAGCTCCCGCAACCGTCGCCTTTCCCCCTCCCAGCGCAAGCAGGCCGCGGCGCTGCCAGCTGGTCTGGCGGCTGCGGCTGCCCAACTGCGTGGCGGCCTTTCCCAAGCCCCAGCGCTCACTTCCCAGCTGGCCCAGCAGCTGGAAGCGGCGGGCCTGAGGGTGGATTATGTGGAACTTGTGGCTCCCCATAGCCTGGAGCCATTGCAGCAAGTGCAAGGCTTGGCCCTGCTCGCCACTGCGGTGCACTGCGGTTCAAGCCGCCTGATCGACCATTGTTTTCTGATGTCTCGTCTGCCGATCGTTGCCATTGATGGACCAGCGGGGGCGGGCAAGAGCACCGTCACCCGTGCCTTTGCGCGCCAGATGGGCCTGGTTTACCTGGACACCGGCGCCATGTACCGGGCCCTCACCTGGTGGGTGCTGCGCCAGGAAGCCGACCCTGCCGATGCGGCGGCTGTGGAACCCCTGCTGCTGGGCTTGGATCTGCAGCTCAGTGCCAGCGGCGCCGGCGAGCAGCTTGTGAGCATCAATGGCTTCGACGTGACCGAGGCGATTCGCAGCCCGGAGGTAACGGCCCAGGTCTCCCTGGTGGCTGCCCACGGCTGTGTGCGCCAGGCCCTCACTGCCCAGCAGCAGGCCATGGGGCTTAAGGGGGGGCTGGTGGCCGAGGGCCGCGACATCGGCACCGCCGTTTTCCCCGACGCCGAGCTCAAGGTTTTTCTCACGGCCACTGCGGCGGAGCGGGCCCGCCGTCGCGCCCAAGACCTCGATCGGCGGGGCTTTGAGGTGCCACCTCTGGCTGAACTGGAGGCCCAGATAGTTGCCCGTGATCACCAGGATTCCAGCCGGGAGGTGGCGCCGCTGTGCCAGGCCGAGGATGCGGTGGAGCTGGTAACGGACGGTATGGCCATTGAGGCTGTGATCCAGGCACTCGTGGACCTGTTCCGCGAGAGGGTTCCGGAGGAGGCCTGGCCCGCCGCTAACGGCGTTTAGACCTTTAGTCGCTTAGTCGTCTAGGGCCTGCAGCAGGCCGCTGCAGGCGTCTTCCAGCAGGTCGAGCACGTGCTCAAATCCCTCGGCTCCCCCGTAATAGGGGTCGGGCACTTCGCTGACATCAAACCGACTGCAGTAGCTCAGTAGCGGCTCGATGCGGGCGAGGCTGCTGCCGCCAGCTTCCCCGACTAGGGCTTGCACCTGAAGCAGGTTGCTGGCGTCCATGGTGAGAATGTGGTCGAAGCGGTTGAGATCCGCTCGCCCCAGCTGTCGCGCCCGGCTGGGTAGCTGGATGCCGCGGCGGCTGGCGGCTGCGCGCATGCGGGCATCGGCAGCCTTGCCCACATGCCAGCCACCGGTGCCAGCCGAATCCACCACAAATCGGTCACAGGCCTGAGATTGCTCCAGCAGGTGCAAAAACACCCCTTCAGCGGCTGGGGAGCGGCAGATGTTGCCAAGACAGACAAACAGCACCCGTTTCTTCATTGCAGCTCCAGCCGTGAAAGGGCCAAGTTGGCGCGCCTCTGCACCACCGGAGGAGTGCCATCAGTCGCTTCCTGGAGTGTGAGCAGGCCCTGTT
Organism: Cyanobium sp. Maggiore-St4-Cus; assembly: GCF_024345615.1. Lineage (NCBI taxonomy): Bacteria > Bacillati > Cyanobacteriota > Cyanophyceae > Synechococcales > Prochlorococcaceae > Cyanobium > Cyanobium sp. Maggiore-St4-Cus. The sequence continues at coordinate 101,322 of NZ_JAGQBL010000010.1, forward strand.
GGGCCAGCTGCCTCTCCGGACTTCCCGCTGGTAGGCCAGCTGCCAGCAACTCCAGCCCCACCGCTACCGCGTAGCGCACCACCCACTCGCCATCGCTGGTGGCGGCCAGTAGGGCTCCGAGGCACTGGCGCTGGACGTCCTGCTGTTGGGCAGGGGGGAGCTCGGCCAGTTGCAGCTGGCCGAGCCCCTTGGCGGCAGCCCGGCGCACGCTGGCAGCTACGTCGCTGCCGAGGGCATCGAGCAGCAGCTCTAGCCCGCGCACATCGCCGATGCCGGCGAGGGCGCGCACGGCCCAGGCCCGGGCTCCGTAGTTTTCGGGGTCGAGCTGCAACAGGGCATCCACGGCCGCTGTCCCCAGGCTGATCAGCCCCTCCACGGCGGCTACTGCCGCACCGGGGTTGTTGAAGCCCAAAACCTCCACCAGCACCGGAGCGGCGCTGGCATCGGCGCAGCTGGCCAGTTCCTGGGTGGCTTGCTGTAGGGCCAGGGCACTGCCGGCCTGTTGCAGGGCTGCGATCCGGGCTGCCACCGGTGAATCCATGCTCACAGCAAGGCGTCCATGCAAGCCAGCAGGGCCTCGTCGCCGGGGTCGCCGTTGCCCTGCTCCACCAGCCCCCGCAGGGCCATCAATTTCAGACTGTTTTCGGCCAGGGTGGCGGCAATGGCTTTAAATCCGGGCCGCCAGCCAGCGGCACCTAGATCCATCAGGGCTGCACGACGCACCTGCAGCTGGGGATGGTCAAGTAGGTCCACAAGCAGTTCCCCCCAGCGCGCCTCACCGCTCAATTGCAGCAGGGTGCGCGCCGCAGCGCTGCGGATCAGGGGGCGCTCGTGGGCGAGGAAGGGTTTCACCACGGCCAGCACCCGCGGCTCGTTGACACCGATGTCGCCCAGGGCCTCCAGGAGGGCTTCGCAGGGTTCCACCAGGCGGGGGCTGTTGGCCTGCTGGGCGCCGGCCACAGCGGGGCCGCTTGCAAGCTTCTCGCAGAGAGCCTCGATGGCTGTCTTTGCTGCGAGTTGGCCCAGGGCTCGGGCTGCCGCTTCCCGTAGTCCGTCGTCGGCATCCTGCAGGGTGTCGAGCAGGTCGGGGATGGCCGCTTGCGCTGCTGGGGCCAGTTTGCCGAGGGCGCGGGCGGCATTGCGGGCTACTGCGTTCTCCTCCACGCCGGCCCCACTATCCCTGGGCCGGCGTTGGCGCAGAGCTTGTTGCAATAGGGGCACTGCCTCTGGGTGCTGGCTGCGCATCCGGCCCAGCCACCAGGCTCCGTAGTACTGCTGGGAGGAGTCTTCGCTCTGGCGGAGCCGGCGCAGGGCTTCCTGCTCACTGATGGGTTCGCCTGCCGGGGGGGGGCTGGCGTCGGCGTCGGCCATGGATGCTGTTGCGTGACGCGGGCTCCTAGTGATGTTGCCAGCCCAGGGCTGGTTCCAAGTTTCAGCTTGGGCATGATTCCGGCAGGTCCGCTGAGGACTGGCTCTCAATGAGTGAGAGCCAGCCAGGCATCGGAATCGCATAAATGGGGCGTACAAAGCATCGACTCAGCCCCAGGACCAATGCGCATGGCGGGCCTACTACTCCAGTCGTGAACTCTTCGCAAAGGGGCAAACCAATCCAGGGTGCCCCCTCTAAGTTGCTGCCGATATACCTGTTCCTCAGACCGGCACCTATGGCTGTTGCGCTCGCTTCCCAACTGCGTGAAGGCACCAAAAAGGCCCACACGATGGCGGAGAACACCGGCTTCGTGAGCTGCTTCCTTAAGGGGGTGGTGGATAAGGCCAGCTACCGCACCTTGGTGGCCGACCTT
>NZ_JAGQBL010000011.1:0-99951 GCF_024345615.1 Cyanobium sp. Maggiore-St4-Cus
GGGTGCTGACGGCGGCGGTGAGGAAGTTGCAGCCCTCTAGGTAGGAGCTGGCAATTCCGTGGGTGTACCAGGAAGTGACAAAGGTGGTGCCGGTGAGCCAGCCACCCAGGGCCAGATAGGCCGTGGGAAACAGGAGCAGACCAGACCACCCCACAAATACGAAGCGGTCGCGCTTGAGCCAGTCATCGAGGATGTCGAACCATCCCCGCTGCGGCGCGCGGCCTAAGGCGATCGTCATGAGAGCGGCTTCATGAAGCGTTACATCGGAATACTACGGGTCACAACCGTCAGGTGCGCAAACCCACCGCAACGCTGAGCAGATTTACCTAGGGGCCGCCAGTTGCGTTTTGCCCAAGTCGCTTCTTGCACCATGGGGGACGGGATTCGCCACAGTGGGGCCAGCCCAACCCCCTTCCATGTACGTAGTCGAGCTCTCCCTCAAGCTCAGCCCCATGCCTGTTGCCGTTCAGCGCAAGGAGTTGAACGATGCCCAGGTCCTCTACAACCAGGTGCGGCAGGTCCTCGAAGGCGATGGCCCCCGACTGCTGGAACTCACTTGCGAGAAGGAGGAGGAAAAGCGGATCACCTTGCTTTGCAGTGAAGTGGTTGCGGTGCAGCTGTACGAGAAATCAGCCACGGGTAGTGGCGGCAAGCGCCCCGGTTTCAGCTTCGAAAGCTGAGCTGCCACGGCATCGCGCTGGAGCCACCCGGTCATGACCCCGCCTCTCACCGTTGAGCGCCTGAGCTTCACCTGGCCCAATGGCCGCCCGGCCCTGAGTCACTGCAACCTGCAGATCCCGAGGCCAGGGCTATGGATGCTGGTGGGCACCAATGGCAGCGGCAAAAGCACTTTGCTGCGGTTGATCGCCGGCCTACTGGAGCCCCGCAGCGGCCGCATTCACGCTGCTGGCAAGGCCGCACTCGTTTTTCAAAACCCAGACCATCAGCTGCTGCTGCCCAGCTGCGCCAGCGACCTGCAACTAGGCCTGCCAGCAGATTTAGGCGACGATGATCGGCGCTCGCGAGTGGCCGAATCCCTTGCCCAAGTGGGGTTAGGCGGTTTTGAGGAGCGGCCGATCCACACCCTCAGCGGCGGCCAGAAGCAGCGCTTGGCCATAGCCGGCGCCCTTGCCAGCGACGCCGACCTAGTGCTGCTGGATGAACCAACCGCCCTGCTAGACCCCGACAGCCAAAACGGGGTTTTGCAGTTGCTCTGGCAGCTCACCCACCGGCCCGCAGCCCCACTCACTGCCCTTTGGATCACCCACCGGCTTGAGGAGCTGCAGCACTGCGATGGCGCCGCCTTGATGGAGCACGGCTCCGTGGGGAGCTGGCAGAACGGACAGCAGCTAGCCCAGCGCTTGGCCCCCTTGCAGGGCGGCAGGGCCGAAGGGTAAGGTCTTCGAACCGGTTTGATCCGGCTTATTCCTCGGTAGCTCAGCGGTAGAGCGATCGACTGTTAATCGATTGGTCGCAGGTTCGAATCCCGCCCGGGGAGCTTATTCACCAAACCGCAGCCCTTGGGTTGCGGTTTTTTATTGCCCGCGCCGCAACAAAAAACCAGGAAGAAATCCTGAAGATCCGGCCAAAGATGACAGCTGCAGGGCTTGCCCCCACTGGCCTGAGTCAGGCGAACGGGCGCGATCAGCCCAAAAGAATCGTTTCAGCAAACCTTCAATCAGCGGCCGGAGCTCACCCATCCGGGCAAAAACGGAGAAAATGCGCTGAAGTTCGCTGCGGCGGTAGCGATTGCTCCTCTACCTGATTCCATGAAGCCCTGCATCCTGCTGATCGAAGACGACAGCGACATGCGCGAGCTGGTGGCAGGCCACCTGGAGCATGGCGGCTTCGACGTACAGCGCGCCGAAGACGGCATCAAGGGCCAGGCTCTAGCCCTGCAATACAGCCCTGATCTGATCCTGCTGGATCTGATGTTGCCCAAGGTGGACGGCCTCACCCTCTGCCAGCGCCTACGGCGCGATGAGCGGACCGCCAAAATCCCGATCCTGATGCTCACGGCCCTCGGCAGCATCAAAGACAAGGTGAGCGGTTTCAATTCCGGCGCCGACGACTATCTCCCCAAGCCCTTCGATCTCGAGGAGTTGATGGTGCGGGTTAAGGCGCTGCTGCGCCGCAGCGACCATGCCCCCCTATCCACCAAGCACAACGAAATCCTCAGCTACGGCTGCATCACCTTGGTGCCGGAGCGCTTTGAAGCCATCTGGTTTGACAAGCCGGTGCGCCTCACCCACCTGGAATTCGAACTGCTGCACTGCCTGCTGCAGCGCCACGGCCAAACCGTGGCCCCTTCCCTGATCCTCAAGGAGGTGTGGGGCTACGAACCTGACGACGACATCGAGACCATCAGGGTGCACGTGCGCCACCTACGCACCAAGCTCGAGCCCGATCCCCGTAAACCCCGCTTCATCAAAACGGTGTATGGCGCCGGCTACTGCCTGGAGCTACCCAGCGAAAGCCAAGCCAAGGCCAGCTGATCAGATCCCGGCCAACTCCAGCAGGGCCACTTCCCAGGCCAGCCGCGGCTGCACGTAGGCGCGCAGCTGGCTGCGCAGGAGTTCCAGACGCTGGAGCTGGGCCACCGGGGCCTGCCGCCTCCATAACGCCAGCTGCCACCAGCCAAGCAGCCATAGCTGTTGTTCAGCATCAAGGGCCTCGGCCAGATCCCTTGCCAGGGCCAGGGCCTGGAGGGGCTCCGCAGCTGCTGCCAAATCCAGCAACCTTGCCGCCAGCCCCTCAGGCAGGGCTGCCCAGGCCTGGCGGCAACGCAGCAGGCCCCCCGGCGAACCTGCAGCCAGCTCCAGCAGTTCAGGGGGATCGGCCGTTGGGGCGGGCTCACCGCAGCGCTCCAGCACCACCGCCAGCTGCTCGGAGCTGAGCCGGGTGAAGGGGATCTGCTGGCAGCGGGAGCGAATCGTGGTGAGCAGCTGCTCTGGCTTCGCCGCGATCAGGATCAACAGGCCCTCACCGGGCTCCTCCAGGGTTTTGAGCAAGGCATTGGCTGCCCCCTCCGCCATCGCCTCGGCGTCCTCCAGCACCACCACACAGCCCCTGGCTTCCACGGCCCGGCGGGATCAAAAGCGCGAAACGTCGCGAATCTGCTCAAGCCGCAGCTGGGGTGCAGCCCGCCGCGCCAAACCCAGCTCCTCGGCCTTGGAAGCGGGCACCAACTGGCCTTTGTCCTGATAGGTGGGCTCGACCCAGAGCAGATCGGGGTGATTTCCCTCCTGCAGACGCCGGCGGATACCGGCATCGCCTTGAAGCCCTGCCAGCACACCCTCCAAAAAGCGCAACGCCGCCAACCGTCGCCCGACGCCATCTGGGCCGGCAAACAGATAGGCCGGCGCCAGCCGCCCCTTAACCAAGGAGGCCTCGAGCAGGGCTACGGCCCTGGTCTGACCAAGCAGGTCCTCAAACAGGGCCGTCATGGGGGCGAACCAGCCGCAAGCTCGGCAAGCAAGCCGCAACAGGCTGCCGCCACCTGCTCCGGTGCCCCGGTGGCATCAACCCGCCGCCAGCCCCGCCCTGCGGCCAGGGCCGCAAAACCCTCGATAACCCGCTGCAGAAAAGCCTCGCCGCTGGCCTCGATGCGGTCGGCAGTGCGCTCACCGCGGCGGCGCAGGGATTCGGCCAGGGGCAACTCCAGCCACAGGGTGAGATCGGGGGACAGGCCTCCCGTAGCAAGCTCCTCCAGCTGGGCGATACGGGCCAGGTCGAGGCCGCGGCCATAGCCCTGATAGGCCGCCGTAGAGCCGCTGTAGCGATCGCTCAGCACCCAATGGCCGGCCGCCAGAGCCGGCCGAATGCATTGCTCCACATGCTGGGCCCGATCGGCGGCGTAGAGCAGCAGCTCGGCCATTGGCTCCGGCGCCGCCTCACCCGGGGGGTGCAGAAGCAGCTGACGCAGGGCAGCCCCCAGGGCAGTGCCACCCGGCTCCCGGGTCACCAGCAGCTCGGCCCCGGGTGCCAGCAAGCCACTGGTGGGCAACCAGCGGCGTAGAGCCTCGATCTGGGTGCTCTTGCCACAGCCATCGATGCCCTCAAGCACCACGAACCGGCCTTGGGGAGCCACGGCCGGCTCTGACACCTGGAAATCAGCTGTCATGGTCCCTCCCGTCCTGCAACAACAGGGCATTTGCCACCACCGTGATCGAGCTAAGGGCCATCAGCAGGGCAGCCAGCGGCGGGGTGAGCAGCACCCCAAAGCCGGGCAGCAACACGCCGGCCGCCAGGGGCAGCACGATCAGGTTGTAACCAAAGGCCCAAGCAAGGTTTTGGCGCACCTTGGCCATGGTGCGGCGGGCCAGCAGCAGGGCCCGCACAATGCCGTCGAGCTGCTCGCCCATCACCACCAAATCGGCGCTGTCCTGGGCGATCTGGGTGCCCGTGCCGACGGCGATGCCAAGGTCTGCCGCAGCCAGGGCAGGGGCGTCGTTGATGCCATCACCCACCATCGCCAGGGCGCCGTAGGCCGGATGATTCAAGATGCGCTCCAGCTTCTGCTCGGGCCGCAGTTCCCAGGCCAGCTCGGCCTCAGTCAGACCCAACCTGCTGCCCAGCTGCTGCACCGGCTCACGCCGATCGCCACTGAGCAGGCCAAGCTCCAGATCCATGCCCCGCAGCGCTGCCAGCACCGCCGCCGCGTCCGGGCGGGGCTGATCATTGATTGCTACTAATCCGAGCAGGCCCAGCTGGTCGTCGGCCACGGCCAGCACGCTGGCACCGTGACACTCGAGCAGAGCCTGGCGGGCAAGCAATGGGGCTGAGGGCGCCGGCTCCACCCAGGCCAGCCGTCCAACCCGCAACCGCCTGCCCTCAACCAAGCCCGCCACGCCTTCACCGGCTGTGGTGTGGGAATCACCCAGCTCAAACAGCGCCAGATCACGGCGTTGGGCTTCCTGCAGCAAGGCCTGGCCCAGGGGATGGCGACTGCCCGCTTCAAGGCTGGCAGCCAGTTGCACCAGCCGATCGGCATCAAGATCAGCGAGAGGCTCCACCGCCGCCACCAAGGCACGCCCCAAGGTGAGGGTGCCGGTTTTATCGAACAGCACAGCCTGGAGGCGGGCAGCGGTTTCAATCGCATCACCACCGCGAAACAGCAAACCCTCCCGGGCCGCCCTACCGGTGCCCACCGTGATGGCGGTGGGGGTAGCTAGGCCCAGGGCGCAGGGGCAGGCCACCACCAACACCGCAATAGCTAATTGCAGGGCCAATGCAAAGGGAGTTTCGGCGCTGGTGCCGAGCACCCCATGGCCGGCGTGGCCCCCGGCATGACCGGCGGCATGGGGGGAGTTGAGCACCTGGGGCCAGATCTCGGTGCCTAGCAGCCACCAAAAAAGCAGCGTCGCCACCGCTAGAGCCAGCACCACCAGGGTGAAACGCCCGGCGATCCGGTCCACGAGGGCCTGAATTGGCGCCTTACGCGCCTGGGCCCGCTCGACCAAATGGATAATCCGGGCAATGGCGCTATCTGCCCCACAGCGACTCACCTCCAGCACCAGGGGCGCCTCCAAATTGAGGCTGCCGGCGGCGAGCTCGCTGCCGGCAGCGGCCTGCAGGGGCAGCGGTTCGCCGGTAAGGCCTGAAACATCCACCGCCGAGCAGCCCTCCAGCACCACGCCATCAACTGGCACCCGGTCTCCGGGCAGCAACCGAAGGCGGTCACCGGGGCGCAGGCCGCCAACGCGCACCGGACGCGGAGGCCCATCACCAAGCAGCAGCAGGGCGGTGTCAGGTTGGAGCTCAGCGAGCTGCTCGAGGGCACGGCCGGTGCGAAAGCGGGCCCGTTCCTCCAAAAAGCGGCCCAGCAGCACAAAGCCAAGCAGCATCACCGGCTCATTGAAAAAGCAAGGCCAGCCGGTGTGGGGCCAAAGGAAGGCCACCAAGCTGGCCCCATAGGCACTGAATACCCCCAGCCCCACCAGGGTGTCCATGCTGGGCAAGCCGGCCAGAGCTCCCTGGATTCCCCGCGCCAAAATCGGCCGCCCGGGCCCTGCCAATGCTGCAGTGGCCACCAAGGCGTGAATCCAGAGGGCACCTAGCCCCGCCCCTGGCAGATGGCCGAGCACGGACACCAGCAGCAGCACTAGGGCCACCACCAGCTGGCGCCACTGCTGCCACCAGCTGCGCGCCCGCAAGCGCTCCCGACGACTCGAAAACTCGATTTCAGTGGAGCGCAGTCGCGCCTGGAAACCCAGCTCTGCCAAGGCCTCAACCAGGTTCCCTTGATCCGCTTCCGCAGAGGCGAGATCGACCCAGGCAGTGCGGGTTAAGAGGTTGACGCTGGCCTGGCGCACCCCGGGCTGATCCAGCAGGCGCTGCTCCACGGCCCGCACGCAGCCACCGCACTTCATCCCCTCGATCTCCAGCAGGAGGGGCTCCAGCAGAGGCGGCTCCTGGAGCGAGTGCAAGGCCAAGCAGGTAAAGGAGTCGGCCCAGGCTAGGGACATCCGCCAGGATGGGCCCACGAAGTCCGCAGACCCAGCCCGTGCCCCGCAGTCAGCGCAACGACAACTTCATCGATAAGAGCTTCACGGTGATGGCCGACTTGATCCTCAAAGTGCTGCCCACCAACCGTCGCGCCAAGGAGGCCTTCGCCTACTACCGCGACGGCATGAGCGCCCAAGCCGACGGCGAATACGCAGAAGCCCTTGAGAACTACGAGGAGGCGCTAACCCTCGAGGACGACCCCAACGACAAGGCTTTCATCCTCTACAACATGGCGTTGGTGTTTGCCTCAAACGGTGACCACGCCAAAGCGCTTGACTTCTACGGCCAGGCCCTGGATCTCAACAGCAAGATGCCCCAGGCCCTTAACAACATGGCTGTGATTCACCACCACCTGGGCTCAATTGCCGAGGAAAGCGGCGATGCCGATGAAGCTGACCGCTGTTTCGATCAGGCAGCCGACTTCTGGGGCAAGGCGATCCGGCTGGCACCAAACAACTACATCGAAGCCCAGAACTGGCTCAAAACCAGTGGCCGCGGCAGCGTCGACGTGTATTTCTGAACCGGATTAACCCCGGTCGTCGGCCGGATTCACCCCCAGGGCGGCTACCAGCGCCTCAGCCACGCCACCGGCCTCCAGTAGCTGCAGACCAAACCCAGCGGCCGCCTTGGCCAGGCCCGTGCCCCTCGGCACCACCGCCCTGGTGAAGCCCAGCCGCGCCGCCTCCTGCAGCCGCAGCTCCAGCTGCCCCACGGGCCGCAGCTGGCCGCCCAGGCCCAGCTCCCCCACCAGCACCGTTCCGGGCGGCAGGGTGAGATCGCGGTAGCTAGCCACCACCGCCGCGGCCACGCCGAGATCCGCCGCGGGCTCCTCCACCTCCAACCCACCGGCCACCGCCAGGTAGCAGTCAAAACGCGACAGGGGCAGGCCCAGGTGCTTTTCGAGCACGGCCAAGATCTGGTGCAAGCGATTAACGGCGATGCCGGTGGCGCTGCGCCTCGGGCTGGCGTAACTGGTGGTGCTCACCAGGGCCTGCATTTCCACTACCAGGGGTCTGGTGCCCTCGCAGGCCACGATCGTGGCGGTGCCGGCGCTGGGTTCATCGCCGCCGAGAAATAGCTCGCTGGGGTTGGTCACCTCGGCCAGGCCCCGATCACGCATCTCGAAAACGCCCAGCTCATGGGTGGCGCCGAAGCGGTTTTTCACCGCCCGCAGCAGCCGGTGGCTGGCAAAGCGGTCGCCCTCAAAGGTCAGTACCGCATCAACCAGATGCTCGAGCACCTTCGGACCCGCCAGGGCGCCCTCCTTGGTCACGTGGCCCACCAGCAGCAGGGCAGTGTCCTGGCGCTTGGCGATGCGGGCTAGGGCGGCGGCACATTCCCGCACCTGGGACACCGAGCCAGGGGCGCTACCCAGTTCGGCGTCATGGAGGGCCTGGATGGAATCAATGATCGCCACCGCTGGCCGCAACGCCTCCAGCTCCTGCAGAACCAGCTCCAGATCGGTTTCGGCGAGCAGCTGAAAATCAGCCCCAGCTTTGGATTCGCCAGCTTCGAGTTCGCCAGCTTCTGGTTGAACAGGAGACGCCTCGGCCAGGCGACGCCAGCGCAGCTTCACCTGCTGGGCCGACTCCTCCGCACTCACATAGAGCACCGACGCCCGACCCGCCATAGCGCGGGCGCTCTGCAGCAGCAGGGTGCTCTTACCAATTCCCGGGTCGCCGCCCACCAGCACCAGGGAGCCGGGCACTAGGCCACCGCCCAGCACCCGATCGAATTCGCCGTAGCCGCTGCTAAGACGCTGCAAGGCCCGCTCGCCCACCGCTTGGATCGGCTCGGAGCGTCGCGGCTGGCCGGCCAAAACGGCTTCAGCGGCAGCAGCCTCGGCCACCGGCCGCCGACGCCGACTGTCGGCCGCCGGAGCAGCTTTTTGCTCCACCAAGGTGTTCCAGCTACCGCAGCTGGCGCACTTGCCAAAAAACTGGCGGGCCTGGGCTCCGCAGCTAGTGCAAACAAAAAAAGTGCTGGGCTTGGCCACGAACTAAGGGCTGAGGAGAGAGGGCTGTATGAAGAAAGGTGGCATTGAATAAATTTCGCCCCCTCCCGCCTTTTCAGTGGGGGCTATCTGATGTAGCAGCCCGGCTGCAGTGATGACGGCATCCGCCCCAACCACCACCCTCGGGAACAATCACGGCAAGGAAACAATCCTTGTCGTCGACGACGAAGCCAGTATCCGGCGGATCCTGGAGACCCGGCTATCGATGATCGGTTATCAGGTGGTCACAGCCTGCGACGGCATCGAGGCCCTGGAATTGTTCAAGACCACTCAGCCGGATCTGGTGGTGCTCGACGTGATGATGCCGAAGCTTGACGGCTATGGCGTCTGCCAGGAGCTGCGCAAGGAATCGGATGTGCCGATCGTCATGCTCACCGCCCTAGGCGATGTGGCAGATCGCATCACCGGCCTCGAGCTCGGCGCCGACGACTACGTGGTGAAACCCTTCAGCCCCAAGGAGCTGGAAGCCCGCATCCGCTGCGTGCTGCGCCGGGTGGAGAAGGACTCCATCGCCGGTTCTCCCAATTCCGGAGTGATCACGGTGGGCGAACTGCGCATCGACACCAACAAGCGTCAGGTGTATAGAGATAATGAGCGCATCCGCCTCACCGGCATGGAGTTCAGCCTGCTGGAGCTGCTGGTGAGCCGCAGCGGCGAACCCTTCAGCCGGGGTGAAATTCTCAAGGATGTGTGGGGCTACACCCCCGAGCGTCACGTAGATACCCGGGTGGTGGATGTCCACATTTCCCGTCTGCGCTCCAAACTGGAGGATGATCCGGCCAACCCCGAGTTGATCCTCACAGCTCGCGGCACCGGTTATTTGTTCCAACGCATCGTTGACGCCGTTGCCTCCGAAGGGACCTGAAAAGCGCGCCAAGCCCAGCCGGGCCATCCGCCGGCTGGTGATCTGGTATCGCCGCAACGCGGCGGTAACCAGCCTGGTGGATAGCGCCACTTCTGCCGCCAGCTCCGCCGCCAACACTGCTGGCAATGTGGCAGGCACCGCCACCAGCGTGGCCGGCAACATGGCCAACACGGTGCTGCAGCCGCTGGTGTTCGACCCCCTACGCCGCCTGCAACGGGGCCTGGGCGGACCGGGTGAAGACACTCCGATCAACGACTCCGACCGCCTCTGGGTAGCGGTGGATGGCATGGGTGGGGACCACGCCCCTGGGCCAATTCTGGAGGGCTGCCTGCGGGCCGTGGAATTGTTGCCCCTGCGGGTGCGTTTCGTGGCCGAAACGGCCCTGCTACAGGCCGCCGTGACCGCCATGGGCCTCCAGGACGAACTCAACGAAGCCGTGGCTCGCGGCCTGATCGAGCTTGTGGCCAGCGGCCCCTCGGTGGGCATGAACGAAGAGGCCACGGTGGTGCGCAAGAAGCGCGACGCCAGCATCAACAAAGCCATGGATCTGGTGAAGCAGGGCGAGGCCACGGCGGTCTATTCCGCTGGCAACTCCGGCGCCGTGATGGCTGCGGCGATATTCCGGCTGGGCAGACTCAAGAGCATCGATCGCCCAGCCATCGGCGCCCTATTCCCCACCAAAGACACAGAACAGCAGGTACTGGTGCTCGATGTGGGCGCCAACATGGATTGCAAGCCCGCCTACCTGCACCAGTGGGCGCTGCTTGGACACATCTACAGCCGCGATGTCTTGCAGGTGGCCGAGCCCCGCATCGGCCTGGTGAATATCGGCGAAGAGGAGTGCAAGGGCAACGAGCTCTGCCTGCGCACCTACCCCCTGCTGGCAGCAGAGGAGCGCTTCACCTTCGCCGGCAACTGCGAAGGGCGCGACATCCTCTCGGGCCAGTTCGACGTGGTGGTGTGCGACGGCTTCACCGGCAACGTGCTGTTGAAGTTCCTGGAATCCGTGGGCAGCGTGCTGCTGGATGTGATCAAAGAGGAACTGCCCAGGGGCCGCCGCGGCAAGGTGGGCTCGGCCTTCCTGATCAACAACCTGCGCCGCATTAAAAAACGCCTCGACCATGCCGAACATGGCGGAGCCCTACTGCTCGGGGTCAATGGGATATGCGTAATCGGCCACGGCAGCAGCAAGGCTCTCTCTGTGCTCAGCGCCCTGCGCCTGGCCCACTCCGCCGCCAGCCACGGTGTGATGGCCAACCTCCACGCCCTCAGCGAAGCGGGCAGCCCCGAAGCGCCAGTCGCCTGTGATTGACTGAGCCAACTGTGAGCCTTTCCCGGTGTCGCTCGGCGGAGTCAACACACCAGAGCTAAACGCAACGGGCCTGCTGGGCATGGCCTTAGTTGGATGCGGCAGCGCAGTGCCAGCCGCCAGCATCACCAATCAGCAACTCAGCGAGAGGGTTGACACCAATGACGAGTGGATCCGCACTCGCACTGGCATTGGCGCCCGCCGGATCGCAGGCCCCAGCGAATCCCTCACCTGCCTAGCCAGCCGCGCCGCCCAAGCCGCCCTCGACCATGCCGGCTGGAGCCCAGACGATGTCGACCTGATCCTGCTGGCCACCTCAAGCCCCGACGACTTATTCGGCACGGCACCGCGGGTGCAGGGGGCCTTAGGCGCCAGACGCGCGGTGGCCTTCGATCTCACCGCCGCCTGCAGCGGCTTTCTGTTTGCCTTGATCACCGCCAGCCAGTATTTGGGCAGCGGAGCCATGAAGCGGGCTCTGGTGATCGGCGCCGACCAGCTCAGTCGCTGGGTCGACTGGGACGACCGCAGCACCTGCGTGCTGTTTGGCGATGGTGCCGGCGCCGTGGCAGTGGAGGCCTGCGGAGCGCAAGACAACGGCCTACTGGGTTTCCGCATGCGCTCCGACGGCAGCCGCAACGGCTGCCTAACTCTTGCCCAGCTGGATAAACACGCACCCCTGCTCGGGGAGCTCACGGCCCAGCGGGGCGGCTTTGCCCCGATCCAGATGAACGGCCAAGAGGTCTACAAATTTGCGGTGCGAGAGGTGCCGGCAATCCTCAGCGAGTTGCTGGAAGCCACCGGCACCGCCCCCGAGCAACTCGACTGGCTGCTGCTGCACCAGGCCAACCAGCGCATCCTCGACGCCGTTGCCGACCGCTTCGCCATAGACCACAGCCAGGTGCTGAGCAACCTGGCCCTCTACGGCAACACCTCGGCCGCCACGATTCCATTGATGCTCGATGAAGCCGTCAAGGACGGGCGGGTGCAGCCTGGCCATCTGCTGGCCAGCAGCGGCTTTGGCGCCGGCCTTAGCTGGGGTGCAGCTCTCCTGCGCTGGCAGGGCCCCACCGACTGAGACCTAATCTCCTGCCGAATTAGTTTGAGGGTGAAGGCATGGGCATTGCCTGGGTGTTTCCTGGCCAGGGCTCGCAGAAAGTGGGCATGGCAGAACCGGTGCTGCAGCTGCCTGGCGCCCGGGAGCGTTTCGAGCAAGCCTCAGCCCTGCTGGGCCGGGACCTGCTGGCGATCTGCTCAGGCACGGGGGGTGGCGGCGACCTAAGCGATCTCAACGACACCCGCAACACCCAACCGGCCCTATTTGTGATTGAAAGCCTGCTGGCAGAAGCCCTGCAGGCCCAGGGACGGGTGCCCCATCTAGTAGCTGGCCACAGCCTGGGCGAGCTGGTCGCCTTGCATGTGGCGGGGGTGTTCGACTTCGCCACCGGTCTGCAGCTGATGAAAAGCCGCAGCACCTTGATGGCCGCTGCCGGCGGCGGCGCCATGACGGCGGTGATGGGCTTCGAGCGGAGCGAACTGGATGACCTGGTGGCAGCCACCGAAGGGGTGGTTGTTGCCAACGACAACAGCGACGCCCAGGTGGTGCTCTCCGGAAGCGCCGAGGCGGTGGCAGCCGTCAGCAGCAACTTGAAGTGCAAACGGGCGATTCCCTTGGCCGTTAGCGGTGCCTTCCACTCCCCCTTCATGGCGGCAGCAGCCACCGCCTTTGCCACCGAGCTGGAATCGGTGGCCTTCGCCGATGCGGCGATCCCCGTGCTCAGCAATACCGATCCCAGCCCCGAAACCAACGCCGCCGCGCTCAAGGCCCGCCTTGTGCGTCAGATGACCACCGGCGTGCGCTGGCGCGAAACCATGGCGCAGTTCGGGGCTCTGGGCATCGATATCGTTGTGGAGATTGGACCTGGAGCCGTGCTCAGCGGCCTAATCAAACGCAGCTGCCCGGGCATCCAAACCGCCCAGATCAGCAGCGCCGCCGACCTGGCGCTATGAACCAATCAAGCCAGCCGCCGGCCCTGATCCGCACACCGCCGCCGAGCATCACCTACCGGCTGATCAGCTATCTGCTGGTGTTTCCGATTTACCGGTTGTTGTTTCGCGGGCGCACCGCTGGCAATGGCAACGTGCCAAGGCAAGGGGCTTTGGTGGTGGTGGCAAACCACGGCTCCCACCTTGATCCCCCCCTACTAGGCCACGCCCTTGGCCGGCCAGTGGCCTTCATGGCCAAGGCAGAGCTGTTCAGGGTGCCGATACTCGGCGCCATCATCCGGGCCTGCGGCGCCTACCCGGTGTCCCGAGGTGCCAGCGACCGCGAGGCCATCCGCACCGCCACCAACCGCCTGCTCGAGGGTTGGGCCACCGGCGTATTCATCGACGGCACCCGCCAGAGCAATGGCCGGGTGAATGATCCCCAGGCTGGCGCCGCCCTGCTGGCGGCCCGAGCCGGCGTGCCCCTGCTGCCGGTGGCGATCATCAACAGCCACCGGGCCCTGGGGCCTGGGCAAGCGGGGGCACGGCTACTGCCCATTCACATCCGCATTGGCACGCCAATTGCACCACCCGCCTCACGGCGGAGAGCCGACCTCGACGTCGCCACGGCCGCCTGTCAGGCCCAGATCAATGCTCTGCTCGACCAGGGTTTGATCAATGGCCGTCAGCTGGGCCAAGCTGTTCCGGCAGGCGAGCTGCCGCCCAGTCCTTGAGGTCTCGGCCACTCAGCACCCACAAGGCAGCCCGGAGTCCATCGCCCCACACCTTGCGCCGCCCCTCCGGCTGACAGCGATCACCACAGGAAACCGGCACCGGAGTGAGGTGGATGCCGCGGCTGCCGGCCACGATCCTTCCCACCACCAGAGCCCGGTCCATGTGGTCACTGCTGGTTACTAGCAGGGCATGGCGGATGCGGGCTTGGCGCAGATCGTCCACCAGGGAGGTGAAATTGGAAAGGGTGTCGCGAGCTCGGTAGTCGAGCTGCACCTGGTGGGAAGGCAAGCCCTGGCGTTGCTCAAACAACCAGTGGGCATATTCAGGATTACTGCCGCCACTGACCACCACCGGCAACCCCCGGCGGGCCGCCAAAGCCGCCGCCTCCCGCTCCCGCGCCAGATCGCCGCCCAGCACCAGGATCATCTGGGCTGGCGGGGGCGCCGGCCACCACCAACCGCGCGACAGCCAAAGAAAACCACCTGCCAGCAGCAGCGCCACCAGCCCCCAGGGGCTGGGGCGAGGCCGGCGAGAGCGCCGCTTGCGGGAGCGCCCCTGAACAGGGCGAAGGGGAGGGCGCTGCCGTGGATCGGGTTGGGACACCATCAGAGCCCCGCAACCGGCGAAGTTGGGTAGGAGGGCAACACGGGCTGCCAGGGGGCTGCCAGGCCCTGATCTGCCGCCTGCACGCTTAGCTCAAGCAATTGCTCAACGTCGTTGGGCAGCAGGGCCGCGGCGGACAGCTGGGGACCCGGCGGCAAGGGCGTATCTGGGGCAAACAGTCGGGGCGCCTGCAACTCGATGATGGCGCGATCTGAGCCAGCAGGGGCATAAAGCCCAGCCACCACGCCGCGGCGCGGCAGCTCCTGCACCAACCAGGTTGGCTCGCCAATCCCCAGCCGCCTTGCCACAAGTAAAAAGCTGCCCACCCCGTCGAGGGGCAACTGCAACTGCTGGGCCAAGGTGCGGGCCAGCACCACCGTGAGCCGGGTGCCGGTGAACCCGCCTGGACCAGTGGCCACCGCCAGGCGGCTGAGCTGGGGCCACTGCTCAGCAGGCAATAGCTGCTCAATGCAGCTGAACAGCTGATTGGAGAGCTCGCGGCCGAGGGGAAAGGCGCGCACCACAGTGCGGCCCGCCAGAGCGCTCGGCGAGTCAAGCCAGCGAACCCCTACACCGAGCACCTCACTGGAGCTGTGCAAGGCCAAAACAGCAGCCATCAGCTTGTCCTCATCGCGGCAGGGCTGCGCCTGGGCAGAGACGCTGCCAGCGGCCCGCATCCCGCTGAAAACTGCCGCAGGCGCGCACGTCCCACTCCACTCCCACCCCACCTGCGGGAAGATCCTGCACCTGCACGTGAATGCGTGGCTCGGTCGGGCTGAGATCGGGCTCCAGGCAGAGGTGGGGTGCACCGTGCTGACGCTCCACCGCGTGGTAGGCCTGACAGCGGTCGACCCAGTGGCAATCCACGCAGATGCACATGCTGCCCAGGCTGAGCCAGGAACCCATTGTGACGGCTCACCGCCCCACTGGCGAGGTAGAAGAAGAGCTGTGGCAGCGCCTGCTGGCCGAGCCCTGGCCCCTTCCCCGAGAAGCCCTACCGCCTGGCACAGCCCTGGTGGGCGGCGCCGTGCGCGATGGTCTGCTGGGGAGCCTGGAGCGCCAGCCGGACCTGGACGTAGTGGTGCCCGGAGATGCCGTAGCCCTGGCCCGCCAGCTGGCCAGGGACCATGGGGGCACCTGCGTGGTGCTGGATGCGGAGCGCAGCATCGCCCGGCTGGTGCTGGGGGGCTGGAGCCTCGACCTGGCCCGCCAGGAAGGTTCAAGCCTGGAAGCAGACCTGGGGCGCCGCGACTACACAATCAACGCCATCGCCCTGCCCGTGCCCGCCGCCGGCACCGCCGCGGCAGCCCTGGTGGACCCCACCGGCGGTCTCAATCACCTGGGCAGCCGCCAGCTGGTGGCGGTGAGCGAAGCAAATTTGCTCGCCGACCCCCTGCGCCTGCTGCGAGGCATCCGCCTGGCCTGCTGCCTGAACTTCGAACTAGACCCCACCAGCCGCCGCTGGATTGAATCCCATGCCAGCCAGCTCGCCCAGGTAGCCGGCGAACGGGTGCTGGCGGAGCTGGAGAAATTGGCCTGCGCTGCCTACGGAGAAACGGGCCTGGCCCTGGCCCTGGAATGCGGCCTACTAGGGAGTTGGGGCGCCGATGCCACTATCAGCGGTACAACTGAGACGGGTGCCGCCGCCCTAAGCGCACTGGGCCTGAATCAAGCCCAGGATCGGGGCTTGGAAGCCGAAGAAATCTCTTGGGCCCTGCCTCTTGCGCGCCTAACTGCCCTGCTGCCCCCCGAAGCCCTGGCCGGCCTGCGCAGCAGCCGCAGGCTGCAGCAACGCTGCCGGGCCCTGCGCCACTGGCGCCAGGAGCTGGGCTCAGTGGGTGGCTGGGATGGGCTGCCGGAGGCTGGACGCCTGGCCCTATGCAGCGAATTGGAGACCGATCTGCCCGCCCTGCTGCTGCTGCTTCCCCAGTCGGCGGGCCTACTGGAGCGCTGGCGCCTGCCAAGCGACCCCCTATTCCATCCAGCACCGCCCCTAGATGGCCTCAGCCTGCAGCAGGAGCTTGCGATTCCCCCAGGGCGCCTGCTGGGGCGCCTGCTCGCACACCTCACCCTCGAGCGAGCTTTCGGGCGCCTAGCTGCAGGGCCCGAGGCCCATGCTGAAGCCCGCGCAGAAGTGCTGGCGGCGGCACAAAGCTGGTGGCAGCAACACGCATGGGAGGGAGGCGAGGACCGGCGGCGTGATTAACTTTCTGATGTAAAGGCGCTTCGAGAGGCTTCTCCTCGCCTGCAGAAAGTTTTTCTTCCCCCTTCCCCATGAGCATTCGCCTCTACGTCGGCAACCTGCCGCAGACCTTTGATGCCAAGGAGCTCGAGGCTCTGTTCAGTGCCGTGGGTGAAGGAGTGCGTTTCAAGGCCGTCAACGACCGCGACACCGGCGCTTGCCGCGGCTTCGGCTTTGCAAATGTCGAAGATCAAAAGACTGCCGAAACGGTGATCGAGCAGCTCAACGGCAAGGATTTCGGTGGCAATGCCATGCGCATCGAAATCTCTGAGCGCAAGGACAGCCGCAGCCCTGCCCCCGGCGAGCGTCGCCCCGGCGGCGCGGCTCCCACCGCTGCCCGCAAGGCCGTCAACAAGGTTGTGCACGCAGACAACGTCGATAGCGAAGCTCCCGATCCACGCTGGGCCGGCGAACTGGCCAAGCTCAAGGACCTGCTGGCTAACCAGAAGGCTGCGGTCTGAGCCAAGCACTTACTGATACGGATCCGATCCCCAGAGACTGGAACTGGCAGGGACATCGGATCCACTTGCTTGCAGCGGGGTCGCCGATCAGCACCGACCGGGTTGTGCTTATCCATGGCTTTGGGGCGTCTGTGGGCCATTGGCGCCACAACCTGCCGGCCCTCGCTCCCCATGCCCGGGTGATCGCCCTCGACCTGCTGGGCTTTGGCGCCAGCGATAAGCCTGTTTCGCGATTAGCTCAAGAGCCGCCAAGGCAGGGCGCTGTTCAGTACTGCTTCGACCTCTGGGGCCGCCAGGTAGCCGACACGGTGCGGCAATTGCTTCTGACCGAACCTGGCAGCGGCCCAGCCCAGCCCCGCGTGCACCTGGTGGGCAACTCGATCGGCGCGATGGTGGCCCTCACCGCCGCCAGGCTGCTACTGGCAGAGGGTTTCCCACCCTTTCAGGTGATCCTGATCGACTGCGCCCAGCGCACCCTCGACGACAAACGGGCGGCCAAGCTGCCGGGCTGGGAACGGGCCAGTCGCCCTCTGGTGAAGCAGCTGGTGCGGCAGCGCTGGGTGATCGCACCCCTGTTTCGCCTACTGGCTCAGCCGGCCTTCATTCGCAGCGTGCTGGCGCGGGCCTACCCGAGTGGTGCCCACATCGACGACGAGCTGGTAGCCCTGCTGCACCGACCCAGCACCGATCCAGGTGCCACGGAAAGTTTTCGCGGCTTCGTCAACCTGTTTAACGACCACCTAGCCCCCGAGCTGCTGGCCGACCTAAGTGCCGCCATCCCGCCGCTGCCGGTTCGCATGATCTGGGGGGAAGCTGATCCCTGGGAGGATCCAGCTGAGGCACGCCGCTGGGCAGATCAATACTCCTGTATTCAGGATCTACGCGTGCTGCCGGGGCTTGGACACTGCCCCCACGACGAAGCACCTGAGCTGGTGAATTCAATTCTGCTGGAGTGGATTAAAGGCGGCGCTACTCAGCGCACCTGAGCGACCAGATAGGAAAAAGGTAGATCGAATAGCTTGCCAGCCCTAGGCACAAAGGCTCGCTTGTTAAAAACGTCGTAGTGGTGCTCCTCAATTACATCAAGAATGCCCCTATATAGCCGCAGCGATGCCCATACGGGCCATCGAGCGTCGGGAGCAAGCCAGCGCACTCCCGCCTCTGAGCGGGCAAACCACATTCGAGCTCTCTCTAGCTGAAATCGCATCAGAGCACGCCAATTGTCGTTAACAGTGCCGGCAAGTAATTCGGCTTCGCTATAACCAAATCGCTCCAGATCTTCCTGGGGAAGGTAAATACGCCCTCTAGAACGATCTTCGCCCACGTCGCGAAGAATGTTGGTGAGCTGGTTGGCGATGCCGAGGGCTACAGCTGCGTGGGAAGTATCCGGCCGATCACTCCAAGGGGCGCTTGTGTAGGCAGGATCCAATCCCATCACCTCCTGAGTCATCAGGCCAACGGTGCCTGCCACCCGGTAGCAGTAGAGCTCTAGATCTTCAAAGGTGGGGTAACGGTGCAGGCGCAGATCCATCCTCTGCCCCTCGATCATGTCTAAATAAGCCTGCAAGGGCTGGGGGTAACGCTCCATCGTGTCCCGCATAACCAGATCAAGGCCATCGCAAACCTCGCCAGCAAACAGGGCCCTAGTGCGCTCCTCCCAGGCATCTAGGCGATCTGCCAGCTCTGCCACAGGACGGGCTTGGGCCTCCGCACTATCCATCAGCTCATCTGTGCGGCGGCACCACACATAAATCGCCCAAATCGCCCGACGCTTGGCCGGCGGCATCAACAAGGTGCCCAGATAAAAGGTCTTAGCCCACTCGGCCGTCTCCTGCCGGCAGGCCTCATAAGCCTTCTCCAAATTTGGGAGCGAGGACACCACCACGACTAGACCGCCGTACCAATCGCTTGGGCACACTGCTTACCGCTAAGCACCGCCCCCTCCATTGAGGCCAGGTAGCGCTGCATGGTGTAGCAGCCGGCCAAGAAGAAGTTGGGGATCGGCGAGGCTTGATCGGGCCGCAGCTGCTGGCAGCCAGGCACGGTTTTGTAAACCGACAGCGGTGTTTTGACCACGATCGACTTGCGCAGAGTGGCCTGGTCGTTGCCGGTGAAGTGCATCGGGAATAGGCGCTTGAGCTCCTCCATCGTGGCGGCCACGATGTCCTCGTCAGAGCGACCAATCCAGTCTTTGGCTGGGGCAAAAACCAGCTCGAGCATCGAGCGCTCCGGATCCTCGTATTCCTTACAAGTATTGCTCATGTCTGCATAGACGCTCAGCAGCGGGCTCCGGCTGAACAGCAGGTGGTCAATATCGGTGAGCTTGCGATCAAACCAGAGGTGAATATTGATCACCGGCACCCCATTGAGGCCGTCGAGCTTCTTGAAATAGGGAATCTCCTTCCAAGCCTCAGGCAGCAGCAGCTTGAAGGGATCTACCGGCATGGCACTCACGTAGGCGTCAGCCGTAAGCGTGCGGGGCTCCTGGCCCTTGATGCCACCAATCTGGAAAGCCTTCACCGTGCCATCGGCATTGAGCTCGATCTGGCGCAACGGGGAATTCAGGTGAACTTCCCCGCCACGGGCTTCGACGTAATCGACGATCGGCTGGCACAAGCGCTGCGGTGGGTTGCCATCAAGGAAGGCCATCTTGGAGCCATCACCCTCCTGCAGGAAGCGATTTAGGGCGGTGAGCACCACCGTGCTGGAAATTTCATCGGGATCGATGAAGTTCAGCGCCTTGGCCATGGCGATGAACACCTCGTCATTTACCCGCTCGGGAATGTTGTGCAGCCTCAGCCACTCGGTCCAGGAATACTTATCGCATTCCTCTACATACTGCTGGCCGCGCAAAATTGCCGGCACCAAGCCCATGCCGAAGGCAATCTTCTCGGGCCAGGTGAGCAGGTCGTTGTTGCTGAGAATGGCCGCCAAACCATTGAAGGGGGCGGGGATGTCGGGGAAGTCAAAGCGGCTGTAGGTGCCTGGCGTCTCCATTTGGTTGAAAATCATCGAGTGGCTTTTCCACTGCAGACGGTCTTCGATATCCAGCTCCTTAAAGAGCTGGCGCATGTTGCGGTAAGCGCCGAAAAAGATGTGCAAGCCGGTCTCATACCAGTCTCCGTCTTCGTCCTGCCAGGCCGCCACCTTGCCGCCCAGCACATCGCGGGCTTCCACCACCACCGGCGTATGGCCGGCATCACAGAGGTACTTCGCGCACGACAGCCCGGCGAGCCCTGCTCCGGCAATGACGACGCGCATACCAACTTTCAAAAATCCAGATGCAACCTTAAAGGGGGCGCCTGACCCCTGCGGCTGGGGGGGGGGTTTCTAGAGTTGGTGCATCGGGTGCCCGCAATCCCCTCCCCATGGCTGACCCTCGCCTCGCTGACTCACTCCCTGCCGAATCCCGCCCTGCAGAGACCTTGCTGAAGTCCACCACCCGCCATGTGCGGCTGTTCACCGCCCGGGTGGAGGACGGCAACCTGCTGCCTGATCCCAGCCAGCTCACCATGGATGTGGATCCCGATAACGAGTTCCTCTGGGACGCCCCGGTGCTGGCCAAGGTGCAAGACCACTTCCGCCAGCTGGTGGCCGCCCAAGCCGGCGCCGACCTCACCGAATACAACCTGCGCCAGATCGGTTCGGAGCTGGAAGGGCTAATTCGCCAGCTGCTCCAAGCCGGCGAGCTTCGCTACAACCCGGATGCCCGGGTGCTCAATTACTCCATGGGCCTGCCCCGCAGCACCGAAAGCCTGTGAGCCGCTCCCGCTACAGCTCAGATCGCTACGCCGGTGAGCGCCCGGATGAGGGTCGTCCCCCCGGAGGGCGGTACGCAGATGATGCCTATGAGCGGGGCGGTCGCCGCAATGAGCCCAGGCGGCCGGCCGGGGGCGGCAATAAAGGCGGCCCCGGTGGCAGTGGTCCTGGCGGAAGTGGTCCTGGCGGCACAGGCCCCTTTCAGTTCAACGTGGGCACCCTGGCGATCCTGGCTGGGGTGCTGGTGGTGGGCATCGGCATCGGCACCGCCATCTCCAGCACCACCCAGGGCGACCAGGGCAACATCGCCAGCAGCCAGCAACTGGACATGGCGGTACCCGATCCGGAGTTCTGCCGCCAGTGGGGCGCCAGTGCCTTCGTGATGGACGTGGAGCTCTACACCACCATGAACCCCAGCTCCAGCTTCGTGACCCAGCCGGAGCTCAAGGCCGGCTGCGTTATTCGGCGGGAAAACTGGAGCGTGTTGCAGAAGGAAGGAGCCGTAACCAACGAACAGATGCGCCAGTGCAAGCAGCGCATGAACACCTTCGCCTACATCGGCTCAGTGAAAGACAAGCCAATCGTGCGCTGCGTCTACCAAACAGACACCAGCCAAAACAAATTCCTTACCAAGGGCGTGGCTGATGACACGGTGGGAGTCACGCCTGAAGCTGATCAATTCTGAAGCCGATCAGTTCTGAGTGAGAGCCTCCTGCTGCTGCAACGGCCGGCGCAGGGGGCTATCGGGGCTGGCAAACACGGGCAGAACCTCCTTGCGGAAGGCATCGGCAGCCCGGGAGCAATAGCGGGCTGGATGGGTGATCAGCTTCAGCTGGCGGCGCACGAGCAGATCGGCCACTTGGGGGCGATGCAGGCTGCCAGCCGAGAGCTCCCGCTCAATTGAGACCACCGGCAGGAAGGCAGCCCCAAGCCCCGACTGAACGGCGTTTTTGATCGCCTCAAAGGAATTGAGCTCCATCTCGATCTTGAGCCGGCCCACATCCAGCCCGGAGCGGGCCAGCAGCTGATCGACCATTTTGCGGGTGGTCGACTGGGCATCAAGGCAGACAAAGCCCAGCCGGTAGAGGTCGTCTTTCGTGAGCTCGGGCAGGCGGGCCAGCGGATGCTTCACCGGCAGCACCAGGGCCAGCTCATCGCTGGCATAGGGCACCACCTGCAGCAGCTCACAAAGCTCCGTTGGAAGCTCGCCGCCGATGATCGCCAGATCCACCTGGCCGTTAGCCACGCTCCAACCCGTGCGGCGGGTGCTGTGCACCTGCAACTGCACCGCCACTTCGGGGTACTTCTGCCGAAACAGACCAATCATTCGCGGCATTAAGTAAGTGCCGGTGGTCTGGCTGGCGCCAACGATGAGCGAGCCGCCGCGCAGGTTGTGCAGGTCTTCTAGAGCCCGGCAGGCCTCCTGGCACTGGCTCAGGATTCGGTCGCAGTAGCTGAGCAGCAGGTGGCCGGCCTCGGTGAGCTGGGCCTTGCGCCCGCCCCGATCAAACAGGCTGACGCTGAGCTGCTTCTCCAGATTCTGAATCTGCAGGCTCACCGCCGGCTGGGTCACATAAAGGCTGTCTGCGGCCTTCTTGAAGCTCCCCTCAGAGGCGATGGCCCGCAGGATGCGGAGCTGATCAAGAGTGAAAGGCAGGTCTGCCATTGGGTTGCCTGGATCGGCCGGAGCCTGCCAGCTGGCGAGTTCAAAACTCTAAGGGGGAAGCCTGGCAGCGAGAATCGAGAGCTTCACAACTCCCCATCCGGCCCGTGCCCCCCAGCTCTTCGCACCACAGCAGCTGGGTAATGCTCGCCCTGTTGCTGGCTTTCGCCGTAGTTCACAGCGGCGGAGCCTCGCTGCGGGTGTGGGGCGCAGCAAAAATTGGCGAACGGGCCTGGCGGCTGCTGTTTGCCGCGGTGAGCATCCCCTCAGCCGTGGTGGTGATCGGCTACTTCCTGGCCCATCGCTACGACGGGGTGCGCCTCTGGAATCTCCAGGACCAGCCCTGGATCGTGCCCGTGGTGTGGGCCGGAACCGCTATCAGCTTTTTGTTTCTTTATCCCGCCACCTACAACCTGCTGGAAATTCCGGCGGTGCTGAAGCCCCAGGTGCGGCTTTATGCCACCGGCATCATCCGCATCAGCCGCCATCCCCAGGCGGTGGGCCAGGTCCTCTGGTGCGCCACCCACCTGCTCTGGATCGGTAGCAGCTTCATGGTGGCCACCTGCGCCGGCCTGATCGCCCACCATCTCTTCGCTATCTGGAACGGCGACCGGCGCCTGGCCAAGCGCTTCGGTAGCGCCTTTGAGGAGCTGAGGGCTAGCACCTCGATCCTTCCCTTTAGGGCGATATTGACCGGCCGCCAGCAGCTGGTTCCCAGCGAATTTCTACGGCCAGCCCAGCTGGGCATTGCCATTGCCGTAGGGGTGTTTTGGTGGGCCCATCGCTTCATCGGCCTCGGCGCAACGAGCTTCGCTCGCACAGGCTTGGCCCACCTGCTGGGCTGAGTACGGCTCGCCGCGAAGCCCCCGCCCATGGGCGAGCCCGCACAGGCCTGGATATGCACCTGTTTGGCTGCCTACACTTGCGCCAACCAGCTTGCAGCGCATGCCGTCAGCCGCCGAACTCGCCTGGTTGATTCCGGTGCTGCCCCTGGTAGGGGCTTGTATTACCGGGCTGGGGCTGATCAGCTTCAACCGCACCGTCAATCGGCTGCGCAAACCCGTGGCCTGGTTACTGATCAGCTGCGTGGGAGCGGCTGCAGTTCTGAGCTACGCCGTTTTGGCCCAGCAACTGGCGGGTGCACCGCCCACCGAAGTGCTGTTCAACTGGGCCAGCGCCGGCACCTTCAACCTGCAAATGGGCTTCCGGGTGGACGCCCTCGGCGCCGTGATGCTGTCGTTGGTGACCACCATCGCCGTGCTGGTGATGGTTTATTCCGATGGCTACATGGCCCATGACAAGGGCTATGTGCGCTTTTTCACCTACCTAGCCCTATTCAGCAGCTCGATGCTGGGCCTGGTTATCAGCCCCAACCTGCTGGAGATTTATGTGTTCTGGGAGCTGGTGGGCATGTGCTCCTACCTGCTCGTGGGCTTCTGGTACGACCGCGATGGCGCCGCCAATGCAGCGCAAAAAGCCTTTGTGGTGAACCGGGTTGGCGACTTCGGTCTGCTGCTGGGAATCCTGGGTCTGTTCTGGGCCACCGGCAGCTTCGGCTTTGAGGAAATTGGCAGCCGGCTGCAGGAGGCCGTGGCCGGAGGCAGTGTTTCCAACGCGGCGGCGATCCTGCTGTGCCTGCTGGTGTTCATGGGACCGATGGCGAAATCGGCCCAATTCCCCCTTCACGTCTGGCTGCCGGATGCGATGGAGGGCCCGACCCCCATTTCCGCCCTGATCCACGCGGCAACCATGGTGGCCGCCGGTGTGTTCCTGGTGGCCCGGTTGCAACCCGTTTACGAACCCTTCCCGGCTGTGCAGGCCACGATCGCCGTCGTGGGAACCATCACCCTGGTGCTGGGAGCCTCGATTGCTCTCACCCAGATGGATCTCAAGAAGGGTCTGGCCTACAGCACCGTTTCCCAGTTGGGTTACATGATGCTGGCCATGGGCTGCGGCGCTCCGGTGGCCGGCATGTTCCACCTGGTGACCCACGCCTTCTTCAAGGCGATGCTGTTTTTGGGATCCGGCTCGGTGATCCACGCCATGGAAGAGGTGGTGGGCCATGAGCCCGTGCTCGCCCAGGACATGCGGTTAATGGGTGGGCTGCGCAAACACATGCCGATCACCAGCAGCACCTTCCTGATTGGCTGCGTCGCCATCGCCGGCATTCCCCCTCTGGCTGGCTTCTGGAGCAAGGACGAGATCCTCGGCGTGGCGTTTGGTTCATTCCCCGTGCTGTGGGTGGCTGGCTTCATCACCGCCGGAATGACCGCCTTTTATATGTTCCGCCTCTACTTCCTCACCTTTGAGGGGGAGTTTCGCGGCAATGATCAGGCCATGCGGGCCCAGCTGCTGGCTGAAGCAGGCAAAACCACTGATGACCAGGGCGATAGCCACGGCGACGACCATGGCCACGCCAGCCATCCCCATGAATCCGGCTGGCAGATGGCCATGCCCCTGGCTGTACTGGCCGTGCCCTCTGTGCTGGTAGGCCTGCTGGGCACCCCCTGGAACAGCCGCTTTGGCAACCTGCTCGACCCCAAGGAGGCGGCCGAGGTGGCCGAACACTTCAGTTGGAGTGAATTCCTGCCCCTAGCCGGAGCCTCAGTCGGCATCTCCATCGCCGGTATAACCGTTGCTGTGCTGGCCTACGCGCTGCACAAAATCGATCTGGGCAAAGCCGTAGCCGCTCGCTTCCCCGCCCTCAATGCCTTCCTGGCCAACAAGTGGTATCTCGATGCGATCAACGACAAGTTGTTCGTGCAGGGCAGCCGCAAACTGGCCCGCCAGGTGCTGGAGGTTGATTCCAAAGTTGTGGATGGGGTCGTAAACCTCACCGGCCTGGTGACCCTGGGCAGCGGCGAGGGTCTCAAATACTTCGAAACCGGCCGGGCCCAGTTCTATGCCCTGATCGTGTTTGGCGGTGTCATCGCCCTAGTGGTTTTATTCGGCTCGCTGGGCTGATCGGTTCGGCCGTTACGCCCGCTACGCGGGCAACACGGCCTCGGCCGCTCAGCCCAGCGAGCCGAACACCGCAGGCATACCCTGCCGCACCAGAGCCTTCCCTGCCTCGCGACAACGCCTGCCGCTGCTTCGCTGATCCCCTGGCGTTAGCGCAAAGCGCGTGCCAGGGGATCAGCGAAGCAGGGGGCAGGACGCATAACTCTGTGTGACATCCACCATCAGCAGAGTGCCGGGCCCGACTGCATTTCTACACTCCGAGCAAACGGTGAGGCCTGGTTCGTGCCCTTCCCATGGTTGAGCGCGTCGATCCTTTTCCCGATCGCAGCGGCCCTGGTAATTCCTTTCATTCCCGATGCCGGCGACGGCAAGCGGATTCGCTGGTATGCCCTTGGCATCACCCTGATCACCTTCTTGATCACCGTGGGGGCCTACCTCAACGGCTATGACCCGGCGGTCGAAGGACTGCAGCTGGTGGAGCGGGTTCAGTGGCTACCCAGCCTGGGGTTGGCCTGGTCGCTGGGGGCGGACGGCATCTCGATGCCCCTGATCCTGCTCACCAGCTTCATCACCTCCCTGGCGGCTCTGGCGGCCTGGCCGGTGACCTTCAAGCCCAAGCTCTTTTATTTCCTGCTGCTGCTCATGGATGGCGGCCAGATCGCCGTGTTCGCCGTGCAGGACATGCTGCTGTTCTTCCTGGCCTGGGAGCTGGAGCTGTTGCCGGTGTATCTGCTGCTGGCTATCTGGGGCGGCAAAAAGCGTCAGTACGCAGCCACCAAATTCATCCTCTACACAGCCGGTAGCTCCCTGTTCATTTTGGTGGTGGGCCTGGCGATGGCCTTCTACGGCGGTGGCACCCCCAGCTTTGAGTACACGGACCTGATGGCCAAGGACTTCTCAACGAAGTTCCAGCTATTCGCCTACGCAGGCCTGCTGATCGCCTTTGGGGTGAAGCTGCCGATCGTGCCCCTGCACACCTGGCTGCCCGATGCCCACGGCGAGGCCACGGCTCCGGTGCACATGCTGCTGGCAGGCATCTTGCTGAAGATGGGGGGCTACGCCTTGCTGCGCTTCAACGTGCAGCTGCTCCCCGAGGGGCATGCCCAATTTGCGCCGCTGCTGGTGGTACTGGGGGTGGTGAACATCATCTACGCAGCTCTCACCTCGTTTGCCCAGCGCAACCTCAAGCGCAAGATCGCTTACAGCTCGATCAGCCACATGGGCTTCGTGCTGATCGGCATCGGCAGCTTCAGTGCCCTGGGCACCAGTGGCGCCATGTTGCAAATGATCAGCCACGGCCTGATCGGAGCCAGCCTGTTCTTCCTTGTGGGCGCCACCTACGACCGCACCCACACCCTCCAGCTCGACGACATGGGCGGGGTTGGCCAGAAAATGCGCAAGATGTTTGCGCTGTGGACTATCTGCTCCCTGGCCTCCCTTGCCTTACCAGGCATGAGCGGCTTCGTGTCCGAGCTGATGGTGTTCACGGGCTTCGTGACCAGCGAGGCCTATTCGCTCAGCTTCCGCATCGTGATGGCGGCTCTAGCGGCGGTGGGAGTGATCCTCACCCCGGTGTACCTGCTCTCGATGCTGCGGGAAATCTTCTTCGGCAAGGAAAACGCTGAGCTCGCCTCTCACACCCACCTGGTGGATGCGGAGCCCAGGGAGATCTACGTGATCAGCTGTCTCCTGGTGCCGATCGTGGGCATCGGCCTCTACCCCCGGGTGATGACCGACACCTACCGGGCTTCGATCGAAGCCCTTGTGCAACGGGAGACCACCGCCCTGGCCAAGGTGATTCAGCCGCCGCCGGGCGATCTGATTCGCCAACCGCTGCTTTCGGCGCCAGCCCTGCCGGCCTGATCCGCCGCCCTGGGTAACAAAACTGTGCAGATAGCCCGCTGTGAGTTCACCGCTGGGTTGGCCTAATTACGCTCCTGAGATGAAACAGCTGAACTTTCTGCTGATCTTCAGCTTTGGCCTAGCCATGGTGATGTTCACCCTGGAGAACACAGCACCCACCACGGTCCACTTCCTGCCAGGACTGAGCGGCACCCTGCCCCTAGCCGCCCTGCTGCTCCTAGTTGGCGGCATCGGCGCCACCGCTGCCTGGGTGTTTGCGGTGTGGACCGGGGTGCTGCGCAAGGTGGAAGCGGTGCAGAGCCAGGGCGAATTCGCCGCCCAACAGGTGCGCATCCAGGAGCTGGAAAACGACCTGCAGCGCTACCGAGCCACGGTGGATGCCCAGCTGGGGCTGCTGCCAGCGGCCGGGCAAAGCTCGGCTCCCGCCAATCCCGATGCCAACGAAGCCGTGACCGTGTCAGTTGGCTGACCCCAGCGGTGGTGCTTTGGCAGGGGTGCTGGTACGAAATGGCCAACACCGGTAGCGTGCTGCCAATGACTCAGCGGAGGCCTCGGGGCACGATTGGCTGAAGGAGGCGCAAGATTGGCCATACGCCTGCTCCAGGATGCGGCAGAGCGGGGCGAAATCGACCCATGGGATGTGGACGTGATCGCCGTGGTGGATGGTTTTCTCGACCAGCTGCGCCAGCGCATTGAGGTGCCCCGCCTGGTGGTAGCAAACGCTCCAAGCCGGGGCGGCAGCTACGAACAGGACCTGGCTGAAACCAGTGAGGCCTTTTTGGCGGCCTCGGTGTTGGTGAGCCTCAAAGCCGAGGTGCTGGAAGCGGCCACCTTTGCGCAGGAAGCGCCAGACCAGGACGACATCGGCTTTGATTTCGATGCCGATGGCCAAGGCTGGCTGGTAAACCCCGCCCTGGCCCTGCCTCAGCGACCGGAAAGGCACCTCTGGCGCCGGCCCGTAGCGCCGCCACCCCTGCAACGACCGGTGACCTTGGGGGAATTGATCCGCCAGCTCGAGGACATCGCCGAGCGACTCGAAGCGGACGAGGGTCGGATTCGGCCGCGCCACCGCCCCAAGCGATACAGCGAAAGGGCCGCGATTGAGCAGGTAGCGGCCCTGGCGCACCGCGAGAAGTTACCGGAAACCACCGCTGCTCTCAGCCAGTTTTTACTTAGCTGGGATCCAGCCCACGACTGGGCCGGCTTCAACGAGCTGGTGCAGGACTGGGCTGCCCACGTGGAAGCCAAGGCTGCGGACGCCGAGCTGGACCGGGACCGGGTGGGGGTTTTCTGGGCTCTGTTGTTTCTCTGCCACCAGGGCAAGGTGGAACTCGACCAGCAGGGCGGGCTGTTTGGCCCTCTGCACCTGCGGCGCCTGCTCCATCCTGGCGAGACCCGCCAACTACCCCTAGTGCCAGCCCTCGGTGCGGCGGAGCAGGCGCTGGCGGCTTAAGCGGTGGGTCTAGGCTGGCGCCCATGAAGGCGATGATCCTGGCTGCTGGCAAGGGAACACGGGTGCGGCCCATTACGCACACGATCCCCAAGCCGATGATCCCCATCCTGCAGAAACCCGTGATGGAGTTTCTGCTGGAGCTGCTGCGGGAGCACGGGTTCACCGAAATCATGGTGAACGTCTCCCACCTGGCTGAGGAGATCGAGAACTACTTCCGCGATGGTCAGCGCTTCGGTGTTGAAATCGCCTATAGCTTTGAAGGCCGCATCGAAGACGGTGAGCTGATCGGCGACGCGATGGGATCGGCAGGAGGGCTGAAGAAGATCCAGAATTTCCAGCGCTTCTTCGACGACACATTTGTGGTGCTTTGCGGTGATGCCCTGATCGACCTTGATCTGAGCGAAGCGGTGCGTCGCCATAAGGCCAAGGGCGCCATGGCCAGCATGATCACCAAGCGAGTTCCCAAGGATCAGGTGAGCAGTTATGGCGTGGTCGTCACAGACGATGACGGCAGGGTGCGTTCCTTCCAGGAAAAGCCGGCGGTTGATGAGGCCGCCAGCGACATGATCAACACCGGCATTTATATCTTCGAGCCAGAGGTGCTCGACTTTGTGCCAAGCAACCAGCCCTTCGATATCGGCTCCGACCTATTTCCCAAACTGGTGGAGGCCGGCGCAGCTTTCTACGCCCTGCCGATGGAGTTTGAATGGGTTGATATCGGCAAGGTTCCGGATTACTGGCAGGCAATCCGCAGCGTTTTGCAGGGTCAGGTGCGTCAGGTGCAGATCCCTGGCAAGGAAGTGCGGCCAGGGGTATTTGCCGGCCTCAACGTGGCTGCTGACTGGGATCAGATCAATATCACCGGCCCCATTTATGTGGGCGGCATGACTCGCATTGAAAATGGCGCCACAATCATTGGCCCGGCGATGATTGGCCCCAATTGCCACATCTGCGAAGGAGCCACAATCGACAACTCGATCATCTTTGACTACTCCCGCATCGGGGCTGGAGTGCGTCTGGTTGAGAAGCTGGTGTTTGGCCGCTACTGCGTTGACCGCAACGGCGACCACTTCGACCTACAGGAGGCCGCCCTCGACTGGCTGATCACCGATGTACGCCGGCAGGATGTGTTGTCGCCATCGCCGCAGCAGAAGGCGATGGCCGAACTACTGGGCACCGATCTGGCCCTGAGCAACTCCAACTAGCCCAGCGCTAGGGGCTTCAGGCCAGCCTGCTGCAGGATCGCCGGAATTCGCTCCTCAGCCTTAATGGCCATCAGATGTACCCCCTGGGCAATCTGGAGATAGGAGCCCACCTGTTCCGCGGCGATAACTACGCCCTCAGCCGCTGGATCTGGCGCCGCAGCCAGCCGGTCGATCACGGCCTGGGGAATGTTGGCCCCGGGCACCACCCGGTTGATGAAGGCGGCGTTGCGGGCCGATTTGAGTAGAAACACACCCGCCAGCACGGGCAGATCAAGCGGTGCGGCGAGATCACCAACAAAGCGCTTGAGAGCTTCGGCGTCCATCACCATTTGGGTTTGAATGAAGCGGGCACCGGCCTGCTTCTTGCGCAGCAGCCGGCTCTTGAGACCACTCCAACTAGCCGACTGGGGATCGGCAGCTGCACCGGCAAATAGGTCGGTGGGTCCATCGGGCAGCTCACCTTGCACCGGATCCTGCCCGCCATTGAACTGCTGTACCAGCTGCAACAACCGCACCGCCTCCAGCTCATTCACGGGACGAGCCCCGGGCTGGTCGCCGGCCCGCACGGGATCGCCGGTGAGGCAGAGCAGGTTGCGCACGCCCAGGGCATGGGCACCGAGTAATTCGGCCTGCAGGGCAATGCGGTTGCGATCGCGGCAGGCCAGCTGCAGCACCGGCTCGATGCCGGCGTCAAGCAGCAGGCGGCATAGGGCCAGGCTGCTCATCCGCATCACGGCGCGGCTGCCATCAGTGACGTTTACCGCATGGACCCAGCCCCGCAGGGACCCTGCGGCCGCCAATGAGCGCGAGGGATCTCCTCCCCTAGGTGGCATCACCTCTGCGGTGAGAGCTGGCTGCCCGCTAGCAAGGGCCCGTTGAAGCAACAAACCAATCGCGCCACTTGGGACCATCATGGAACAGCGCCCTGCCTACAGTGCTGACAAGTGCTCGCCTTGGGCCCATGGATTCCAATCACGCCACGGGAGGCTCCCTAGGCCAGGTGCGCCATGAGCTTTCGGAGCGAGAAATTGAGATCATTGAATTAGTGGCCAAGGGCCTAACCAACCAGGAGATCGCCGAATCGCTGACGATCAGCAAGCGCACCGTGGACAACCACGTGAGCAACGTCTTCACCAAAACAGGCGCCAAGAACCGGGTAGCTCTGCTGAATTGGGCCATGGACCACGGAAAAATCTGCCGTGACGGCTTCAACTGCTGCTCGATTGAACCCGGCAAGTCTTAGCTAGCTGCAGGCTCGAACAGGGCCAAGCGCTCCGCTTCTGGCCAGAGAGCCAGGGGCCGGCGGGCCAGGGCCGCATTGCTTAGCTCATGGCGCCCAGTTAGCTCACGCCCGCACCAGGCGGGCGGCTGGAGGGCCAGACCTTGCACCAGCCCCTGCGGCTCCAGTTCCACCTCGGCCACCACCAGCGGTGCATTCGCACCCTCAAAGACGTCGAGCACCCACTCCCCACCTGGCAGATCAAGGCCGTAGCGCACTTTGCAAAGGCGCTGGGGCGCTAACGCCAGCAGGGCAGCAGCATCCGCCTCTGGAATGGCGTATTCGAATTCCTGGCGCACCAATCCCTCCGGCAGCAGGCCCGGGGCTTCAAGAAGCTGCTCGGTGCGAGCCTTGAGGGTGAGCCAGGCACCGGCTACGGCCTCTTCACCGCTGGCACGGCGCACCCGCACGGTGAAGCCATCGGCGCTCGCCACCAGGTAGCCCTGCTGCAGCTGGGCTTGCCAGCAGATATGGCGGCGCCAGTCCAGCCCCTGCACCAGAAAGCGGCGTTCAATTTCCAGGGCCATGGGGCGATTTGGGGCGGGGGCAGCAGGGGGGTTAGTTGTGGGAGGGCTCGATGGCGGTGAGGCTGCCAGCCCAATGCAACTTGTGGGTGAGGGTGCGGTAGTAGGAGGGGCTTTGCTCCAGCAGCACCTGCAGGGCCGGGTGGGGGCTGCGCTCCACCAAGGCCCGATCGCCGGGTTCAAGCACGGTGGCGTGGGCACCATCTTTCCAAAGCTTGACCCGGCGACTGGTTTCGCCCAGGGGCCAGACCGAAAGCTGGGCCCTGGGCGGCACCACCACAGCCCGGCTCGAGAGGCTCATTGGGCAGATCGGATTAACCACGATCGCTTCGATGCCCGGGTGCAGGATCGGCCCACCTGCAGCCATGGAATAGCCAGTGGAGCCGGTGGGAGTGGCGAAGATCAGGCCGTCGCCGCGGTATTGATCCACTACCTCACCATCGATCTCCAGCTCCAGCACACAGGTGGGGGAGACCTCATCGAGGCAGGGCCGGAAATAGAAGTCGTTGAGAGCCAGATGGGCGATCTCTGAGCCATCAACGCCGTCTCCCCGGTCGATATGGGCCTGCAACATCATGCGCCGCTCCAAGGCAAAGCGGTCTTGACGCAGCCGATCCCATAGGCTCTGCTCCTCGCTCTTGAGGGCGTCGGTGCTCAGGCGCAGCAGACGGCGATCGTGGGTGAGGAAGCCGAGGTGGCCGCCCACATTGAAACTGAGGATCGGCACATCGAGGGGGGCCAGATGGCGTGCCGCACCGAGCACGGTGCCATCGCCCCCCAGCACCAGGGCTAGATCGGGCAGCTCGGCTTCCGTGGCCAGCAAGCCGGGAAAGGGATTGCGGGCCAGGCCACTGGAGGCCACCACCACGTGCACCCCCTGGGCCGCCAGGTCTTCTGCGCAGCGCTTGGCCTGGCGGTGGGCCGCCTGGCTACCAGACCTAGAAATCAGCCAGACCCGCTCAAGCCGCATTGCTAAAAGACGGCTACCAGCGCAACAGGTTGAAGCGCTCCATATCAACCGTTTCGCGGTTGCGGTAGAGGGATAGCAGTATCGCCAGACCAACGGCCGCCTCAGCCGCGGCCACGGTGATCACAAAGATGGCAAACACCTGGCCACGGATCAGCTGGCCATCGAGATAGTTGGAGAAAGCCATCAGGTTGATGTTGACGGCATTAAGCATCAGCTCAATGCTCATCAGCACGCGCACCGCATTGCGGCTGTTGATCAATCCCCAGACACCGGTGCAAAACAACACCGCCGCCAGGGCCAGGTAGGCCTGCAGGGGGATGGTGGTGGGGATGGTGAATTCCATGGCGTGGCAATGATGGCGGTGGCAGTGATGGCGGTGGCAGTGAGGCTGAGAGGGCGCGGAAACGCCCGCTAGCGAGGAGCGTTTTCCAGCAACAGGGGGGTGCGCTCCTTCTCGATCAGGCCCTGATCGACTGCCTCTCCTGTTATTACATCGCTACTGAGCACATCGCGGCGGGCCAAAACGATGGCGCCGATCATCGACATCAGCAGCAGCACCGAAGCCAGCTCAAAGGGCAGGAGGTAGTCACTGAAGAGGTGCTCGCCAATGCGAATCGTGGCCTCCTCGCCCACGGGTTCTGGGCCAGGTAGGGGCCAAGGGGTAGTGAAGGCCACCCGAATCAACAGCAGAAACAAGCCACCGCAGACAGCGCCGGAGAGCAGACGCCGGAGACCAAGCCCGGGAATGGCCGCCAGGTTTTCCTTTTTATTGACGAGCATGATCGCGAACAGGATCAACACGTTGACGGCGCCCACGTAGACGAGCACCTGGGCCGCTGCCACGAAACTGGCGTTTAGCAGCAAGTAGAGACCAGCCACCGAAAGAAATACTCCGCCCAGCAGGAAGGCCGAATAAACAATGTTGGGCAGCAACACCACCCCGAGGGCTCCCAGCACCAAGGTGGCGGAGAGAGCAACGAAGCAGATCAGCTGGGCAATGGAGGAGATAGTCATGACGCGTCTCCGCTAGGCAGGGATTCGAGCACCTGCTCGGGCAATTTGCCCACCCGCGGCGCCGTATCTGGCACATCGTGAGGATCTAGTACTCCCTTGGGCAGGTAGACCAACTCCCGCAGGGGAACTACGGCCGGATCGCTGGTGACACTGGTAGGCAGGCGACCAAGGGCGATGTTGTCGAAGTTGAGGCTGTGGCGATCAAAAGCTGCCAGCTCGTATTCCTCGGTCATCGACAGGCAGTTGGTGGGGCAGTACTCCACACAGTTGCCACAGAAAATGCACACCCCAAAGTCAATCGAGTAGTTGCGCAGCTCCTTTTTCTTGGTGGCTTTGTTCATCACCCAATCCACCACCGGCAGGTTGATCGGGCAGACCCGCACACACACCTCACAGGCGATGCACTTGTCGAATTCGTAGTGGATGCGGCCCCGATAGCGCTCCGAGGGGATCAGCTTCTCGTAGGGGTACTGAACGGTGATCGGCCGGCGCCGCAGGTGATCAAAGGTCACCGCCAGACCCTGGGTCAGGTAGTTGGCCGCACCCACCGCATCGCGGGTGTAGTCACCGACTTTCTTGAGAAACCCGAACATGGAGTTGGCTCTGGGGGGAGGCGGTCTGAGTGGGTCAGCCCATGATGGCTGGTCTTGAGAAAAGCTGGGTTCAGGCGCGGTTAGCCGCCAAACACAGTCGGGAAAGCCAGCTTGAGCGCTGCGGTGATCAGCAGGTTGACCAGGGCAATCGGCAGCAAAAATTTCCAGCCCAGATCGAGCAGCTGGTCGATGCGTACCCGCGGCGTGGTCCAGCGCAGCAGGATCGCCAGAAACACCAGCAGATAGGCCTTGAGCACCGTCATGACGATGCCTACAGAGCCGGTGATCAGTTGAACTAATGGTGCATCGATGGGCTGGTGCAGCCAGCTGGCCAGCCACTCCACGGGGATGGGGAAACCCCAGCCGCCTAGGTAAAGCACCGACACCAGCAGGGCCGAGAGCACCAGGTTGATGTAGCTGCCGAGATAGAAGAGGGCGAACTTCATGCCCGAATACTCGGTCTGGTAGCCAGCCACCAGCTCCTCTTCCGCCTCAGGAAGGTCAAAGGGCAGGCGCTCACATTCGGCTAGGGCGCAGATCCAGAAGATCACGAAGCCCACCGGCTGACGCCAGATGTTCCAGCTGAGGATGCCAGCTCCGGTCTGCTGGTTGACGATGTCAACGGTGCTGAGCGAGTTGCTCATCATCACCACGGCCAGCACAGCCAGGGCCAGGGGGATCTCGTAGCTGATCGACTGGGCCGCCGCCCGCAGACCGCCCAGCAGCGAATACTTGTTGTTGGACGCGTAGCCGCTCATCAGCAGGCCGATCGGCTGGATGCTGCTCAGCGAGATCCAAAGGAAGATACCGATGCCGACGTTGCTGATCAGCAGGTGCTGGCCGAAGGGCACCACCAACCAGCTGAGGATCACCGGAATCAGCACCAGCACTGGGCCGAGGGTGAACAGCAGTCCGTCAGCCCGGGCCGGGATGATGTCTTCCTTGAAGACGAGCTTCATGCCGTCGGCGATCGGCTGGAGCACCCCGAGGGCGCCGGCGTATTCAGGACCAATGCGCTGCTGCACCGCTGCTGAGATCTTGCGCTCCAGCCAGACGTTGACCAGCACGCCCACCACGGCCGCCACCAGCACCAGCACCATGGGCAGGGGCAGCCACAACAGGTGGGCGGCGGCAGGACTCAGGCCGAAGCCCTGCAGGGCCTGCTCAAAACTGGCCTCTAGATCCAGGCCCGGAGCCGTGGTGGTCAGCATGGCGGCAGCTTAGATGGGGTCAACTTAGCGGGCCCCCACGGGTTGCCAGTCACGGGAGGGCTGGCCGGTATAGATCTGGGAGGGCCGGTAGATGCGATTAGCCCCCAGCTGCTCCTTCCAATGGGCCAGCCAGCCAGCCGTGCGGGCGATAGCAAAAATGGGCGTGAAGAGGTCTTCAGGGATGCCGAGCTTGCGGTACACCAGGCCTGAATAGAAGTCGACGTTGGGAAAAATCCCCTTAGGCCCCAGGCGCTCGGCCGCGACCTCCTCCAGCTTGCGGGCTAGGTCGTACATCGGATCGTGACCGAACTGGTCAAAGAGCTGCTCCGCCAGAGTTTGGAGAATCACAGCCCGGGGGTCCTTGACCTTGTATTCCCGGTGGCCAAAACCCATGATTTTTTGCTTGCCGGCAATCGCCCGATCCAGCCAGGGCGCCACCTGATCTGGGCTGCCGATCTGGCCGAGCATCTCCAGCACATCTTCATTGGCACCGCCGTGCAGGGGGCCCGCCAGGGTGCCAACCGCTGACGCCACCACGGCATAGGGGTCGGTGAGGGTGCTGGCCGTCACCCGGGCGCTGAAGGTGCTGGCGTTGAGGCTGTGCTCAGCGTGCAGGATTAGACAAGCGTCAAAGATGCGGGCCGCCAGCGGATCGGGCTCCCGCTCCGTGAGCATGTAGAGAAAATTGGCGGCGTAGGCCAGGTCGTCGCGGGGCTGGATCGGATCTTGACCCTTTCTGATCAGCTGGAAGGCCGCCACCATCGTGGGGATCTTGGCGATCAGCCGCACCACCGCCGAAACGATGTATTCGGGGTTGTCGAGGGCTCGACGGGAATAAAAAAGGCCCAGGGAGGCGGCGCTGCTCTGCAGCGCATCCATCGGATGCCCCCCGGAGGGGAAGCACTTCATCATGTCCCGAATGCGGAAGCTGACCCGGCGGTGCATCTGCACCTCCTGCTCAAACTCCTGCAGCTGCTCAGCGGTGGGTAGCTCGCCCCAGATCAGCAGGTAGGCCGTCTCCAGGAAGGAGCTGCTGGATGCCAGCTGGTCTACGGGGTAGCCGCGATAGGTGAGCACCCCCCGCTGGCCATCGATGTCGCAGATCGACGATTGGGTAGCCGGCACCCCCTCCAAACCCGGCCGAAATGGGGCTGGGGTCGCCGCTCCTGTTACTACCAAGCTTCTCCACCGCACTCAGTAAGGCGAACTTACGGCTGCCGCTGGCCATCCCGCCGTAGCCGCAGCAACCGTGGGCCAATTAGGGCCTCCAGGCTGGCGCCGGTTGGGCCCAGGCGCAGCAGCACGATGCCTGCCTTGCGCACCGAAATCGAGCCCGCCGGCAACCCCAGCAGGCTCGAGGCCAGCTCGCCCAGATCTGGCTCATGGCCCACCAGGCCAAGGCGCCGCCAAGGGCCCACCTGCAGCAGCGGCCGCGGATCACCACCCGGCGCCAGGCGATCCTCCAACTCCAGCGCCGGCGCCAGACCAGCCGCCACGCCAATTTCAGCGGTCTGCAGCGCCCGCCGCAGGGGGCTGCTCAGCAGGCGATCACAGTGGAGCTGCAAGCGACACAACTCCGCCGCCACGGTCGCAGTGCGCTGACGGCCTTCAGCCGTAAGGGCCCGCTCCTGATCAGGGCGATCAGGATGGCGATCTTCGGCAATGCCGTGGCGCCAGAGCAGCAACTCGCGCTCAGCACTAGCCATCAACCGAATTCAAGGCGGGCCTTGAGGTGCAGGTTGGCATCAGGCTGCGCTTCCCAGCCCAGGCTCAGGCTCTGCACGGCCGGGGCCAGGGGCTGGCCTGCCAGGGCCGACAAAAGCTGCCAGGTGCTCCAGCGCTGCAGCAAGGGCTGGGCCCGGCCCGCCGCCATAGCCCACTGCAGGGGAGCCTGGGGTAGATCGAGGCCGGCGAGCTGCTCCAGCCGCAGCCGGGGCGGCTTGCGGGAGTCACGCTGCTCCTGCAGCACCGCCAGGGTCTGACCCCACCAGGCCAGGCGACCCTGGCTGGAACGGGCGCCCTCCAGGCTGGCCTGCAGCTGGTTGGCATCGCCGCGGGCGAATCGGCCTCCAGCCTGGCCAGCCTCCAGCCTGGTCCAGACCCGCAGGTCGGGATCCCCTTCCACCGGCAGCGGCGCGGCGATCAATCCCTCGGCGGCCAGCACCCCAGCGAGGAGCTCCGGCTGCGGTTGGTCGGCGCCAGTGCCCAGCAGCCAGCCCTCACTTGCCTCACTGCGCAGCAGCGGGCCATCGGCGGCGGCAGCCACCAGGGCCGGGAACGATCCCGGCTCGGCCTGCAGCACTGCCGCCAGCAGGGGCTGCCAGTAGACCGGCCAAGCGGCGGGGCGCTGCACCAGGGCCAAGCTCTCTGAGGGGCCCTGCAGGGCCGCTAATAAGGCTGCTCCTGTGGGGTCAATTTCCCCAATGCCATCCGCCGAGGGAGCCGGCACTGCGGCATCTGCAGCGAACTGCAGAAGGGCATCCAGCTCCAAGGAGCGGTTGTGGGGGCGCAGGCTGGCCACGAGCTCCTGCACGACCCCAGGCGCCGTGAACTCACCTGGCAACCCCAACCAGGGCCCCAGGGTTTCTGGCCGGGCTGTTAGCAGCAGCGCCCCCTGTTCAAGGCGTTGAACCGCCTGCTTAAAGCGGGGGCTGGCCGCTTGGTTGAGCTCATCGATCTGGGAGACGTCAAGGGCCTGCTCCAGCACCCCCCGTCCCGACGCGATCAACACCAGGTCGTCGTCGATCAGCGCCGTAGCGATCGGCACAGGGCTGGTGCCCACCAGGGCACCACGGCCACTGATCAAGCCCATGCCGCGATAGCTGCTGATCTGCAGGTCGGTGCCCGCCAAACTGCGGGTCTGCCAGAAGCGCTGCAGAAAGCGGCGGGCGCCGTCAGCGTCGCGACTGCGCAGGGCCAGCAACCAGCCATCGGGCGCCGCCCCAGGCTCTGAGGCCAGTAGGGCAAAGCCGAGTTCGCGGCCCAACCAGGGGGCCAGCTCGCCGGGATAGTCGAGGCCGGCGGCGGCGAAAGCGCCATCCCTAAGGCCGGCGACCGCCTCAGCCGCCTGGCGCCGCTGGCGGGGGGGAGCCACCGCCCGGGCGTAGCCCACCGGCTGCTCGCCATCGCTGAGTAAATAGAGGCTCAGAGCGGCTTGGCGGGGCACAAAGCGGGCCGCCCGGGGCGACACCAGCTGCTGGTGCTGTAGCTGCAGGGGGGAGCGCTGCAGCACCAGCCACCAGCCACCCGCCGCCAGGCTCAGCAACAGCAATGTCACCGCCAGCACGACCGCCAAAAACGGGCGGGCCTTCATGCGCCCCACGCAGGATGGGACCATCTTGACCCCAAGCCACCCCGTCTGCCCGCCATGGCACCTATCGAGACGACACCGCAGACAATCCGGGCCCGCGACCTGCAAGAGCGGCTGGAGCGGGGCGAGGCGATCCAGCTGGTGGACGTGCGCGAAGACACCGAACTGGAATTGGCCCGCCTGCCCCATGCCGTGGTGCATCTGCCCCTGGGCCGATCTAACGAGTGGATTGGCCAGCTCAACCAGCTGCTCGACCGCGACCGCCCCGTAGCCGTGCTGTGCCACGCCGGCGTGCGCAGCTGGCATCTGGGCTGCTGGCTGATGCAGGAACACGGCTTTGGTGCCGTCTGGAACGTGCAAGGGGGCATCGACGCCTGGAGTGTGGAGGTAGATCCGGCCGTACCCCGCTACTGACACCCGCAGGGCTGCGTACGATCGCCTCACTCCAGCGGCGCCCGCTTGCAGTCCGCCTCACCCAGGCCCTTGCCCGCCAGGCAGCAGGAAGTACTGCAGCTCGCCGTGCGCCACTACGTCGACACGATGGAGCCGGTGGGCAGCCAGACCCTGGTGCGCCGTTTTGGCCTGCAGGCCAGCCCGGCGACGGTGCGCTCAGCCATGGGGGCGCTGGAGCAGCGTGGCCTGCTCACCCAGCCCCACCCCTCCGCTGGCCGAATCCCCAGCCAGCAGGGCTATCGCACCTACGTTGATCAGCTGCTGCCCGCACCAGGCGCGGCCGCCCTGCAGCTGGAGCGCGAACTCACCGGACTCAGCCTGCAGTGGGCAGCCCTCGACGATCTGCTCCTGCATCTGAGCCGGCGCCTGGCAGATCTCACGGGCCTGCTCAGCCTGATCACCAGGCCCCAACGCCAGCAGTCCCAGCTGCAGGCCCTCCGACTGGTGGCCAGTGGTGAACGCCTGCTGGTTTTCCTGGTGGAGGGGGGCTCCACAGCCAGCAGCCTCAACTTGCGGCTGCCCTGCCTTGCAGTAGCGGAACTGGCGTCCCTTGAGCGCTGGGTCGCGGTCCAACTTGAGGGCGGCAGCATCGACTGGGCCGCCCTGCCCTCCCACCTGACCAGTAGCGGCGCCGTGCTGCGCCAAGCGCTGGCTAGTCATGGGCAGTCGCGCCAGCTGGAGGGCGAAGGCGCTGTAGCCATGGGCCTCGCTGGCCTGCTTGCCCAGCCGGAATTCAGCCAGACCCTCAGCCTGCGCCCCTTAGTGGAGCTGGTGGAGGATGCACCTCAACAGCTCCTACCCCAGCCGGGCATTTGGATCGGCGCCGAGCATCCCCACCGGGCCCTGCACCAGTGCGCCGTGGTGCAGGCCAACTACCGCAGCGGCGACGGCGGCGTGGGCCAGGTGGCCTTGGTGGGGCCGATGCGCATGGCCTATGCCACGGCCCGAGCCGCCGTGGGCTCGGTGGCCCAGGCGCTGGAAAGGCTTTTGCGCTAGATCGGGCCCTTAGCTCTCAACTGCAATGCCAAATATTTCCTCAGCTAAAGCCGGTAAACTGATTTCAAACATCAGCTCATCCAGTTAATGGACCTCCAATCAGCAGGAGTGATCCTGAGAATTCTCAATCTGGTTGCCCTTGCAGATGGCGGGGTATCTCTTGAAGAGGAGAACCTCTTGGACTCTCTGAGCAAACAATACAAACTTCAGGCCAAAATTATTAATTGGGAGGAGCAATTATCTGATCCAGCTTGCATCGAGGAGCTGGCTGCCTTGATAAATCCGGAGCAACGGGAACTGGCCATGAAAACCGCCGTGATGGTGGCTTCCGCATCAAGACAGCAGCAGGACGATGAATTCATCTGCGAGCAAGAGCGCGCGATCCTTTCCCGCCTTGGCACTAGCCTTGAGCTAAGCCCCGATCAGCTGCAATCGATCGAGAGCGAGGCAGCAGAGGAGATCAAGGAGCACCCCAACCTGTGGCAGGTGCTCTTTTCACTTTTCGGCAATCGCTTCGACTTCCCAGTTCTGGGCTGATCCCAACAGGCTTGAATCAGCCCCCCATCTTGTCGCCGAGCTTCTCGGCCACGGTGTTCACGTCCTTGTCGCCGCGGCCCGAGAGGTTAAGCACCACCTCAGTGCCGGGGGCCAAGGTGGGGCAGAGCTTCTCCAGCCAGGCGAAAGCGTGAGCCGTTTCCAGGGCCGGGATGATGCCCTCCAGGCGACACAGAAGCTGCAGGGCGTCCAG
The DNA here is from genome assembly GCF_024345615.1 of Cyanobium sp. Maggiore-St4-Cus. Lineage (NCBI taxonomy): Bacteria > Bacillati > Cyanobacteriota > Cyanophyceae > Synechococcales > Prochlorococcaceae > Cyanobium > Cyanobium sp. Maggiore-St4-Cus. Next base: position 40,722 of record NZ_JAGQBL010000011.1, read on the forward strand.
TGCCTCGGTGTCTGTCACGGCGCCGTATTCAGCCCGGCCGATGGTTTTGAGGTAGCTGTGCTCGGGGCCCACGCCGGGGTAATCGAGGCCGGCGCTGATCGAGTGGGCCTCCTGCACCTGGCCCTCCTCGTCTTGCAACAGCAGGCTCATGGCGCCGTGCAGCACGCCAACGCGGCCCTCGGTGATGGTGGCGGCATGGCGGCCGGTGGCCACGCCATCGCCGGCGGCCTCAACCCCAACCAGACGCACGTCCGTGTCCTGCACGAAGGGATGGAACAGGCCCATGGCATTGGAGCCACCGCCCACGCAGGCAACCAGCACATCGGGATTGCGGCCAAAGGCCTCGTGACACTGGCGCTTGGTTTCCTCACCGATCACGGCGTGGAAATCGCGCACCAGCATCGGGTAGGGGTGGGGCCCAGCTACCGAGCCGAGGATGTAGTGGGTGCTCTCCACGTTGGTCACCCAGTCGCGGATCGCCTCGCTGGTGGCGTCCTTGAGGGTGGCAGTGCCGGCAGTCACAGGTTGCACCGTTGCCCCCAGCAGCCGCATGCGGAAAACATTGAGGGCTTGGCGGCGCATGTCTTCCGCACCCATGTAGACGACGCACTCCAGCCCGAAGCGGGCGCACACGGTGGCCGTGGCCACGCCGTGCTGGCCAGCGCCGGTTTCGGCAATGATCCGCTTTTTGCCCATGCGCAGGGCAAGAAGCGCCTGGCCAAGGGCGTTGTTGATCTTGTGGGCGCCGGTGTGGTTGAGGTCTTCTCGCTTCAGCCAGATGCGGGGGCCGCCCTCGGGCCGGCGGTAGTGCTCCGTTAGCCGCTCGGCCTCATAGAGGGGATTGGGGCGCCCCACATAGGTGCGCAGCAGGTGGTTGAGCCGGTCGGTGAAGGCCGGATCCTTCCAGGCCTCAGCCGCGGCCTGCTCCAGCTCCGCCAGGGCGGGAATCAGGGTTTCGGGCACATACTGGCCGCCGAACTGGCCGTAGCGGCCCAGGCTGTTGGGGCGGGCTGCGCGCTCCAGGGCCGCTGGATCGACGCCGCTGGCTGCGGAGATGGGAGGGACGGTGCTTGTCACCGGTGGCGGAGCAATATCAACTCAGCGTAAGAAGCGGCCACGGCCAAGGGCGCAAAGAGGTGAGAGAGCTCACGGGCCTGCTCAAGCTGACGGGTGGATGATGGACTGATGCCAACCACCACCCCCAGGCCCTACGAGCCACTGCGCAAAATGCGCGTGATCTGTCACGGCCTGCGTCTGGCCATGCGCGACAAGGCAGTGGCCTACAAGGTGGTGCTGGCAGTGGGTCTCCTGGCGATCGCCTTCGCCCAGCGGGCCTGGCTGGATTTCGGGCTGGTGCTGGTGACCACGGCGCTAGTGCTTTCAGCCGAACTGCTCAACACCGCCATCGAGGAGCTGTGCGACTACGTGCAGCCGGAGCGCGCACCCCAGATCGGGGCCACCAAGGACATCGCCGCTGCCGCCGTGAGCATTTGCATGGGGGCCTGGGTGATCGTGATGCTGATCGAGGGCTGGCGCCTGCTGCTGGCAAGGGCCTAACACCTCGTTCTATCGGTGGTGGTCATCTATGGAGTCGGCCCTCAGGGCAGGATTAATTTCAAACCGGGAAATGCCTGGCGATAGCGGCGCCCATCCCTGGTGATCAGACCCGTGGACTCCAACAGGGCGTGGGCACCGATCAGAAAATCCGGAAGAATCATTGAGCGCTGGCCACCGCGCTGGCGGTAGTCGGCGTGGGCCATGGCGGCGAGGAAAGAGGCCTCGCGGGGGATCGGCCGATAGGCATAAAGGTGCTGCGGCAGAAGCGCATCCACCGCCTCGATGGCGTCGCTGGCAAAGGCGATCTCGGCGTAAACGATGGCGTTGATCAGCACCGGCCCGGCATCGAGGGCCTGGGCGAGCTGGGTGGCACTCCAGGCGGCCCAGTGGGGATCTGCCGTGATCACGTCGAGGATCACGTTCGAATCCACAAACAGCACTACAGCTCCTCACCCCGGCAAAGGGCCAGGAGCTCATCGGTGCTGAGGCGGGTGCGCAGGCGGGCCTGCCGCAACAGGCGCAATCCCTCCTCACCTCGGCCACCGGGTGAGTCCTGTTTCACCAGCAGCAGCCGCCCCTCCTCGAGCTCAAAGCGCACCTCGGTGTGGGGCAACAGCCCGCACTGCTCTCGAATCGCCTGGGGGATCGTGACCTGGCCCTTACTGGTGATACGCATGGTGGCAGCGGCAGCCGATCCAGAACAGCAGTAAGAATCTTACCGGAGCTAGCGCGATGCAAAGGGAGGTAGCGCCCATCAAACTCAGGCTTAAGGCGCAGGGTTCGGCATGGCAAGGAAAGGCGGCTGGCAGGAATTCAGCAGCAACGCCGCAAGCACGGCCAGGCCCACTGCCGCTGGGGCCGGCCCGGCGGGCGCACCCAGCCCAAAGGCCCAGCAACGGGTGCGAGTGCAGCGCACCAAGGCAGGCAAAGGCGGAAAACTGGTGACGGCGATCACGGGCCTTGAGGCGCCGGAAGCCGAGCTGAAAACGCTGCTCAAACAGCTCAAGGCCGTTGCCGGCACAGGCGGCACCGTCAAAGACGGCGTGATCGAGCTGCAGGGCGACCAGGTGGCTCCAGCGCTCGCGGCTCTGGAGAAGGAGGGCTACCGGCCCAAGCAGGCGGGGGGCTGAAAGGCAAGCGCCACGAACCTCAGAAGCCGGCCTTGCTGAAATCGTCGCCGATATAGCCAAGGGGCAATTGGTCACGCTCAGCCAGGGCCGCCGCAAAACAATCCCCGAAGTTGAGCTGGGCGGGATGGCCCTGGCCCTTGCCAAAACGCTTGAAGATGCCGAGAGCGCGCTCTGCCAGATCCGCATCCACCGGCACCAGATCGGGGTCAATGAGATTCAGCAACGTCCGCATCGGTTCGAGTACACGACGGCAGTGAGCAACCAGCAGCAGCTCCTGCAGGGTGCCTGCGGACATGCGTAGGACTTCAGCTTGCTCGAGCGCCTGCTGGTGTCGCTCCCACCCAGGTTCTCGCTGAAGAATTGCCAGCAGCACAGAAGTATCCAGAATCACGACGGCAAGCCCTGCTCGTCGTAAAGCGAATCGGGATCGAAAGGTTGGGCCGTCTCAAGGGCCTGTTCCTGCAGAACGGGTAACTCGGCAGCGAGGCGCCTGCGCCGGCTCAGACAGCGCTGCCGCTGCAGCTCCAGCTCCAGGGCATCCCGCACAATCTCCGTGGACCCTCTGCCCGTGAGCTGGCGCAGCTGCTCGAGCAGGGCGTCAACCCGAGGGCTCTTGATGCTGACAGCCATTGCGGAGAGCATTTATAGACCTCAATTCTAGAATCAAAATCAGCCCTCGGGCACCAAACAACAAAGCACCTCCCAAAGGCCTGGCGCGAAGCACAGGGGAGAATGGCCCCATCCGTCCCAACGCCCTGCGCCGATGTCCGCCGCTCCCACCAACCCGACCTACGGCGAAGTCACCACCCAGGGAGCCTCCACCAACATCGCCTGGCACCACACCTCGGTGGATCGCTCTGGCCGGGCCCTGCAGCGCGGCCACCGCAGCGCCATCCTTTGGTTCACCGGCCTCAGCGGCTCGGGCAAAAGCACGCTGGCCAACGCCGTGAATTCGGCCCTGTTTGAACAAGGTCTCAGCTGCTACGTGCTGGATGGAGACAACATCCGCCACGGCCTCTGCAAGGACCTGGGCTTCTCCGATGCTGCCCGCGAGGAAAACATCCGCCGCATTGGCGAGGTGAGCAAGCTTTTTCTAGATGCGGGGGTGGTGGTGCTTACGGCCTTCGTGTCGCCCTTCAAGGCCGACCGCGACAAGGCCCGCGCCCTGGTGGACCCCGGCGACTTCATCGAAATCCACTGCGCAGCTGACCTGGAGGTGTGCGAGGGGCGCGACACAAAGGGCCTTTATGCCAAGGCTCGGGCCGGCGAAATCAAGGAGTTCACGGGCATCTCCAGCCCCTATGAGGCCCCCGAGCAGCCCGAGCTGCGGGTGGATACCGGCGCCCAGAGCCTGGAGGATTCGGTGGCCGTGGTGCTCAGCTACCTGGCAGCTCAGGGCGTGATCCCGCAGGGGAGCTGAACACCGGCACCTCACCGGAGCGCAGCTGCTCTCCCCAAGCATCAAGAAAGGTTTTGGCGCAGCTGGCCACCGGCACCGCCAGCACCAGGCCGAGCAGATCCCCCAGGCCCAGCAGGCTGCCCAGGCGCGCACCCAACGGCAGGCTGATCAGCAGCCAGGCCGGCTGCAGGCCCACAATCCGGCCCATCAGCCGGGGCTGGATCACCTGGTCCACCACCTGACCAACGCTGATGGCTGCGGCCAGCACTTCGAGGCCCGTGCGGGGATCATCCAGGGCGAGCAGCACGCTCACCGCCACGATCGTGAGGGCACTGGCGTAGGGCACCAGGGTGGTGAAGCCAATCGCCACCGCAAACAGCACTCCATAGGGAATGCCCAGCAGGGTGAACACCACGATCTGGGCAACGCTGAGAATCAGGGCCAGCAACACCTGGCCGGCGAAGTAGCCGCGGAAGGTGCGGTTCAAAGTCGTGACCACCAGGCTGCGCGCCCGTAGGGGAAGCCACTGGGCCAGGCCGGAACTGATGCCCTCCCCTCCCAGCAGTAGAAACACCGCCAGTACCAGCACGATCACGGTGTTGACCGTGAGGCCCACGGTGGTGCCCAACAGACTGAGCAGCTGCTGGCTGAATTGGCGGGCCAGCTGGCTGGTGCGGGTGAGCAGCTCGCTGCTGAGGTCGCCGAAATCGGTGGGCAGACCCCGCGCCACCGCCCAGGCCTGCAGCTGCTGCAACAGGGTTTCCCCCTGGGCCAACCAGCCCGGCAGGGCCGTGATCAGCTCGCCCAACTGCTCGACCAGCCGCGGCACCAGCCAGACGGCGGCCAGGCCGATCAGGCCCACACTCACCCCCACCACCAGGGCGTAGGCAAGCCAGCGCGGTAGACCGCGGCCCATCAGCCAGCGGCTGGGCAAATCCAGCAGGAAGGCGATCAGGGCCGCCGCCACAAACAGGGCCGGGAAGGGCGCCAGGGGCAGCAGCAGCTGGCGCAGCACCCAGAGGTTGAGCACCAGCAAGGGCAGGGCCAGGCCGGCCTTGAGCCAGGGGGGCAGAACGAGCCGTTCCAGCATCAGCCCATCTGCTCCAGGTAAGCCCGGCTGCCCAGCTGCTGCAGGCGGGTGTCCTTGGCCGTTACCTGGCCGTGCAACCCATCGCGGTAGTCCGAGATCTCCTGGGCGAGGCGGGGATCGGCGGTGGCAAGGATCTGCGCCGCTAGCAGGCCAGCGTTGAGGCCATTACCGATCGCCACCGTGGCCACCGGAATACCAGCGGGCATCTGGACGATCGAATGGAGCGAATCCACACCCGATAGGGCCCGGCTTTGCACCGGCACGCCGATCACCGGCAGGGTGGTGAGGGCGGCCACCATGCCGGGCAGATGGGCGGCGCCGCCGGCGCCGGCGACGATCACCTTGAAGCCGCGCCCACGGGCCATCTGGGCAAATTCCACCATCTCCAGGGGAGTGCGATGGGCAGAGAGCACCCGCACCTCTACCGCCACTCCAAACTGCTCCAGCACCTGCACCGCCGGCTGCATCGTGGGCAGGTCTGAGTCGCTGCCCATCACCACCGCGACCCTGGGAACACCGGGGGCCGCGGGGAAATCGGAAGGGGGGACGGCAACCACGCAGGCGCAGGCGGAGAATGGCATTGTCCCGTCTGGCGGCCCTTCTGCCCATGCGCTGGCTCAGCAATGTGCGACTGCCCCAGGCCAAGCGCTGCAGCCATGGCGCCAACCAGCGCTGGCGCATCGGCCTTGATGACGACGATCTGATCAGCCTGGTGGAGCCTTTGCCCGCCGGCAGCCGGGCCGCCGGTGACGACTGGCACGGCGACTGGCTCAGCCCGGCCGGGGTGGATCTGCAGATCAACGGCGGCCTGGGCCTGGCTTTTCCGGAGCTCACACCGGCCGATCTCCCCCAGCTGGAAGCACTGCTGGAGCTGCTCTGGCGCGATGGTGTCGAAGCGATCTGTCCCACCCTGGTGACCTGCGGAGTTGCACCCCTGCGCCAGGCCCTGGCCGTGCTGGCCGAGGCGCGAGCAGCCCACCGACCGGGCCGCTGCCAGCTGCTGGGCGCCCACCTGGAGGGTCCCTTCCTGGAGCCCAGTCGCCGGGGCGCCCATCCCGCCCAGCACCTGGCCGCCCCGAGCCTGGCCGCCCTGCTGCAGCGCATCGACGGCTTTGAAAGCGACATCGATCTGGTGACCCTGGCCCCGGAACTGGAGGGGGCTGGCGCCGTGATCACCGCCCTGGCCGAGCGGGGAATCGTGGTGAGCCTGGGCCACAGCGCGGCCACGGAAGCCCAGAGCCACGCCGCCTTCGCTGCCGGGGTGACGATGCTCACCCACGCCTTCAACGCCATGCCCGACATGCACCGGCGCGCGCCTGGGCCGGTGGCGGCTGCCGCCCTGCGGGGGGATGTGGCAATCGGCCTGATCGCCGATGGGGTGCACGTGGCCCCCACCATGGCGGTGCTGCTGCAACGGCTGGCGCCTGATCAGGTGGTGCTGGTGAGCGATGCCCTGGCCCCCTACGGCCTCGGCGAAGGCCAGCACCGCTGGGATGAGCGCTTGCTGATCGTGGCCGACGGCAGCTGCCGGCTGGAAGACGGCACCCTGGCCGGCGTCACCCTGCCCCTGCTGGAGGGGGTGCGGCGCCTGGCCCAGTGGACCGGTGAGCCGGCCCGGGCCATCGCCGCGGCCACCGTGCTGCCCCGGCGGGTGCTGGGCGATGACCGCAGCCTCGACCAGATGCTGCTGGGCATGCCCCTGGCGGAAAGCCTGCGCTGGCAGGAGGGGCCCGCCGGACTCAGCTGGCAGCGGCCCGGAGCAGAAGTCACTCCCTAGGATCCGCGCCACGACCGGATATCCCCATGGCCCCCGACCAGCTACTGGAAGCCAACCAGGCCGAAAAACTCGAGGTGAAGGGCTACTTCGAAACCACCGGCTTTGAGCGCTGGAATCGCATCTACAGCGACAGCGACGACGTCAACCGGGTGCAGCGCAACATCCGCATCGGCCACCAGAAGACGGTGGACAACGTGCTGGCCTGGCTGCAGGAGCAGGGCAACCTTGAGCAGCGCAGCTTCTGTGATGCCGGCTGCGGCGTAGGCAGCCTGACCCTGCCTTTAGCCCAGCTGGGTGCGGGCTCAATCGCCGCCTCCGACCTCTCCGCCGCGATGGTGCAAGAAGCGGAGCGCCGCGCTGGTGAGCTGGGCGTCAAGCCCGGCCAGATCAGCTTCCTGGCCTCCGATCTCGAGAGCCTGGAGGGCCGCTACGACACGGTGATCTGCCTGGATGTGTTCATCCACTACCCCCAGGCCCCAGCCGAGGAGATGGTGCGCCACCTGGCTTCGATGGCGGAGCGGCACCTGATCGTGAGCTTCGCCCCCTACACGCCGCTGCTGGCCCTGCTCAAGGGCATCGGCCAGCTGTTCCCCGGCCCCAGCAAGACCACCCGGGCCTACACCCTGCGCGAGGCGGGCATCGTGGCCGCCGCGGCCAAAGCCGGCTTCAAGCCCATGCGCCGCAGCCTCAACAAGGCGCCCTTTTACTTCTCAAGGCTGATCGCCTTCGAGCGGGCCTGAGCAGCCCTAGGCAAGGGCCCGCACCACCCGAAACGTCAGGTTGAGGCGCTGCTGCTGCAGCCGCAGCCGGCGCGGCAGGGCGTGCTGCCACCACAGCTGGGTGGGGGGTTCCATCAACAGCAAATCGCCGTTTTGCAATGGAATGTTGAAAGGGGTGCAGTCGTCAAAACCAGCAGGCAACTGGCAGGAACCGGAGGCGACAGCGGCGCGATTGCGCGGGCTGGGCTGGGGCCGCAGGCGGAAGTCGCGGGGGGCTCCAAGGCTGAGGGAGGCGATCGGGGCGGTGGGCTCGAGCTCGGGTTCATCGTCCGCATGCCAGCCCATGGCGTCGCGGCCGTCGCGGTAGCGATTGAGCAGCAGGGAGTTGAAGCGCCAGCCCGTGAGCACATGCAGGGCCTCGCGCAGCTCGGCGGCAGCCGGCGACCAGGGCTCAATCACGTTGGCCAGGCCGCTGTAGCTGTAGCCGCAGCCGGGATCGGCCATCCAGCAGGTGAGCCGCGGCAGCAGGTGGCGGCGGCCATAGAGCGTGATCGCCTCCTGCTTCCAGGGCACCTCGAGCTGCAGGCGCTCCAGCAGCTCAGCCGCGGCGCTGGGCGCCAGCCAGGCCGGCCAGTGGCGCAGGTGCAGGCCCGGAGCTTGAACTTCAGCCATCGGCAGCTCCGCGCAGGGCCTCGGGCAACGGCGCCTCCAGCGCAAGCAGGTCGCCATCGGGGCAGACCAACCGCAGCCGGTGGGCGTGCAGGTGGTATCCACCGTCCCCCGGCAGAGCCTGCTCCGAGGCCAACCCGCCCGGGACGTAGAGCGGATCGCCCAGCAGGGGCGCCCCGGCGGCGGCGGTGTGGATACGGATCTGGTGGGGCCGCCCCGTAGCGATCGTGACCTCCACCAGCCAGGCCCGCTCGCCTCGCTCCAGCAGGCGCAACTCGCTGCGGGCCGGCAGGGCAGCCGGATCCGCCGGAGCCGCGGCCCATATGGTGCCCAGCCGGACATGGGGAGAGCGACCAATCGGCGTGGTGAGGCTGAGCTTTTGGTCGGGCTCCAGCGCCAGCAAGGGGGACTCGGGGACCGGGGGCTGGAGCAGGGCCCGGTAGGTCTTGCAGCAGGGTCGTTGCGCCGTGCTCTCCCGCAGCAGGGCGCTGAGCCAGGCGCGGCTGGCGGGGCGGCGGGCACACACCAGCAGGCCGGAGGTGAAGCGGCCTAGGCGGTGCACGGGCCGGGCCTCGGGCCAGCGGTCCTGGAGCTGGGCCAGCAAGGTGTGCTCCAGGAAGCCGCCGGCCGGCAGCACCGGCAGGCCGCTGGGCTTGTTGAACACCAGCAGGTCGCCGTCGTCGAACAGGGGGCTGGGCAACACCGGCACGGCCGCCTCCTGCCAGGGGGGCCGATGCCAGATCAGCTGATCTCCGGCTGCGAGGGCCCCATCGGCCTGGAGCTGCTGGCCGTTCCTGGAGATCTCCCCGGCGGCGAGGCGCTGCAGCCAATCGGTAGGCGTTGAATGGCGATAGCAACCGGCGTAAAAAGCGCTGACGCTCTGGCCGGCGGCCCTGGGGGCGATGCGATCCCCGTAGGCGAAGCCGCCATTGAGGGCGGGACCTAGCCAGCCTGGCTCAGTCAACAAGCCCGTGCTCGAGGGCGTAGCGCACCAGTTCGGTGCGGCTGGCGGTGCCGGTTTTGATGAACAGCCGACTGACGTACTTCTCGACGTTGCGGATCGAGGTTTCCAGCCGCCGGGCGATCTCTTTATTCATCATCCCCTCGGCCACCAGCTGCAACACGCTGGCCTCCCGCGGCGTGAACACATGCTCGGGCGCGCTGGCTGGCTTCTTGGCACTGCCCGTGGCGAGCAGGGAGCGAATCTCGGTGATCTGCTTGGACAGCTGGCCAATGTCGGCATCGGCGAAGCGGGCCGCCTCCGCCAGCAGCCGCTGCTGGCGCTTGACGACGTTGTGGACCCGGGCCACCAGCTCGTCAGGATCAAAAGGTTTGGGGATGTAGTCGTCGCAGCCGGCCTGGAAGCCGGTGACGCGATCAGCAGTCATGCCCTTGGCGGTGAGAAAGATCACCGGCGTGCCTCCCAGCCGCTCGTCGGCCCGCAACTTCTGGAGCAGGCCGTAGCCATCGAGGCGCGGCATCATCACGTCGCTGAGGATGACGTCGGGCAGCATCTCCTGGGCCACGGCCCAGCCCTCCTCACCGTCGTTGGCGGTGGTCACCGCAAAGCCCTCATCTTCCAGATAGGCCTTTACCGCCGTGCGCAGGCCGGGTTCATCGTCGACCAGCAGCAAGCGCACGGGCGTCGCTTCAGCTTCCTGGGCCGGGGTCAGATCTGGGTTCATGGCGGCCACTCTGCAAGTATCCAGTCGGCATGGATCAGTCTGCAGGCGCTCAGCGGGAGCGTCCAGGCACGATCTGCTCGGATTCCCGCAGGCTGCCGCTGTAGCCGAGCTGGCGGGCCAGGGGCCCCAGGCCAGCTGGATCCTTGCCGGCTTGCTCGGGGAAGCAGGTGGCCCACCACACCAGGTGGTCGATGCGATTGGCGGTCGTGATAGCTCCGCCCGGGTTCAGCTCGCGGATGTAGAGGTTGGGGCCATCGCTAGTAACCCGCATCGGCGCCGAAGGGGTGCAGCGGATGGTTTCGCTGCGCACCTTGACGTCGTTGGGCTGCTCATCCCAGAGCTTGATGCGCCATAGGCCGGGGGTCTTGGCATCGGCTACAGCCCCATAAATACCAATCGCCTGCTTGCCGCCCAGGCCGGGGCGCTCCTGCAGCAGCAGCAGTCCCGGCGGCCGGGCATCCTCGGGCCGCACCCCGCCGCCCTCCGCCCAGCTGGGTGGCGCCAGCGCTGCTGCAAGGGCCACCAGCAATAGGGTTCTGGTTGGCAACATGGAAGCCTGCAAGCACCCCATGCTCGCCTACCTCGACCACCACGCCACCACTCCCTGCGATCCGGCGGTGGTGGCGGCGATGGCGCCCTGGTGGAGCGAGCACTGCGCCAATCCAGCCAACCGCCTTTATCGCCCGGCCCTGGAAGCTGCCGCCGCCGTGGAGCGGGCCCGGGGCCAGTTGGCCCGAGTGCTGGGCAGCAGCGCCGAAACCGTGATCTTCACCAGCGGCGCCACCGAAGCCAACAACCTGGCTCTCAAGGGGGTATGCGAAGCGGCCCTGGCAGCTGGCAACCCCCGGCGGCGACTGGTGAGCCTGGTGAGCGAACACCGGGCCGTGCTCGACCCTCTGGCCTATCTGGGCCGCCATGGGTTTCCGGTGAGCCTGGTGCCCATCCAGCCCGATGGCCTGGTGGATCTAGCCCAGCTGGAGGTGGCCCTCGGCGACGACGTGCTGTTGCTGAGCGTGATGGCCGCCAACAACGAAATCGGTGTGCTCCAGCCCCTAGCCGCCATCGCGGCCCTCTGCCGGCAGCGGGGAGTGCTGCTGCACGTGGACGCGGCCCAGGCCGCCGGCCACATCCCCCTTGCCATCGACAAGCTGGGCATCGACCTGCTCAGCCTCAGTGGCCACAAGTTTTATGGACCCAAGGGGATAGGGGCCCTGCTGGTGCGCCCGGGGCTCAAGCTCGCTGCCCAGCTCCATGGCGGCGGCCAGCAGGACGGCCGCCGGGCCGGCACCCTGCCGGTGCCCCTGGTGGTGGGGCTAGGCGAGGCGCTGCTGCGAGCTGAGGCTGATCGGGAGGAGCGGGCCGGGCGGCTCGGAACCCTGCGAGACAAGCTCTGGGCAGGGCTGGAAGCCCTCGGCGGCATCGAGCTCAACGGCGCCGGAGCGCCGCGGCTAGCCCACAACCTGAACGTGACGGTGCAAGGGGTGGATGGCACGCGCCTGCACCGACTGCTCCGCCAGCGGCTCGCCGTGAGCAGTGGCTCGGCCTGCAGCCAGGGATCCCCCTCCCACGTGCTGGCGGCCTTGGGCCGCAGCCGCGCCGAGGCCGCCGCTTCGATCCGCTTCGGGCTGGGGCGTGGCAGCAGCGATGCCGAGATCACGCTGGCCATAGAAACAGTTGCGGCCGCGGTGCGGGAGCTGCGCTGAGCTCGCAACCCGTCCAAGGGTGAGCCAGATGAAGCCCACCTCCCCCAGAGGTGGCCCGCCCATCAGCAGAAGTGATCTAAACGAGGCTGAAGTTGTTGGCCGTCAGCGCACCCACCGTGATCGGATTGCTGCTGTCGAGGATGCCGATCAGGGCGATCTCGCTGGCGATCACGGCACTGTTACTACCGGCGTTGAAGCTGTAGAGGTAGGCATTGGCGTTGTCATAGGCAACGATGTACCCACTGCCACCGCGGCTGCTGGTGCTCAGGCTGGCGCTGCCGTTGGCGGCATTGAGCCCATCCAGTAGGGCGGAGCCGTTGGTGCTGTTGGCCAGATTGACATCGGCCTCGGTGTTATTGAAGTTGAAGGAGAACACATCAGAGTTGGTGGTGTTCAGGCTTACTCGGGATCCCTGGTTGACCACGGCCAGGAGTGGGGTGGTGCCGATGCGGCTGGTAAAGCTGTCGGAGAGCAGGATCTTCTCGCCCTGCGTTCCGGTGATGAAGTCGGTGATCGTGCAGCGGTTAGCGGCGCTGTTGATCCCGCTGAGATCGAAGCTATCGGTGCCATCGAGGCCGGTGAGGGTGTCGATGCCGCCACCGCCCTTCAGCACATTGGCGCCATTGTTCCCCGTGATCCGGTTGGCGCCGCTGTTGCCCGTGCCGTTGATGGCCGAGGTGCCGTCGAGCCGCAGGTTCTCGATGCCCGTAGGCAAAACCGTCGACGACGTCGCCACCAGGGTGTCGGTGAGCGTGGTGATGACGCTGCTGGGGCTGCCCAAGGTGGCATTGGTGGGCGCCGAGAGGCTGAGGTTGAAGGTTTCGTCGGCCTCGTTGAGGGTGTCGTTGGGCAGATTGATGGTGATGGTTTTGCTGATTTCGCCGGCGGCAAAGCTGAGGGTGCCGCTGCTGGCTGTGTAGTCCGAGCCCGCAGCGGCGGTGCCATTGGCTGTGGCGTAGGCCACCGACACGGCCAACGGGCTAGCCGCACTCATGGTCACCGTGTAGGTCACGTTGGTGCTCTGCCCCTCCACCACTGTCTGGGGTGCGCTGATGCTGAGTATTGGCAGGTCGTTGTCGAGGTTGGTGAGGCTGACGCTGCTGCTGAGCCCCTGGTAGGCGGAATCGATGGAGGCGCTAGTGAGGCTCATCTCATAGGCCTTGGAGCCATCGATCACGACGTCATCGTCAACTCCCGTAACCGTCACTGTCTGGGCGATGCTCCAGTTGGCGTCGGTGAAGGTGAGAGTGGATGGATTGGGGGTGCCCTCGTTGCTGTTGCTGCTGGCGATGGCGATGCTGACATCGGCCGTGGGGGCGGTTGCGAGTACGACGCTGAAGCTCGCCGTGCCGCCCGCCTCCGTGGTGGTGAGCCCGGTTGTGGGGGTGACGATCAGAGCCGGCACGGGGATCGGATTGATCAACGTTCCACTGATCAGGTATTGACCCAGGCTGGCGTAGTCGGTGTAGCCACTGGGCGGATTGGCGAGAGGGTTGCCGAAGCCCACCCCTTCGACACTGAGGTAGTAGTCACCAGCCGCGAGAGCCAGACTGAAGCTGGCATCGAGCCGATCGGGGGGAGTGCTGCTACCGACGAGAAAGCCGGAGGCGTCGTAGAGGTTGGCGGAGATGTCGAGGTTGGGCCCCAGGGCATCTAGGTATTGGGTGCTGAAGGTCCCATCGCCATTGGGGCTGAACACCCGGCAGGCATTGCGAATGCTGAGGGAGATGGAGCCGTTGCCGGTGCTGAAGCGAAACCAGTCGATATCCGTGCTGCGCTCGATAATCCCGAAGCTGCTGGGGGCCGTTCCACTAAGGGTGTAGGCGGTGCTGGCGCTGTCTCCGTAGTCGTCGACCCGGTAGGTGAAGCCATTGCCGGAGGGGACGTAGGCGTTGGTCACACTGCCGGTGATGATGCCGAGATCGTCTTCCTTGTTGTTGGCACCGATGTAGTCACCCTTGCTCCAGGTGGTGACGTTCTCGTCGTTATTGATGAAGGGGGCCCCCATGATCGTGCCCCAGCTGGTGACACCGGTGAGGTTGTCACCTTCGTAATAACTGAAATTGCTGCCGTAGCTGCCGCCGTCATGGCTCAGGCCAAGGCTGTGGCCAACCTCATGGCTCACGGTTTCCGCCGCCGCGTAGATGGAGGCGGCATCGGTACCGTTGTAACCGTTGAACACGAAACAGACTTCATCGGTGGCCCAGTTGAAGCTGCCCAGGTAGGCGCTACCACCACCGCCGGCATTGAAGATCGTTGCTTGGGTGACGAGGTTTTTGTTTGTGGTCATGGCCACCCGGATTCCCCAGCGGTTGTCACCGGTGCCAGATTTCTTCAGGTCTTCGCTGTTTGGTTCCTCGGTGGTGACGTCGATATTGAAGGGCGAGAAGTCTTCGGCAACCCGGCGCCAGATGTCCTGAATCGCCTGCTGGGTTACATCGGTGAAGCCTCCCTGGTAGAAGCCCCCTACCTGCAGTGCCCGGCCGTTCTCCCATTGGGAACTGGCTAGCGAGTAGCCATCGAAATCGAGGTAGATCCGGTGGTTGGCCCAGGGGTTGCTGTGCAGCTTAAAAGTGAGATCAAGGCCCAAAGCCGCCGCGGCCACACCTGCACCGGAGGCAACGGTGGTGCTGGTGACGAACAGCTGGGAGCAAGCCGGGCAGCGGCAAACGGTCGGCTCCGCTGCCGCGGGGCCAGCGCCGAGAAGCTCATGCACCAGGCTGGAGGTTCCATCAATACGAAGTAGCTCACTGCGAAGCTCCAGAGAGGACTCCGCTGCTGGGGAAAGGGTGAGCGGTGCAGAGGCCAAGGAGGATGGCCGATCTATCGCAGCCAGCTGCAGGCCGGTGAAAGCCCCGTCGGGGGCACTGGACGCCGCGGTCGAGCCGCGTCTGGCGCTTGGCTCGAGGGTCGATCCCGGTCGACGTTGGCGGCCCGAGAGTTGCCCTAGTAGCTCTTCAAGGAAAGAAAGATGTGCCGATTGGGCCCTATCCATCGAGATCCTGAGAAGAATTTGAATTGCTTATCAGCTTATTGATTACCCAGCTCAGCAGAACCAGTTGCATCAAATCCCCACAACTGGGATGCGCCCTGCTGTCTTCATAGCTACCGTCCGGCCCATATGCCCTTGATCATGGCCCTCACCCCTTCCAGCGACAGCCAACTGCACGTGCTCCAGGCCGTAGAAGACGGCTGGGCTGCTTTTTGCCGCGCCCCCTGGGCTTTTTTGCTGTTTGAGGCCCTCTCCGCCCTGATCCTGCTGCCCTTCGCCGCCCTGGCCGCCGTAGGCGGGGCCCGCCTAGCCAGTGTGAATGAGGTGATGGCTGTGCACCCCACGGGCGCCTGGGCCGCCCTGATCGTGGGCGTGATCGGCTACGTGATCATTGCCCTGTGGACCGTGATTGGCCTGACCCGCGGCGCCTGGCTGAGCCTGGAGGGCCGCAAGCCCTGCTTCGCCGACTTCACCCGTTGGGACCGTCCCGCCAGCGCCCGCCTGCTCGGTTCCGGCATCCTGCTGGCAATCGTCATAGCCGTGGCCGGTGCCATCGCCACCCTGATCGGGGCAGGCCTGGGCAAGCTCAACGAGGCCCTCAGCGTGATCCCCATGATCGTGGTGGCAATCTTCTACATCTGGCTGCTGGTCACCCAGAAGTTCCTGATTCAGGTTTCGTTGCTGGGCACCGCTAATCCCACCAAAACCATTGGTTCTGGCATGAACGTGGTGAATCCCAGTTGGTGGATGGTGCTGTGGCTCGGAATCATCGAGGGCGTGGTCCACACCATCGGCGGCCTGTTCAGCTACGGCGGCCTGCTGGTGGTGGTGCCCCTGGTGCTGTGCATCTCCACCGCCGCCTTCCGCCAGCTGTTTGGCGCCGAAGACCGCACCGGCCTGATCGGCTGAATTTAAAAATTCAGCAAGAGCACATCTAGCCCTCAAATTTAAGGCGACCTTAAGGGTCGGCAAAAAGAGGCTCGTTGTGCTCAACAGCACAATCCCGACGAAACCCTTGCTACCACAATAAGACTTAGCTATAGATCCATCGGTGCCTCCGATTGCCAGCAGTCTAAAAGCACAAGTAAAATATCTCAATTATTTAATAATAGGCCCACGGGTACCCCCCTTAAATTTATCAATTCTGCGTCAACGAGCAGCAAGGCTCGTCGTTTTATTGGTATGCGTTGGGCTTTTGGCATTCACGATTGACGTACCGATTGCCCTGCTTACCTCAACACACCCCCTCCCGAAAGAGATAAGCAATATCCTCCGCCTTTCAGAAATAGGAGGCCACGGCACTGGTGCAGCAATGATTCTCATTGCGGCTCTAGCGATAAAGCAAATCAACTGGCGCAAAAAGAGGGACCGATTAATTGCCTGCCAACTAATCGCCGGAAGCTACCTTGGGGCATTAATAGTTGACCTTCTAAAGCTAACGATAAACCGTGTAAGGCCCCATTCAGCACTGCTTAATCTACGAACCAGCTTTCTCGACACTTTCGGGCAAGAATTACTCAAACCGGATTCCGTTAGCAGATCTGCCCTAATGAGCTTTCCCTCAGGGCATGCGGCAGTAGCGGCAGGCCTTGCAGTTTCACTCTGCTGGTTTTACCCAAGAGGCAGATCAGTATTCATAGCCCTTGCAATACTTGCATCATTTCAGAGAATAAACAGCCTATCACATTTCCTGAGCGATATTTGCATAGGCGCAGCAATAGGAATAGCGGGGGCGTTAGTTTTTGCTCCCGCACCCAATCATGCTGACCGAGGCCAATGAGCCGGCAATACAAATGAAGATTTTATTTCAAAAGATTCACAACTGGATCAGGGTCAAAATCCAGGCTAATGATATTACCGCTACATTAATACTGGTTTTACTGTGTTTATTTCTATACCTTCCAGGTATCTCAAGCCTACCAGCCACAGATCGAGATGAATCCCGATACATGCAAGCAACAAAGCAAATGGTGGCGACTGGAAACGTAGTCGATATTCGCTTTCAAGACAAACCACGATACAAAAAGCCGGTGGGCATTTACTGGCTGCAAGCAACTGCCAGCAAAATGGCCAAACAAATAGGAATAGCCCCCACTGAGCGCAGCCCCTATCGATTGCCCTCCACAATTGGAGCAACAAGCGCTGTTTTGCTTCTCTATTTGGGATTTAGAAAAATAGTCGGCAATCTCCAGTCATTTTGCGCCGCAGTTCTACTGGCATGCAGCCTTTTAATCGTAGTTGAGGCTCATCTTGCAAAAACTGATGCAATGCAACTGGCTGCCATAGTTGCCATGCAGGCAGGCCTCGCACAGATTTATTGCATGCCTAAGGATCATAAGCTTCTGCGCGCACGCATATTCTTTTGGCTCGGTCTCGGTGTCGCATTATTGATAAAAGGGCCGGTCGCACCCGTTCTTGCCTCACTCACCTTGGCATGGATCTGCTGGAAAGATCGCAGCATCTCAACCTTAGTAAAAATACAACCATGGCCCTGGCTACTACTCCCTTTAATATTAATTAGCCCATGGCTTTTCAGCATTCAGGCACTTAGCGATGGGCAATTTGTACAAGATTCTATCCACCAGGATTTTTTTAGCAAAATTATCAGTGGCCAGGAAAGCCATGGTGCCCCACCAGGAACATATCTGTTAATCACACCATTTTTGCTCTGGCCTGCTTCCTGGCTATTGCTTCCCAAGGCTTGGGCAGGACTACGGAGATCTTCAGAAGCCCTTAGCCGTACAACACAATTCCTGTGCGGTTGGCTCGTGCCAGCCTGGATTATATTTGAATTAGTACCCACAAAGTTGCCTCACTATGTATTACCACTAATCCCACCTCTATGCCTTCTGGCAGGCATTGGCATCTTTCAACCCGATCGACTGCAAGATGTTACTTTGCTTAGGCTTTCTAAATGGCCACAAAGGGTTGGGATGTTTGCCTGGATAGCTTCGGGCTTAGCTCTCGCTATTGGCATACCCCTACTAAGCATTTGGGCTAGCGGCAGAGTAACCGTTGCCGCACTCCTAATAGCTCTGACTTGCATCTTCAGCGTATTGGCATTAGGGAAAATCAAGACCCCCAAAAGACAGCTATATGCTTCAGCCCTATCTGCAGTCGTTGTTTTTGGGCTTATTTTTGAAGCTTTTCTGCCAAACCTAAATAATGTTTGGCCAGCAGAACAAATTAAATCAATTATTGACTCCAACAATTTTGGCACATTGCCCGTCGCCGCGGCCTCATACCACGAGCCAAGCTTGGTCTTCAATCTGGGCACAGACACAACATTGACTGATCTTGATGGGATAATGCAGCATGCCGCAAAACATCCATCATCCATTTTAATAGTTGAATCAAAAGACGTCGATAAAACGAGAGAACAACTTTCGCCCATTAGCAATGTATTCAGCCTGGGAACATATAGCGGATTTAATTATTCCAAAGGGAAGCCTATCAATCTTTCAGTCCTAAAAAGTGATTGGATCAAAACAGATAAATCTAAATAAATGGGCGACCAAGACGCAACTATAAGAAAAATACTATTCTCCTGCTTGTTGGCTGGAATTATCATTGCGGTTGGCGATTTCAAGATCCTATCCTTCTTTAAATCGAATGCCTGGGTCCTAAAAGGAGACGTTTACTATCTTCTCAGGATTGGTGGAAGTATGTGGACATGGTTATTGATTTCAGCTTCGATAGCACTGGCATTTCCCCGGTCAGATTCTGCGTCTCCTTTAAGACTTAGGGTTGAGAGAGGAAGCGTATCATTAAAAATGGCTGCCATATCGATCTGTCTTAGCGCCGGCCTAGGAGGGCTTATTGCAGAATTTTTGAAACTGATTATTCGCAGAGAGCGTCCGATTGATCAAGAAGTTTATGTATTCCGGGCCTTCTCCGAACGAGCCTGGTCAACAAGTGGACTAGGACTGCCGAGCTCACATGCCGCAGTTGCTTTTGGTGGAAGTCTCGCCTTGATAACAATCTTCCCAACCCTGCGATGGCCCGCACTGGGGATGGCGATTGGCTGCGGATTCACAAGAATCAGCAGCGGCGCCCATTACCCAACCGATGTAGCAGCTGGAGCCTTGGTCGGCTGCTTTGCTAACTATCTTGCAGGGCTTTGGCTAAGAAGAGAATCATGGAAGCACAATCGGACAAGCAAATAAAAGTGTTTTAAATCAATAATAGATTCAATAGGTTACCTATCAGGATCGCGCAGCTTGCGAGCAATTACGCGGCATCTTTCGAGCTGATCCATCGAGAGCGCTTGGGATTGATAGCTACGCGCGCAGTGGTAAATCTCGTTAATACCTGCTTCATACTGAATATTGCCCATAAGAGTGGCATTGAGTGCGCCCCCCATAGCGGATCCAATCACGAATGTGGCAAGCGCCAGCGAATTTGCTTGTTTCTCTTCCATGGGCAAATTGAATTCCTCAAACGTCCTTACATAGCATCTAGTCATCCTCCAGCTACTCACTGCGCCGCTGTGCCACCCGCAGCCGGGCGCTACGGCTGCGCGGATTGGCTTCGGCCTCCTCGGGGCTGGCCTTAATCGCCTTGCGGGTTACCCGCTCCAGCCGATCGTCGGCCAGAAAGGCCGTTTTCACCCGCCGATCTTCGAGGGAGTGGAAGCTGATCACAGCCAGCAGCCCGCCTGGCTCCAGCCAGTTGGGTGCGTTGTGCAACAGCTTGTCCAACACCCCCAACTCATCGTTTACGGCAATGCGCAGGGCCTGAAAGGTGCGTGTGGCTGGATGGATGCGGCCGCGACGGGCCGCCGGTGGGTAGCAACCGGCCACCAGGTAGGCCAGCTCGGCGGTATGGCGCTGCGCCCAGGGCCCCTGCTCCTTGAGCTTGCGGGCGATACGGCGCGACAGCCGCTCCTCGCCGTAGGCGTAGATCAGGTCTGCCAGCTCACTCTCGCCGGCACTATCAAGCAGCTCCCCAGCCGTCTCGCCGCGCTCCGGGTTCATGCGCATATCCAACGGCCCCTCGAGCCGGAAGCTGAAGCCCCGGGCCGCCACATCCAGCTGGGGACTGCTCACCCCCAGATCGGCCAGCACCGCTACCGCCGGCTCGGCAGGCATGTAATCGGCGAAGTTGGCTGCCACGATTGTGACCCGATCGCCAAATGGGGCGAGGCGCTCGGCGGCGGCGGCACGGGCGCTTGGGTCCTGGTCCAGCCCCACAAGTCGCAAGCCGGGATTGGCCTGCAGCAGCAGCGCGCTATGGCCGCCGCCGCCGAGGGTGCAGTCGATCAGCAGGCCTGCTGGCAGGCAAGCAAAGCCCGCCAGCACCGCCTCGGCCAGCACGGGCACATGTTCAAACAAGCCGCTGC
Organism: Cyanobium sp. Maggiore-St4-Cus; assembly: GCF_024345615.1. Lineage (NCBI taxonomy): Bacteria > Bacillati > Cyanobacteriota > Cyanophyceae > Synechococcales > Prochlorococcaceae > Cyanobium > Cyanobium sp. Maggiore-St4-Cus. The sequence goes on from NZ_JAGQBL010000011.1 coordinate 60,784, forward strand.
CGGCGGGATCAGCCATGGCCATTCAGCGGCGGCGGCGGTGGGGAGAAGCCCAACGGGCTAGCCGCTGGCCCAAGCCATGGCGAAAGCGACCCCACCAGCTGGGCGCAGGGCGAAAGCGGCGGCAGAGCTCGGGCAGCTCCCGCTCCAGTTCCGGGTGACCAAGCACCTGGAGCAGGGTCTGCAACAGACCGAGTTCCGCCGCCTTTCCCTGGCCATCCGCCGCCGCAAACAGGCAGTAGCAGCGGGCAATGGCTAGCCGTTGGACGGGATCTGCGATGGCGGCAAGGCTGGCGCTGATCCGCTTGGGATCGGGTGGGCCATGCAAATCCGCGCTCTGGCGCTGGACATCGCTGAGGCGCAGGCTCTTCATGCAGAAGTAAAAAAGCTCCCATTCCTCCTGGTCAAAATCGCCATCAGCCAGGCTGAGGGCCCGGGCGCCCTGCAGGATCGCCAACCCCACCTGGCTGCTCTCCTCCGCGGTGGGAAGCACTGCCCTGAGGCTGTCAATAAGCAGCTGGCGCTGGCGGGCCGCCCGGAGCTGGTGTGGAGCCAGCAGCCAGCGCGAGAGGGTTGCGGCTGCCGGTGCCGTGATCCTTCGCAAAGGCGCTTGCTGGTGCTGACCCATGGTTTGCGCGGATTCAACACGGCCCCAGCAAGCTTAGGAGCCCTATCCGGGGCCGCTGGTGCGATCTTCTTCGTCAGAGATCGTTTAGCGGGCGCTTCCTTCCTAAGATCACCGCAAAGCGCTTAACCCCTCGGCCCCATGACGCAGCTGGAGACGCGCACGGAACCGATGGTGGTCAACTTCGGCCCCCACCACCCCTCGATGCACGGGGTGTTGCGGCTGGTGGTGACCCTCGATGGCGAGGACGTGGTGGATTGCGAGCCGGTGATCGGCTACCTCCACCGCGGCATGGAGAAAATTGCCGAGAACCGCACGAACGTGATGTTCGTGCCCTACGTGAGCCGCATGGACTATGCGGCTGGCATGTTTTATGAGGCGATTGTGGTGAACGCGCCGGAGCGGCTGGCCAATGTGCCCGTGCCCAAGCGCGCCAGCTACATCCGGGTGCTGATGCTGGAGCTAAACCGCATCGCTAACCACCTGCTTTGGCTTGGCCCGTTCCTGGCTGACGTGGGCGCCCAGACCCCGTTCTTCTACATCTTCCGCGAGCGGGAGATGATCTACGACCTGTGGGAAGCGGCCACCGGCCAGCGGCTGATCAACAACAACTATTTCCGCATTGGCGGGGTGGCGGCTGATCTGCCCTACGGCTGGCTGGAAAAGTGCCTCGACTTCTGCGACTGGTTTGGTCCCAAGATAGATGAATACGAAAAGCTAATTACCAACAACCCGATCTTCCGTAAGCGAATTGAGGGTCTAGGTGTGATCAGCCGCGAGATGGCGATCAATTGGAGCCTGTCGGGCCCGATGCTGCGCGCCTCAGGGGTGCCCTGGGACCTGCGCAAGGTCGACCATTACGAGTGCTACGACGACTTCGACTGGGACGTGGTCTGCGAACAGGAGGGTGACTGCTATGCCCGCTATCGGGTGCGCGTCAAGGAAATGCGCGAATCCCTCAAGATCCTGCGCCAGGCCTGCGCCATGATTCCCGGTGGAGCCACCGAGCACCTGGAAGCCCGCCGCATGGCGGAGGGCAAGGGCAGCGAATATTCCGGCTTTGATTACCAATATGTGGCCAAGAAAGTAGCCCCAACCTTCAAGATTCCCGAAGGTGAGCTCTACACCCGCCTGGAATCGGGCAAGGGCGAAATCGGGGTGTATCTGCAGGGCAACAACGACGTCACCCCCTGGCGCTTCAAGATCCGCGCCGCCGACTTCAACAACCTGCAAATCCTGCCCCACATCCTCAAGGGGGCCAAGGTGGCCGACATCATGGCCATCCTCGGCTCAATCGACGTGATCATGGGATCGGTTGATCGCTGATTCCAGCAGCTGGCTGCTGCTATGCCGCACCGTGCGCTTCGGGGACACCGATGCCGCCGGGGTGATGCATTTCCACCAGCTACTGCGCTGGTGCCACGAGGCTTACGAAGAAAGCCTGGAGCTCTATGGCCTGCCTGCCGCTGAAATCTTTCCAACCCCGGGGCACATACCCGCCATTGCCCTGCCGCTAGTGCATTGCAGCGCAGACTTCCTTTCTCCCCTTGTCTGCGGCGACCCCCTAGCAATCCAGCTGGAACCCCGGCGCCTGGATTCCGGCAGCTTTGAGGTGCACTACAACTTCCGCAGCGGCGAGAGGGCCGCAGCCAAGGCACTCACCAGGCACCTGGCGATCGAGACGGCCAGCCGCCGGCGCTGCCCCTTGCCAGCTGGGCTGCAGCGCTGGCTGGAAGCATCGAGCCTGGGCCAGGGCATCCAGCCGCTTTAGGGCCGGCTGAAGACATAAAGCAGCGCCGCCAACTGCAGGGGCAGCAGGGCCGCCATCAGAGCCAGCGGATGCAAGCCGTCGTGGGGAATAGCTGCAGCCAGGCCAAAACTGAGGGCACCAGCTCCAGACAAAAGCAATAAAACCGGGGCCCGGGCTAAGAGCTCAGAACCAATCTTTTTGGCCATCTAGGTATTCGGCTTCAAATTCTGCATTGGATTTCGTCAAGTAAATGACGCCCTCAATAATACCAATGACCTGAAAAACAAAATAGCCCACCCCGCAGGTCAGAAGCGATACCACCAGCATGATTACCGCCGCCTTGGTGTAGCCAAGAATGAATTTGTGCACCCCAAAGGCGCCCAGAAAGATTCCGGTGAGACCCGCCGCCAGCTTCTTATTGCTGATTTCGGTCTCAGACAGGCTCGACATCGACTGACGCGGGAGAGACGACCTCAACAGCTTCTAGCTGATCGACCCAGGCCCGCCAATGATTTCGTTGCCATTTGCCCAGCTCCGCTGGCGCCAACTCGGGGCAGCGCAGCCACCGACCCGGCCGCTCGGCCGGTGGCCAGGAATCACAAATCTGCTGCAACGCCAACTGCAGCTCCTCCCAACCCTGCTGTGTCGAGCTGGGCCGCACCAGGGCCACCAGTCGCTGGCCCCAGTTGGGATCATCGATTGGCAGCAGCAAAAGCGCCTCCAGTCGCAAGCCAGCGGCCTGGGCCAGCTGCGCCAGCCGCTGCTCCAGCTGCTCGGGGAACACGGTTTCACCGCCACTGTGAATGGCTCCATCGAGGCGTCCCAGCAGCTCCAGCCCCGATGGACGCAGCCGGCCGGCATCACCACTGCGCCACCAGCCATCGGCCGCGCGCGGCAGGGGCTGGAGCCGGCCAGCCTCCAGCCAGCCCGGACTGAGCCGCTCACAGCGCACCTCAACGGCCTGCTCCGCCCCTAGCCGCAGCTCCACGTCCCCCAAGGGGGCGCCGCAACCCGAAGCGCCCGCCAGGAAAGCTTCGGGCGCCAGGGCACACACCATCGCCGCCGTTTCCGTGGCCCCGTAGCAAGGGGCCAGCCACAACCCTGCCAGCCTGGCCCGCTCCGCCAGCGCCGGCGGCAACGGCGCCCCACCCACCCAGATCAGGGCCAAACGCTGCAGCCAGGCCACGCCCTCGGCAGCAGCCAGCAGCCGCTGCAGCTGGGTAGGCACCAGGGAAAGCAAGGCCGGACGGCCTGGATCCAGCGGGGCAGCCGCAGCCAACAGGGCCGGATCGCGCATCCAGGCCGGATCAAGGCGCTGGTGGCCGGCACCCCAGTGCTGGGCCCGCACCCAGGGCAGCAGCCCACTGACGTGATGCAAAGGCAGGGAGTTGAGGTGCAGGCAGCTCGCCGGATCCAGCCCCAACCCCTCCAGCCAGCGGCCAGTAGACGACGCCGAAGCCTGCAGGTGGGCCAGGGGCTGCAGGCACCAGCGGCGACCGCCCGTGCTGCCGCCACTGCCCAGCACCACCCCCGGCCCCCAACACTTCTCCAAAGAGCCAAGGCCATCGGGCCCGATCGCCGCCGCCAAAGCCTGCTGGTCGCTGGCGGCCGGGCCCGCCAAGGCCACCAGGCGGCCGGCATCCCAGAGCTTTTGCAACTGCTCGGGCGTCATGGCTGCTGATCTCGGCTGATTTGGGCGGCGGCAGCCCACACCGCTGCCGGATCGGCGCTGGCCAGGGCTCCGGGGGCTTGCCAACCCGGCGCCAAGCCCGGCGCCGCCGGCGTGGGGCCCTCGGCCTGCAGGGCTGCCAGATGCTCTAGCCAGCGGCGGCCGATGCCGGTTTCAAAGGCTGTGCTGAGCATCAGCCGCGGCCTGCCCCGCTCCAGGGCCGCCAGCAGCACTCGAGGGTCCCCCTCCTGGCTGGGGCGGCGCACCTGCCAGCCCGGCCAACTGCTGCGCAGGCCCGGGTCGCACTGCAACGATTCATCCAGAGCCACGGGAACCTGGGCCGCCAAGGCCTCCAGGCCCGCCTGGTCGGCCGGGGCTAGGGGCTGCTCCAGCCACTGCAGCCGCGGCTCGCCCGCCAAACGCGCTGCCCAGGCCGCCGCCGTGGCCCGGCTCCAGCCGCCATTGGCATCAAGGCGCAAGCGGGCGGTTGCTGGCAGGCGCTGCAGCAGCTGCTCCAGCAGCTCACGCTCCAAGCCATCGGCGCAAACAGCCAGCTTCCACTTGAACACCGGAGCCGGCCCCAGCTCGGGCTCAAGCTGCTCCAAAACCTCAATGGCGGCTGGTCCTGCCGGCAGCAGCCGGGCCGCAGGCGGCGGCGGCAGCCAGCGACGACGCGGCAAGCCGGCCAGCTCGGCCAGGGCAGCCCCGAGGGCAAAGGCAAGGGTTGGGGGCAACTGGCCCGCCTGCAGCAACCTCTCCAGTTCGGCTGAGCCATAGCTGGCATCCAAAGCAGCGAGGGCCGCCGGCAATTGCTCCAGCTGGCCATCGAGGGGGGCGGCCTCGCCCCAGCCCAGATCGCCCTGGGGGCTCTGCAAGCGCAGCAGCCAGCCGCGCCGCTGCTGCACGGTGCCTGCAGCCGTAACCAGGGGCTGGGGCAGGGCGAAGCCGAAGGGCCGCCACTGCAACTGCAGCAGGCCCCCATGGCTCATCCTGTGAAGCGCCCCAGGGCCAGGCCCAGGGCCAAACCCAAACCATTGAGCGCCTGAAAGCGCAGGGCCAGAAATTTGCTGCCGCTAATCCGCCCAGGCTCGCCATGGTGGCGCTGCAACAGGGCGATCAGCTGACGGGCCGGCGGCAGACCGATCACGCCGAGCAGGGCCGTGAGCGGCCACTGGCCCAGCAGCACCGGCGCCCACTGCAGGGCCAGGCAGCCGGCCACAAACCAGGGCACCAACCCCGAGGCAGCCGCCGTACCCAGATGCACCACCGGCGAACGCTTGCCATGGGCGGCGTCCTCATCAACCTGGTGGAAATGGGAGCAGAACAGCACCAGGGTGGTGGCGAGGGCTGGGCCACTGCCAAGGGCCAGGGCGATGCGCCAGGGCACCCCGCTGGCCCCCGCTGGCGCCAGGGCCAGCAGGCCGGCGGCGGTGGCCAAGGGGCCGAAAGCGAGCCAGCAGAGGGGCTCACCCAGGCCCCGATAGCCCAGCCGAAACGGCGGCCCCTGATATAGGTAGCCCAGGCCGCAGCAGGCCAGCACCAAAGCCAGCACCGCCGGGCTGCTGCGCCAGGCCACCAGCGCCATCAGAGCCAGGCCCAGCAGCAGGCAGCCGTTGGCCAGCCCGGCCACCCGATCGCGCCGGCCGGTGAGATTCACCAGGGAATGGGGCTTGCCGTCGGCATCCACGCCGGTATCGGCATCAAAAACATCGTTGGCCAGGTTTTCCCAGGCCAGCAGCAGCACCGCCGCCAACAGAAACAGCAGCAGCTGGTCAAACCGCACCGGCAGGGCCTGGCCTAGGCGCCAGCCGGCGGCCAGCAGCACCGGCATCACCGCCACGGCGTACATCGGCCACTTGATCGCCGCCTGCCACAGGCGGCGGCGATCGACGGAATTGGCGTAACGGCTTGCGACGACCTTGGGCTCAGTCATGGGGGCCGCAGGCGGCAGCCACTGCAGGGCCCATACATTTGAGCAGCTCTTCGTCGCGGCCCCGGCCCTTCCTGGTGCAGGCCCCTTCTTCCTTCACCGATTCAACGGGTGATTCATTCACCAATTTGCTTGCCGCCGCCAACGAGCGGGCGCGCCAGCTGGAGGAGGAGGGCGTCCTCAGCCTGGCCCTGCCCCTGGCCGGCGGCGACCCGATGCTGCTGCTACCCCATCTGGAGCCCGAGGATGAAGCCCTGGCTCCAGGCGGCGACAGCTTCCGCTTCCTGTGGGACGGGGCACCGGGGCTCTGCATCGCCGCCGCCGGCCGCACCAACAGCCTCGAGCTCAGTGGTCCGCGCCGCTTTGAGCTGGCCCAGCGTTTTGCCAGCGCCTGCCTCAGCCGCCTAGCCACCCCGGAGAGCGGCCCGCCCCTGGCCCGGCCGCGGGTGCTGTTGGCCTTCGGTTTCTTTGAGGCGTCCCTGCTGCCGGGGCCTACCTCCATCCCTGGCGTACAGGCCGTGCTGCCGCGTTGGCAGCTGAGCCGCCAGGGCCAGCACTGCTGGCTGCGGCTGCAGCGCAGCCTCGGCGGCGGCGTGACGCCGCGTCAGCTAGCCGAAGAGCTGTGGGAGCAGGCCCGCCGGCTGGAGCGCCTGGTGCAACAAGACGGGCTGGAGCCGGGGGTTCTCAGTCGAATCGCCATCCACCGCAGTTCGCCATGGCAGGAGAGCTACCGCTCCGCGGTTGAGCGGGGCCTGGAGCTTGTGGAGAGGGGCGAGCTGGAAAAAGTGGTGCTGGCCGTGCGCCAGGAGCTGCAGCTTGAGGCCGCGCCCCATCCCCTGGCCCTACTGGCCCCCCTACGGCGCCACCAGAGCGGCAGCTGCCGCTTTCTGTGGCAACAGGCCCGCGGGACTGCCCTGATCGGCGCCTCCCCCGAACGGTTGCTCACGGTGCGCCAGGGGCAACTGCGCAGTGATGCCCTAGCGGGCACCGCCCCAGCTGGAGAGCAGGCCGCAGGGCTGCTGCACTCCTGCAAAGATCGCCATGAGCATGAGCTGGTGGTGGACACGATCACCGCCGTACTCGCCAGAGCGGGCCTCAACCCGCGGCGACCGCGCCATCCGCGCCTTGCCCGCCACGGCCAACTGGTGCATCTGCACACCCCGATCACGGCAGCCCTGGGCCAGCACCAGCCCCTGAGCATCGCCGCCGTCCTCCATCCCACCCCTGCTGTGGCGGGCCTGCCGCGGCGCGAGGCGATGGCCTGGCTGCGCAGCCTGGAGCCCTTCGAGCGCGGCCACTACGCCGCCCCAATCGGCTGGATCGACAGCGCCGGTGACGCCGACCTGCGGGTGGCGATCCGCAGCGGCACCCTGCGGGGCGACCGGCTTGAGCTCACAGCCGGTGCCGGCCTAGTGCGGGGTTCAACGGTGGAGCGGGAGCTGCAGGAGGTGGCCCTGAAACTGGGCGTACTGCAGCAGCAGCTCAGCTGCGCCACCGACCATCAAGCAGCCAGCAGCCGCGCCATCGTCTGATCCGCCAGGGGAATCCCGGCCAGCCGCTCCACCTCGCGCACGCCGGTGGGGCTGGTCACATTGATCTCGCTGAGGCGGCCATCGATCACATCGATGCCCACAAAAAACAAACCTTCAGCCCGCAACGCTGGCGCCAACTCAGCGCAGATAGCCCTCTCCGGCTCCGTGAGCTCCGTTACCTCCGGAGCACCGCCCACGGCCAGGTTGCTGCGGAACTCGCCACCGGCGGGGATGCGATTCACCGCCCCCAGGGGCTCGCCATCCACCAGCAGGATGCGCTTATCACCAGCTCTCACCCCGGGCAGGAAGGCCTGCACCATCACCGGCAGCTGCTCCTGGCCAGTCACCAGCTCCAGCAGGGCCCGCAACCCCGGCATTGCTGCAGAAGCAAACACCACCCCCTGGCCAGCCCGCCCCCCCAGGGGCTTAAGCACCACCTCGCCGTGCTCGGCGGTGAAAGCGGCCAGCGCCGTCACCCGGCTAGCCACCAGGGTGGGTGCCATCAGCTGGCTCCAGCGCAGGGCACTGAGTTTTTCGTTCCAGGATCGCAGCGAAGCGGGCCGGTTGAGCACCCGCACTCCCTGACGCTCCCCCAGCTCCAGCAGATGGGTGGCATAGAGATAGGCCTCATCCACCGGGGGGTCCTTGCGCATCCACACCCGCGGAAAGGCGGTGAGGGGCAGCAGCTGGGGATCGCCAAGTTCAAACCAGGGCTCGCAATTCACGGGGGTGGCCACCACCCAGGCGCCATGGCCTTGCGGGGGAGGGCCTTGCAGGGGGTCTCCTGGCACCGCGGCGGCAGAAAGATCGGCGATGGTGCAAACCCACACCTGCTCGCCTGCTCGCTGGGCTGCCTGCATCAGGGCAACGCTGGAATCTTTGGCTGGATTGAGCCGGGCGATCGGATCGATCACAAACAGTTGGGATGCCACCGCTCAGCTCGCCAGCAGAACGTCGAGCTGGCCGGAGCGCTCGAGGGCATGCAGATCGTCGCAACCACCCACGTGCTGGCCATTAATGAAGGTCTGGGGCACGCTGCGGCTCCCGCCGCTCTTAGCCGCCATCGCCGAGCGGGCCGACTCGTCGCCATCGATGGCAAATTCGGCGTAAGCCACTCCCTTGCGGTCGAGTAGGGCCTTGGCGCGCACACAGAAGGGACAGGCCCGCCAGGTGTAGATCTCAACGGTGGCGGCCATTTAGACGGCTCCGGTCAGGTTTTGTTGATCGTAGAAGCGGGCCCGGGCGCGCGGGCCCGGGAGCCTCACACCTATATCGATTAGCTAAGCCATGACTTAGCCAATCAACAAAACCGCTCCCCCAGCCCCGCCCCCTAGCGGCGGAGCTGGCCGGCGCTGATACCGTCAAGCAACTATCCAGCTGCACCGGTGCTCGATCTCACCGACTTCAAGCGCGACCTCTCCGAACTCACTGACCGCCTGGGCAACGCCCAGGACTGTCTTTGACGTACCGGCCCTGAAAGCCCGCCAACAGGACCTTGAGCAGCTGGCCTCCCAGGGCGACTTCTGGGACGACCAGAAGCAGGCCCAGGTCAAGATGCGCCAGCTCGACGAGGTGAAGGCTCAGCTTGAGCAATTGGCGAAATGGCAGGCCAGCGTCTCCGACGGGGAGGCCACCGTGGAGCTCTACAACCTCGAGCCCGATGAGGAGTTGCTGGCCGAATCCAACCAGGCCCTGCAGTCCCTCAAAGCCGATTTGGATCGCTGGGAGCTCGAGCGCCTGCTGAGCGGCCCCTACGACAAGGAGGGCGCCGTGATCAGCATCAACGCCGGTGCCGGCGGCACCGACGCCCAGGACTGGGCCCTGATGCTGATGCGGATGTACACCCGCTGGGCCGAAGACCACGGCATGAAGGTGAGTGTGGACGAGCTCAGCGAAGGGGAAGAAGCCGGCATTAAGAGCTGCACGATCGAGATCGAGGGCCGCTATGCCTACGGCTACCTGCGCAACGAGAAGGGCACCCACCGGCTGGTACGGATCTCGCCGTTCAACGCCAACGACAAACGCCAGACGAGCTTCGCCGGCGTGGAGGTGATGCCCCAGATCGATGAGGACGTGAAGCTCGACATCCCCGACAAGGACCTGGAGATCACCACCTCGCGCTCCGGCGGCGCTGGCGGCCAGAACGTCAACAAGGTGGAAACGGCCGTGCGCATCCTGCACATCCCCACCGGCCTGTTTGTGCGCTGCACCCAGGAGCGTTCCCAGCTGCAAAACAAAGAGAAGGCGATGGCCCTGCTGATGGCCAAGTTGCTGGTGATTGCCCAGGAGCAGCGGGCCTCCGAAATCGCCGACATCCGCGGCGACATTGTGGAAGCGGCCTGGGGCAACCAGATCCGCAACTACGTGTTTCACCCATATCAGATGGTGAAAGATCTGCGCACCCAGCAGGAAACCACCGACGTGCAGGGCGTCATGGACGGCGATCTCGATCCCTTTATCCAGAGCCTGCTGCATGCGGGCGTCGAGGTAGCTGGAGGCGGCAGCGATGACTGATCCCCAACCCAGCGAAAACCCCAGCTTCATCAAGCTGGCGATGCGCAACATGGTGCGCAAGGGCCGCCAAAGCTTGTTTCACTTCGGCCTCACCGCCATCGGGCTCACGGGCTTCCTGGTGCTCATCGCCTGGCTCGGCCGCCCCCAACTACCCGGAGGCTGAGATGGCCACCTCGACCAATCTCGACCTGGCCTTTAGCGCTGATCCCGATCTGGCCGATCCCGATCTGGAAGTGGCCCCGCTGCTGTTAGATGCCGATCAGTGGCAGACACGATTGAGCGCCTGGCTACACCAGCTGGCCCCGGAACTCCCCGCCGCCCTGCAAGCGCCCGCCTACAGCCTGGGGCTGAGCCTGGTGACTGACGCCGAAATCGCCGAGCTCAATGCCGACTGGCGCCAGAAGGAAGGCCCCACCGACGTGCTGGCCTTCGCCGCCCAGGACGAAGCAACCGATGGCGCCCCGCCAATGCCGGCATCCGGGGAGGCGGAGCCCCTGGAGCTGGGCGACATCGTCATCTCCATAGAAACGGCAGCCCGCCAGGCACCGGAGCATGGCCACGACCTGGAGCAGGAACTGCTGTTTCTGGCTAGCCATGGCCTGCTGCACCTGCTGGGCTGGGACCACCCCGACGAAACCAGCCTCGCCGCCATGCTGGCGCGCCAGGAAAGGCTGGTTAAGGTGCCGGCGGAGCCATGATCAACCTGCGCCCCTTACCGACCCCAGAAACTCGTGGGCGCCGCCTCAGGGCCCGGGCCTGGACTGTGGCCAGTGACCTGCCGGCGAGTTTTCGTTATGCCGCCCAAGGGCTGGCCTACGGCTTTGCCAGCCAGCGCAACTTCCGCATCCATGTGATCACCGGGGCGGTGGTCTTTGGCCTGGGGCTGTGGCTGCAACTACCCACGGCCCAACTGGCCGTGCTGGTGCTCACCGTGGCGGCCGTGCTGGTGCTGGAGTTGCTCAACACCGCCACCGAAGCGGTGGTGGATCTGGCCATCGGCCGCCAGTTCCACCCCCTGGCCAGGATTGCCAAGGACTGCGCCGCGGCGGCGGTGCTGGTGGCGGCCCTGTCGTCACTGATGATCGCCCTGCTGCTGCTTGTGCCGCCGCTGCTGAGCCGGCTGGGCCTTTGAATGGGGGCAGGCCTGGCGCGGCGATGCTTCTCGTTCTCGACAACTACGACAGCTTCACCTTCAACCTGGTGCAGTACCTAGGCGAGCTGGCCGCCGAGCACCCGATTGCAGCAGAGGTGCGGGTGGAGCGCAATGACGCCCTGACCCTGGAGCAGATCCGCGCCCTGGCCCCCGCCGCGATCTTGATTTCACCGGGTCCCGGCGACCCCGACCAGTCGGGGGTGTGCCTTGAAGTCCTGCGGGAGCTCAGCCCCACCATCCCAACCCTGGGGGTTTGTCTGGGCCACCAGTCGATCGCCCAGGTGTATGGCGGCAAGGTGGTGCGCGCCAAAGAGCTGATGCACGGCAAGACCTCGCCGGTGCACCACAGCGGCCAAGGCGTGTTTGAGGGGCTGCCCAACCCGCTCACCGCCACCCGCTACCACAGCTTGATCGCCGAGCGCGAATCGCTGCCCGACTGCCTCGAGATCACCGCCTGGCTCGACGACGGCACGATCATGGGCCTGCGCCACCGCGAATTCCCCCACATTCAGGGGGTGCAGTTCCACCCCGAAAGCGTGCTCACCCAAGAGGGTCACGCCCTGCTGGCCAACTTCCTGCGCCAGGCCAGCCAGCCAGCCACAGCAAGTCAGTTGGGTTAGCTTCACAGCGATTGCCGCTTCTCCATGCGCCCGCTGCCCACCTTCGCTGCTCTCAGCTTGAGTTCGCTCGGCCTGGGCGCCGCATTGCTGGCTACTGGCCCAGCCGCCCTCGCAGGCAGCGGCGTCACGATCACCAGCTACGGCCACAGCGCCCTTTTGATCAGTGGTGGCGGGGCCAGCGTGCTGGTTAACCCCTTTAAAGCAGTGGCCTGTGCCGCCGGACTGGCCGAACCCCGGGTGAGTGCCACGGTGATCCTGGCCAGCAGCCGACTACTGGATGAGGGTGCCCCGGTGGCCAAGGGCAAGATGCTGGTGGATCCAGGCTCCTTCAAGGTGAGTGGCCTTTCAATCGAAGGCATTGCCGGCCCCCACGATCGCGTTGGTGGGCGCCGCTTCGGCCAATCCACCCTGTGGCGCTGGAAGCAGGGCGGCCTCGACATCGCCCACCTAGGTGGCACCGCGGCCCGGCTCAGCCCCGCCGACAAGGTGATGTTGGGTCGCCCAGACGTGCTGATCATCGGCGTGGGTGGCGGCGCCAAGGTGTACACGGGTGCCGAAGCCGCCGAGGTGGTGCGCGAGCTCCAGCCCCGCCGCGTGATCCCGGTGCAATTTGTCAGCGGCAAAACCCCCAAGGACTGCGACCAAACCACGCTGCAACCTTTCCTTGATGCAATGGCCGGCACCCCGGTGAAGCGACCTGGCCGCACCCTCAGCCTGCCGGGCAAGCTCGGCGATGGCATGGTGATCGAGGTGATGCGCTGAGACCAAAGGAACTGCCGCCATAACCAAGATGACCTCCCACAAAACGGAGGGAGTCCCCATTGTCATCGTCCACAGGGGTCGCCAGGATTACTTGAAGGCCTGCATTAGCAAAGCCAAGCAGCACAATAGAAATAGCGCGATAATTCTCATTGGAGACACTTCCAATAGCGACCTCGCGCAGATTCACTATAATATTGACTGTGAGAATTCGCCCCTACTCAAAGACGTCGCCGCCTTTAGAAGGCTCTATACACATAGATCAGGCCTAAGCAGTTCATTTGAGAGATTTTGCATAGAGCGCTGGCTCCTTATCCGCAATTTAATGGTATACCTCGACCTCGAGACATGCTGCGCAATTGACTCTGACGTTCTATTTTTTAGTGGGGCGCAAGACATCCTTAACGAAATCCCAGGGCTCGCAATGAGCTTCGGGAGATGGGATCAAAAAATGCTCTTACCTCACTTTAACCTTATACAAAGGCGAGACGCGCTAGAATCTTTTTGCACATTTGCCGTAGAGATATACAAAAACCAATCCCGACTCAAAAAATTATCGATGGAAAGCTCTGCAGGCGGAGGCCGAACATGGATATGCGACATGCTACTTTTTTGGAAATGGAGCCAGGAAAACCCACACTTTAAGCTGGCCATATACGAAGAACAACCTTCGAAAAATAGCTACTTTGATCCCTCAGTCGGCCGTACAGAAGGATTTACACATTCCGCCTTCCATCTAGGTGTGGTAAAAAAATGGAAAAAACTATCATTTCAAGATACTCGTGCATATGCTCACGATACAAACAACCGCCTCGTGCAAGCAAAGTTTATCCATTATCACGGAATATTCAAAGCTTTAATGGTGCGCCACGCTCGCGGAAAAGAAGACACATTAACCTGTTTCTTTTTGATGATAAAAGCAAAACTCATTTACGAGCTCTCCCGGCCATTAAGGAAGAAATAGATATATCCAAGCGGATCGTCCTTCTTTAATAAGTCTGTATGTAGGTCTTCCAAAAGCGCTGCATCTGTTCGGTGGTGCCGATGCTCACCCGCAAGGAGCCGTCGATCAGAAGTTTTGCCGTCATGGGGCGCACCAGGATGCCCGCCTGCCGCAGCCGCTTCTCCACCTCGGCAGCTGGGCTTTCGGGCCAGATCAGCAGGTAGTTGCCCCCTTCGGCGTGGTGGCGCACCCCAGCCGCCTGTAGTTTCTGAACGATCCAGTCGCGGGCCCGCAGCACCTCGGCCACATAGCTATCCACATAGGCCTGGTCCGCCAAGGCCGCATGGGCGGCAGTCACCGCAAAGCTGTTGATGTCGTAAGGCCCCGTGACGCGCCCGATGCGATCAATCACCGGCGCCGCCCCAATGGCAAAACCAATGCGCAGCCCCGCCAGGCCAGCCGTTTTAGCGAGTGAGCGCAACACCAGCAGATTCGGGGTGGCAGCGAAATCGGCCGATGGCAGGACGCTGTCGCCAGTGAAGGCCTCATAGAGCTCATCCACCACCACAAGAGTGCCCGGCGCCGAGGCCGCTAGATCAAGGATCAGCTCCGGAGCTAGCCGGGTGCCGGTGGGGTTGTTTGGATTGCAAATCAGCAGGATGCGGGGTGGCTGCCAAGCGGGAGTCCCATCCCCGAGCAATGCGGCCCGAAGTTCCTCCAGGGGGAAGCCAAAATCCGGCAGCCGGTAGGGGATGGCCTCAATCGCCATGCCCTGCATCTGGGCGCAGGGGGTGTAGTAGCCGAAAGTGGGCGATGTGGTCAGCAGCGTGTCGCCCCGGTCGCCATAGGCATGAAAAATGGCATTAAGTGCCGCGTCTACGCCGTTGAAGAGGCCGATCTGCTCTGGGGTGAGCGGTTGACCGAGGCCAGTTGCAGTGAGATTGGCAACCACCGCCTCCCGCAGGCCGTCGTACTCGGGATAGACCGCGTACTGATCGGGGGGGATGGCGCGGATTGCCTCCACCACCTGCGGACTCGGCCCCACGGTGTTCTCGTTGAAGTCGAGCCGAAGCAGGCCCCGGCGGCCCTCAAGTGGAGCGCTGTAGGCATGGAGGCTCTCAACCTCCGGGCGCGCCTGGGGAAGGCCTGGAATCAACATAGAACTGCCCGTAGAATTAGCAGCATAAGCAATGAACTTTTGTCTCGGCAATCCAAACTCGATGACTTCGCAGCCTTCCTTGCAGGTCGCATGGTCAAACTAGTAGCCAACGCGATGCGCCCTCTTTTTTATCTCCATTACTGGCTATTACCGCAACAACGCTTCAAACTAGAAAATAGCGCGGCCATATCAACCAGCCCAGGAAAAATAATTAATGACAATCGCCAATCAACTGCGACACTGATCCCTAAAATAATCTGGCAAACTAACTACACAAATAAAGTTGGCCTGCCCATCAAGGCTGCTTGGCGCTGGAATCGGCTTCTCTCTAGAAGCTACCAATACTGCTTCCACTCTACCGAAGATCGTCATGCTTTTGTAGAGCAAAACTTTCCTGGCAAGCCCACAGAACTTTACAAGCGGCTAACCATTGGGGCCGCCCAAGACGACGTCTGGCGCTTAATGGTGCTCTACAAGCACGGTGGCATTTACATGGATATTGACTCTCACTTAATCTGGCCACTGGATCGATTCATCGAAGCTGGGACACTTGAAATGTTTCTACGCTACAAAAGCAAAGATGCTACCAACTACTTTATTGCAAGCGCTGCCGCAAATCCCAACATTAAGTCATTGCTTGATGAGGTACTTTATCGAATCGAAACCTCACAAAGCAACAATGTCTACGAGATAACAGGCCCATCCCCCTTTCAAGATATTCTTGCAAACAAGAGTCACGCTTGGCGCCTAGCTCAACATACCTGCTTGCAAGGAAACCTCTCAAACAAGTTTTTCCAGTACCTTGACAAGCCTCAAGGATGCTGGACACAAGAGCAGAAACGTCGCCGCGTTGTTCAGCCCAAGCAATGAAGGCCCTAACAAGGTGAGCAGCATTCCACCTGCTTTCACAAAACAATCAGCTGCAGCCAGCCCAAATCAAAAGAGGCAAGATCTTGAATGACATTCAACCCGGAAGCACCCAACAATACCTCCAGGGCAAGTCAGATTTCAAAATTATCGACTGCTCAATTTTTTTCAATGAGCTTGACTTACTTAGGCTACGAATAAGAATTCTAGGCGAATACGTAGACCATTTTGTGATAGTCGAAGCCAGGCAAACATTCACGGGCCTTCCCAAAAAGTGCATCCTAGATACAGAATGTGCCCACGACATTGCAAGCAATCCCAAGGTAACCATAAAAATAATTGACCTTCCCTGCCACTGCGACTCGGCATGGGAGAGGGAAAATTACCAACGTGAGGCTATTTACACTACAGCCCAGGCATTAGCCACCCATAGCCAAGACATTATTCTGCTATCAGACGTTGACGAAATACCTTCCCCCAAAGCAATTGGACGTGCAATTGAAGAGATTCAAAGCAGCAGCGACAAGCTACTTGCAGTTTTCGAGCAAAGGCTTTTTTACTTCCGCCTCAATTACGAGCTAGTTTACTCTAAAAAATTACCTTGGCTCGGAACCACCGCAATCAAAGCAGGGCACAAAGTTAGCACTGCAGGCATGCGAGTAACTGGCAGAAATCTGCAAGGGCGCAAGCATAGGCATCTATTCGATCACAGCCTGGTCAGGAAACGAATCACTCATGGCGGCTGGCACTTTTCATACTTAGGCAACGACAGCTCCTTGGCAAATAAATTCAAAAGCTTTTCTCATCAAGAAGCTAAAATACAAACAGCACAGCCATCAAGCGTGCACCAATTAATTAGAGATAGATCCTCGCTTTTTCGCAAAGAAGCGCATCATGAAATCTGGGCTATTGTTCCTGCTGACAGCCTTGATCTACCCAAAGATGCAATAAAGCATTCTGACCTCCCATTGCTCCTTGCAGAGTTGCCTTGCACACCTCCATCAGAAATTATAAATGATTATATTTCTAAGAAGCCAATCATGCGGCTTAAGAGATGGCTCTCAAACATAGCCAAGCTCCAATGGCTAAATTTATAGATTCAGCCTGACCAGCTATCATGCTTCGCCATAACAAGTACTATGATAGCCCCGCTTGCCGAAGAGCTCTTGCATGCGCGCATTGACTGAAATAGCCAAAATTCTTCCACCTTTAACGCAATTTTTCGGCTCAAATAGAGTTATTCACTTTAAAGAAGTTGGCACAACTGGCTTCGGCGACCGCCTTCGCGGAATCTCACTATTAATGTTTTTATCGAGATTATACAAGGTTGATTGTTTTTACTATGAAGAGAAAAGCAGCGATGCATTCCCCTGGAACATAACTGATCTAATTGAAATCAAAGGAATTCGCTTTATTCAAGGCGAAGACAGCGCAGATGGCTCATTTTTTCTCAAGGTTAATCATAATAGCGCCAAGGGAACAATCATTAAGAAATTTGGCTATGAGGGCATGAAAAAGATAAAGCCAAAATCCCCTGTAGTAAAAACAAAAATTGATTCAATGCCCCTTGGGGCCCATTGCATTGGGGTTCACATTAGAACGACCGACTCTATTCATGCAAATAGCCCCAGTCACGCGCCAAAAGACGTGACAGGAAGAATGCTTGAAGCGATTAATAACTTATCCACGCTCAATGGCTGCAGCCATGTCTATCTTGCTTGCGACAGCCTAGAAGCAAGAAATATATGGAGCGATATAATCACGGCGAATACTGATCTACGGGTTATTCACAACTCCGCTTCATATAACAGTGACAGGCTTCGCCAAACCAATTCAGACGACATGATTACTGATTTTTTCGCACTCTCAAAATGCGGATTTCTGCTGCGATCTGTACCATCTGAATTCTCAAGATTTGCTGCGCTTACCGGCGGACTAAAAATGAAATACAATCAGCTAGAAGGGGATTTACGTTAAATATCGAGAAATTTTCTTCAATCATTTACATCCAAGTGTTCACATCCGCTCCAAGGTGGGGATACCCAGCAGGCCAAGTCCCAGGGAGAGGGTGTCGGTGGTGAGACGGCAGAGCGCGAGGCGGGAAGAGCGGGCCGGCTCCTCGGCCTTGAGCACCGGCACCTGGTCGTAGAAGCGGTTGAACACCTGGCTGAGCTCAAACAGGTAGTTGCAAAGCCGATTCGGCAACAACTCCTGCTCCACTTCAGCAATCACCCCATCAAACTTGAGCAGCTCCCGCACCAGCGCCCACTCCTGCGCTTCGCTGAAGGTGAGTGAAGCAACGGTGCCAGCCCCCAGATCGCCGCCCTTGCGGGCGATGCCGGCGATGCGCACCACCGCATAGAGCAGATAGGGCGCCGTGTTGCCCGTAAGTGCCAGCATCCGATCAAAACTGAACTGATAGTTGGTGATCCGATTGGTGCTGAGGTCGGCGTACTTCACCGCCGCCAAGCCCACGGAGGTGGCCACCTGCTGGATGAAGGCCTCGTCTTCGCTGCGCTGCTCATCGGCAAGGCGCTGACGCAGATCAGCCTCTGTGCGCTCCACCGCCTCATCGAGCAGGTCCTTGAGGCGAACCGTGTCGCCGGAGCGGGTCTTGAGCTTTTTGCCATCATCGCCCTGTACCAAACCGAAGGGCACGTGCTCGACACCGCAGTGGGAGGGAATCCAGCCCGCCCGCTGGGCCACCTGGAATACGCCAGCGAAGTGGCTGGCCTGGCCCGCATCGGTCACATAGATCACTCGGCTGGCTCCATCGCCGCCCGGCCCAGGGGCGAAGCGATAGCGAATCGCCGCCAGGTCGGTGGTGGCGTAGTTGAAGCCGCCATCGCTCTTCTGCACGATCAGCGGCAGGGGCTGGCCGTCCTTGCCACTCACACCCTCAAGAAACACACAACCTGCGCCGGCATCGACCACCAGCAGCCCGGCAGCCCTGAGGTCGTCAACCACAGCCTGCAGGTAGGGGTTGTAGAAGGATTCGCCGCGTTCGGTGAGACGGATGCCGAGCTGGTCGTAGATCTTCTGAAATTCGCGGCGGCTCTGGTCGCACAGCAATCGCCAGGCCTTAAGCGACACCGGATCGCCCCCTTGCAACTTCACCACCTCCTCCCGGGAGGTGTTTTGGAAGCTTTCGTCGTCGTCGAAGCGGGCCTTGGCCTGGCGATAGAAGGCCACCAGATCACCCAGATCCACCGCATCCGCCATGGTGAGAGCCTCTGGCGCCACCTGCTTCAAGTGGGTGATCAGCATCCCAAACTGGGTGCCCCAATCGCCCACATGGTTGAGCCGCAGCACCGGGTGGCCGCGAAACTCCAGCACCCGCGCCAAAGCATCACCAATGATCGTGGAGCGCAGGTGCCCCACATGCATCTCCTTGGCGATGTTGGGGCTGGAGAAGTCCACAATCACCGGGGCTTGCAGCTCCACCTTTGGCACCCCCAGGCGCGGATCGCCAAGGCGGGCCTGCAGCTCCGCCGCCAGCCGCTCGGGCCGCAGGGTGAGGTTGATGAAGCCGGGCCCTGCAATCTGGGGCTCCAGGCAGAGCTCGGCAAAGGCGGGATCGGCCGTAAGTTGCGCCACGATCGCCGTGGCAATAGCCCGGGGCGGCTGGCCCAGGGGTTTGGCCAGGGGCAGGGCCCCATTTGCCTGGAAGTCGCCGAATTCCGGCTTAGACGCCGGCGCCAGCTGGGGATCGAGGGGCTGGCCCGCCTCCGGGAAGGCCCGCTGCATCGCTGCCAGGAGCTGGCCCTGCAGGGCGTGGAGAACGGTCAGCATGGCAACGGTGGGCCGCAGTGGCGGCAGGCACTTGCTTTGATCATCCCTCTCCAGCCAGCTGCAGGTCTGACTCCATTCCCTGCAGCACTACATCGGCCACCAGCTTGATGCGATAGCGGCAGGCCTGGGTTTCGGTGCAGTCGAAACTGCGGTGCTCCCAGTATTTGTTACTGCCCGCACCACCCCCGCACAGCCCGAAGTACTCACACTCCTGGCGGCAGCGTTCCACACCGGAGCGAATTTCCTGCAACACCCGCTGCAATTTGTCAGTGGCGGCGATGGCTTCCAGGCTGTCGTGCAACACATGACCAAAAGCAAAATCGCCGTATTCGGCGGTGGGCACCGAAAGCAACTCCGGATCAAAGGTCGACACATTGCCGCGGGCGTCCACATTGACGATCGCGAAGGGCGCATTCATGTCGGTTTGGGCCATGCGGGCATTGCTGCAGGCCAGGCTCACGATCCCGTCAAATTCCCGCAGGCGCAGGCTCCCTGGCTGCTCCATGCAGCGCTGCCAAAACCGCTCTAAAAACACCCGATAGCCCTGCTCCGCGCGGGGGGCCTTGAGGCTGGAGGCGGCGTTTTCACCTTCGGTTTCCTCCATGTTGAAGCCCACGTCGGTGATGCCGTGCTCGAGGAAGAAATCAAACAGGCCATCGGCATGGTCGAGGGCGTCGGCGGTGAGCACACAGATCACCTGAAAAGCAATCTGGCGCCGCACCAGCCAGTCGATCCCCCGCATCACCGCCCCATGGGTGGGCAAGCCGGTGCGGGTCACCCTGTGGGCGTCATGCAGGAAGGCAGGGCCGTCCATGCTCACCCCCACATGAATGTCATTGCGCTCAAAGCAGTCGCACCAAGCCCCATTGATCACGGTGGCATTGGTCTGCAGCGACTGGACGATCGTGCTGGCGGGCAGGCCGCGCCGCTCTAGCAGCTGGCGCAGGCGAGCACTGGCTTGGTCGTAGAAGGCGATTGGCGCCATTAACGGTTCGCCCGCATGCCAGAGCAGGGTGAATTGCCCCTCGAAATAGGGGCTATCGAGCACCCGCTCCACCGCCACCTCCAGCAGCTCAAGTGAGAGCTGGGTGCGATCACCCCGATCGGGCAGATAGCAATAATCGCAATCGAGGTTGCAATAGGGGGTGGGTTGTACCACCAGCAGCCGCACGGGGCCGTAAGCCTGGCTTTCCAATTCAGCAGCCCGGGGAGCGATCAGCGCCAGTAGCGACCACCATTTAGGAAGCCCCCATTGCGGAAGCCGCCATTACGGAAGCCCCCGTTATAAAAACCTCCGTTATTGAAACCTCCGTTATAAAAGCCGCCGTTGCGAAAGCCGCCGTTGCCCCAGCCCATGCCCCCGCCGTTGACGAACACATAGGAGACGGCGTCATCGGGCAAGCCAGAGGCTTCGGTGCCTTCGCGCTCCTGCACTGCCGCCGCAATTCGGCTCAGCCGCTCCTCAATGCTGAGGGAGGTTGGTTTAGCTGCGGTTTGGTCCTGGGCTGAAGGCTCATGCTGGGCGCTGGCCAAGGCCAGGGCCGCCGCCCCATCGAGGGGCAGGGAGGCCAGCAGCAACAGGCCGAAGAGATGGGAGCGGTTCAAGAACGCCATAACAACTGCGAAAAGGGTTTCAGCGAGGGGATCAGCGACCGGTCGAAGCAGCCTGACCTTCAAGAACGGGGCGAATCGTCTCAACCCCCAACAGCACAGCCTCAAAGCTGGCGCGGATCGCAGACTCAGGCAATCCCAGCGCACTCGCCGGACCGAGCCAGCGGTTCACGGCGGTCACCGTATCTGGCTGGCCATCGAGGTAGCCCTGGAGCAGCCGGGCAATCGCCAGATTGACGACGTTGCGGAAGGCCGAGTCGTTTTCGGCAAGCACACAGCTGACCGCATAGGCCTCGTAAGGCAAATCCGGGCTGAGCTGTAAGCCTGGCAGCCCCTGCTGGCGCACCAGCCCCGCCAGCACGATCGTGTCGCCAATTACGCCTTCCACGGTGCCGGCCTGCATCGCGGCAACGGCAGCCTTGAGGCTGTCGAAGGCAACGGGCGTGGCCTTGGGCTGCATGCCCCGCAGTTCGGTTTCACCAAGGGACTGGCGCACCACCCCAATCCGCCGTCCCGCCAGAGCGGCCGGACTGCCATCAAAACGCCCGGTGGGCGCCAGCAATCTCACGCCGGAAAGGCCGATCGGCAGGGAGAAATCCACCTGCATGTCCACCGCCCAGCTGAACGGCAGACCGCAAGCAAGATCCGCCTTGCCGCTGGTGATGCTGTTCACCAGGCTGGCCGGATCGCTGATCGGCGCAAAGCGGACACTCACAGGACGGCCCACGGCCTGGCTGAGCTCAGCGGCAATGCGTTCAGCCACCAAGATGCCGTAGCCGGAGGGCTGGCCCTGGGGGCTCAGCATCATTAGAGGTGGGACGTCGGCGAAACCACTCAGCACCAGCTGGCCGCTGCGAGCTGCCCGCTGCACCGCCCCCTCGAGCTGGGGCTTGGCCGGGGGTTGGGCCGGGGTTTTGGTTTGGGATTGGGCCTGGACCGCCGCCGGCATTGCGGCCAGCAGTCCGAGAGCTCCCACGCCAGCAGCTAGCTGGCGACCAAGGCCAGCTAAGCGAGGGCTGCGCTTGGAAAAGCTGCGCTTTGGTGCTGCCACCCAACCTCGACATGAACTATCAGAAGTATGCAGAGGCTCGGCGCCACTGCCAACGCTGCTCTGCCAACTGGGCTCAAAAATCAAACCGCATGCTGAGATCAAGCCAGGCGCTGCGGGTGATCGGCGCGCTGGTGGAGATCAGGTCGATGCCGCTGCTGGCGTAGTCGCTTAGCTGCTCGGGCTGCACGCCGGAAGCTTCCAGCACCAGCCGGCGGCCGCCGGCCAGGCTGCGCAACTCGGGCACCAGCTGCCGCAACTGGGCCGGCGGGAATTCATCCAGCAGCACCCCATCGGCGCCCGCTTGCACCGCCGCCGCCGCCTCTGCCGCCGTTTCCGCCTCCACAATCACCGCGGCCGGCCATGGACCATTGGCCCGCACCGCCGCGATCGCCGCCTCCAAGCCACCTGCCACCCCACCCGCCCAAGCCAGGTGGTTTTCCTTGAGCATGGCGGCGTCATCGAGGCCCTGGCGGTGATTGCTGCCGCCCCCGCAGCGCACGGCGTACTTTTCAAGTCGGCGCAGGCCTGGCGTGGTTTTGCGGGTGTCGGCAAGGCGCACGCCCGTGCCCTCGAGCTCGGCCACCAGGGCGGCAGTGGCGGTGGCAATTCCGGAGAGCCGCATCGCCAGGTTTAGGGCCGTGCGCTCGCCGGCCACCAGGGCAGCGGCCCCACCCTCCAGCTCCAGCAGGCGCTGGCCTGCCACCACCGGCTCACCATCAGCCACCAGCAACTGCAGCCGCAGCGCCGGATCCAGCAAGCGGAACAGCGGCTCCACCAGCACCCCGCCGCAAAACACCCCTGGCGCCTTGGCAAGCCAGTGGGCCCGGCCAGGGCGACCAGCCAGCGCCACAGCCGTGAGATCGCCACGGCCAATATCTTCTGCCAGCCAGGCGCGCAGCTGCAGCTCCAGCTCGGGGGTAAAAGGCAGATGGGCAGCAGGCATTACCCCTCCGGGGCAGGCCTTCCCATGATGGGTGGTGCCAGTCTGATGGGCAGTTCGCATCAGAGCGCTGGCATGACCAAACCCCGCTGGTGGACCGCCGGTGACCTCGATGGCTTCCTCGGACTTGGGCTCGACAACCTGATCCAGATCCTGTTGATCGTGGCCCTTTGCCGCGGCGTACTCGGCTATCCCGACAGCCTGATCTTCGGCGCGATCCTGCCTGCTACTGGCATCAGCCTGGTGGTGGGCAACCTGGCTTACGCCCGCCAGGCCTTTCAGCTCGACCAGCGCGAGGGGCGCGACGACCGCACCGCCCTCCCCTACGGGATCAACACGGTGAGCCTGTTCGCCTATGTGTTTCTGGTGATGCTGCCGGTGAAGCTGACGGCCATAAGCCAGGGCCTGGATCCAGCCGCAGCGGTAACCCTCTCGTGGCGAGCCGGGCTGATCGCCTGCCTGGGTTCGGGGTTGATCGAATGCTCCGGGGCCTTCATCGGCAACAGCCTGCAGCGCTGGCTGCCTCGCGCAGCCCTGCTCTCCACCCTGGCGGGCATTGCCCTCGGCTACATCGCCTTGGGCTTCCTGCTACGCACCTACGCCCAACCGGTGGTGGGGCTGGCAGTGCTGGCCGTGATCCTGGTGGGCTACTACGCGCCGGTGCGCTGGCCGGTGCCCGCCGGCCTGGTGGCCGTGCTGCTGGGCATAGCCCTGGCCTGGGCCAATGGTTTGATCGACCTAGATCCAGTGCGGTGGCAGAGCAGCACGGCCCTGATTGGGCTGCACATACCCAAGCTGCAACTGGCAGACCTATGGCAGGCGCGCGGCCAGCTAGTGCCCTGGTTGGGGGTAATCGTGCCGATGGGACTTTTCAATGTGATCGGCTCGCTGCAAAACCTGGAGAGCGCCGAAGCCGCCGGCGATAGCTATCCGGTGCCCAGCTCGATGCTGATCAATGGCATCGGCACCCTGGCCGCTGCCACCTTGGGCTCCTGCTTTCCCACCACCATCTACATCGGCCACCCGGGCTGGAAGGCCATGGGCGCCCGCATCGGCTACTCCTGGCTCAATGGGGTGGTGATGGGCGGAGCCTGCCTGCTGGGCCTGTTTGGCGTGGTCGGCCAGCTGGTGCCGATTGAAGCCGGCATGGCGATCGTGCTTTACATCGGCCTGGTGATCGCTGCCCAGGCCTTCCAGGCCACGCCGCCTCGCCATGCTCCGGCAGTTGCCTTGGGGCTGCTGCCCGGGCTGGCCGGCTGGGGCGCCCTGATGCTGAAAGCGGGGCTGCGGGCCGGTGGCAGTGGCACGGCCGCCAACCCCTTTGGGCCAGCCATGCTGGCGCCCCTGGCCCAGGCCGATGTGTGGGCCGCCGGGGCCTTCGCCCTTGAGCAAGGCCAGATCATCACGGCGATGCTGCTGGCGGGCATGCTCGTGTACTTGATCGAGGCCCGCCTGCTGGCGGCGGCGGCCTGCGCGGCCATCGCAGCCCTGCTGTCCTGGTTTGGGGTGATCCACGCCTGGCAATTCACCAGCTCCGACACCGTGCTGCAGCTGGGCTGGGGCGTTGGCCGCAGCTGGGCCCTCGGCTACGGGGTGATGGCCCTGGTGTTTCTGACAGCCCGCTGGGGTCTGCGGCCTCAGCGCTGATGCTGCAGCAAACCGAGGGTGAGGTTGTCTGGGTCGGTCTGCAGGTAGACGTAGCCACCACCATTGGCGAGCAACACCACTTTGTAGTTGTAGGAGACGCCCGCAGAATCTCTCTGGGTCATTGAACCCAGGCAGCTGGCAGCCAGCTTGAGATTGCCGCTGTAGGTGACCCGGTCCTGGCGGCCGGCATAGCTGGACACGGCCAGGCCCTGCACCGCCCCTGCCTGCCACCACTCCCGCTGAACTACGGCATTTGGCTGCCAGCTGCCAGCCAGCCAGCTCTGGCCCTGCTGCTGGCTGGTGACCAGGCCATCGAGCTGCTCCGGCCGGCAAGCGCCTGGGGCCTGAGCCACATAGCGCAACGACAACACCTCACTTGGTGCCACCACCAGGGAAGTGCGGGGCCGGCCCAGGCCATCCAGGGCGACCGCGTCAGCCATGGCACCGGCCGAACCCTGGCGCTCAACTAATGCCCAGCAGTTGGCATCGGCTTTCACCTGGCCGCTGTAGCGATCTTCCGCAAAACGGCGCCCCTCCCGCAGGTAGCGCACCCCTTCGATGCGGCCATCGGCAAACCAGCGCTCCTGCATAAGCAGGGCCGTGGGTTCGCCCCGCTGCTGACCGCTGCCGAGCACCACAAAGGTGCCAGCCGCGGGTGCTTTGCACTGGGCCAGGCCCGCCGCGGCCGACTTTTCAGCAGCTCCTGCCCCTGGCACCAGGCCAACGCAAATAGCCACGGCAGCGAGGAGGGCGCGGGGGCTGGCCATCGATGCACTTCATCAAGTGGTCGCAGTTTGGCAAGAGGCAGTTTGGTTAGAGCCCTACTTGCCAATACAGAAACGCGAAAACACCCGATCCAGCACCGCCTCGCTCACCGCCTCGCCGGTGATCTCACCGAGGGCACGCACGGCGGCGCGCAGGTCAATCGTCCAGAAGTCCCAGGGCAGCCGCTGCGCCGCAGCCTCAAGGGCCGCCCCCAGGCTCAGGGCTGCCGCTGCCGCCAGATCCCGTTGGCGGGCATTGAGTGCCACCTGCACCCCTTCAAGGCAGCCAGCTCCGCAGCGGCGCAGTAGCTCCGCCACCAGCTCGTCGCGGCCGGCGCCAGTGATGGCGCTGAAGCGCACATCTGCCGGCTCCCCATCCCCCGCGGGCACCAGACCCACCGGCAGGCCAGCCCCATCAGCCTTGTTGCCTGCCACCAGCAGCACGACGCCCGCGGGCACCAGCTCCCGCAGGGCCTGATCCTCCAGGCTCCAGCCCGCCTCCAGATCAAATAGCAACAGCACCGCATCAGCGGCGGCCAGGGCCTGGCGGGAGCGCTCGATACCCAGCTGCTCAACCCGGTCGCTGGTGGGGCGAATGCCGGCGGTGTCGAGCAGGGTGAGCGGCACGCCGTCGAGCACCAGCTCGCTTTCCAGCAGGTCGCGGGTGGTGCCCGGTAGGTCGGTCACGATCGCCCGTTCTCGCTGGCTGAGCAGGTTGAGCAGGCTGGATTTGCCCACGTTGGGGCGGCCCACGATCGCCACCCTCAGGCCCCGGCGCAGCAACTCCCCTTGCCGCGCCTCAGCCACCAGCTGCTCCAGCTCAAGCCGCACCGCCTCCAATTCGGCCGTTACTGCCGCGCCATCGAGGGGGGGTAGGTCCTCCTCGAAGTCCACCCGCGCCTCCAGCTCCGCCAACTGATCCAGCAGCCGCTCGCGCAGGGCGCCGATGCGCAGCTGCAGGCCGCCATCGAGGCCAGCCATGGCCAGCTGGGCCGCCCGGCGGCTGCGGGCCGTGATCATTTCGCTGATCGCCTCGGCGCGGGTGAGGTCGAGCCGGCCGTTTAAAAAGGCCCGCTGGCTGAATTCCCCCGGCAGGGCCCGCCGTGCCCCAGCCGCCAGCACCAGCTCCATCACCCGCTGTACCGCCACCAGGCCGCCATGGCAGTGCAGTTCCACCACGTCTTCCCGGGTGAAGCTGCGGGGCGCCCGCATCAGCAGCAGCAGGGCCTCATCGAGCCGCTCGCCACTAGCAGGATCCACCACATGGCCGTAAAGCACCCGGTGGCTCTCCCAGCTCTGCTGGCCGGGGGCCACAAACAATTGATGGCCGATCGGCTCGGCCTCGGGGCCAGAAATCCGCACGATCGCCACACTGCCCTCCCCTGGAGCCACAGCGGTGGCCACGGCGGCGATGGTGTCGAAGCCGTGATCGCGGGAATGGTCGTGGTAGGTGCCGATAGAAGAAACCATCACCCCATTTCAGCGGTTAGCTGGCCAGCCAGGGATTGGGCCTGCAGGTTTTCAAGGCCCTGGTGCACCAGGTCGAGGGTGGTGCCAATCAGTTGGGTCATCTCCGCAGCGGTCATGGCTGGGCTCGCGAAGCCTGCTGGAGAACAAAGCCCAGAATCAAATCCCTACTTAAGTCAAAATCACACAACGCTGGATGCAAACAAGTCAAAAAAGCACAACATATTGGTTGACAAATTAGAGGTTCACAAGACAGCCAAGGCCCCTATCGGACCCTATCGACAAAAGCACCCTCCTCACAACACCTAAACTATTGCGGAAGCAAAGCGTCGAAATGCCAACCCCTCTCAAAATAGCCATCATTGGTGCCGGACCTGCCGGACTCACCTGTGGATTGGCACTATCAAGACGTGGGGTTGACATCACGATCTTTGAAAGGGGCGGCAATCATCTAGAGACAGCCACCTACAACCCCAATCGCAGCTACACAATAGATATCACAGGTCATGGGAAAAAAGCCGCAGACCATGTGGGAGCCAGCAAACGCTTTGACCAGGAGCTGATTCGATTTCGTGGTCTCAAATATGCACTCCCTGCATGGACAAATCGAGCGCCCAAAAGGACCATGACGGAGGCCTATCCAGGACAAGGCTGGACTGGAAGCCGGGGTGACATTTGCAGGGTTCTTCAAGCTGAGCTAGCCCAAGTGGGCTCAGCTAACACACGCCTATTCTTTTACACAGAGGCGCATCTCATCAACGCAAGAAAAGGCATCCTTCTTCTGGAGTCAACAGACAGCAAGAGCTCCCATGAAGAAACATTTGACATGATCGTTGGCTGCGATGGCGGCGGCAGTGCAATCCGCTCCACATTGCAACAACTTGATCCATCCTTTTCTGTGTCATCGATGGACCTAGGGAATCACTCAATCATGCTGCATCTAGACCAACATCTTGACGAGTTGAATCCTGAGTATCTGTATGTGCATGCAGTTCGCCCTGTAGCGGCAGTGACCGGCGCCATCAATGGGCCAAACGGGCCAAAGGATCCTCGATGGTTTTGCCAGCTTGGATTTTCAGGATCTCGTAGTTTTTCCTCTGCAGATGAAGCAAAGAAGTTTCTTCAGCAAACCCAGCCTTTGCTTCTTCGTTATGCCTCACCAGAACGCATCACAGAGTTCAGCCAGCGGGACTGCATCGCCACAGGCAAATCCAAGCGCTGTTCTTCCCTCGTCAGTGGGCGGGTGGTGCTACTCGGCGATGCGGGAGCGCCGGTGCCCCCCATCGGCCAGGGCGTGAATGCCGCAATGGAAAGCGCCATGGTGCTTGACCAATGTCTAGCGCTTGCCCAGGAGCAGGGCTTTGAGCCTGACGCCATTGTGGCCCGGGCCCAGGACCACTTTCTGACGCGATGGACCCCGGAAGCAGACGCCTTGCGGGAGATCGCCCTCACCGTGGACCTTTCGAAAAGCTACACGTCGAAGCGCCTTTTGCTAGCAGGTGCTCTTGGCTATTCGGGGGTGGCAAATTCCAAGAAGGAGGAACTGAGCTACCAACAAGCTTGGATGAAATTTCGCACTTGGGAGCGAAGATTGCGCTTTTGCCCCCTGCGTTGGCTGATCCCCGGCTAGATACAAGGGCAAGGGACTTGCCCTTTAAGCCCACTTGCCTATCGCTTGGCTTTCTCCCTCGGCACATCCACCAAAACCATGCTTGGACTGCCCCAACCCTTGGCTGGAAGCAGATCAGGCGCATTGGGCCCTGGCGCTACCGAGGCACCCGCCGCAAAGGCTCCATTCACCCAAGCCAAAATCACTGGCGAGAGAACAGCCACCGACTTCTCACCTTTTGGGGCACGCAAATTGAAATGGTCACCGCCTTTCGCTAGCACAAGATGGTGACCATCATCAGGAGCCATCCCAAAGGGACCTATCGCTTCGGGATCCGGAGGAACAACAAAATCACGAGTTCCGGAGATCAAGAGAATGCGCGCATGGAGACCGTCTTGACCAATACGAGGATCAGCTATCAAGCCAATCGGTGGACTCACCACAACAATGGCCTTGACCCTCGAATCAGACATATTGAAATCGGCAATCGCATTGACAAAGGAGCATTGCAAAACCCAGCTAATACTCTCGTCAGGATCATTGCGATTGGGGCAACGCAGTCGCAGTAAGTCACCGTTGGCGCGCATACCCGCCAACTGGCCTGCAGTGACCCCACCCCATGAATGGCCTATCGCTACAACATTTTTAGTATCAATACCCTGGAATCCAGCAAGACGTCCATCCGCCACTGCATCGAGAATCGATTTCACATCCTGGGGCCTGAGTCGTAATTCAGCAGGGGAAGGAGGCGGTGCCGATCCATCCAACATTGCGGCTTGCTGGCCTTTATCACTCCCCTGATGAACCGGAAGAATCACGGTGTAGCCATGGGAGGCCAAGTGTTCAGCCCAACCGCAAAAACTATTGGGCGAATCCCATAATCCATGGGAGATCACCACAAGCTTGCCGTTGGGGTTCCGCGTGGGGGCAATCACCTCCATCTCAACGGGCGCCTGCCGGTGGGTCACAACCAACTGAGGCCGGCGCGTGGCAATCGGCAGCGGCCCTGGCTTCTGAAGCTGGGGGTCAGTGGTTGCCGGAGGAAGGCTGGCAACCAATTGGTTGGCCACCCGCATCAATCCCACATTTCGCTGCATGTTGGCAAGCATCTTGTCCAAATCAAAGCTGGCGCTCTGGCCTGGCAACTGCTGCAGGATCGATGACAAGGTGACGGGGCCTGCCTCCGCTGCCCGTTTAATCGCTGCTTTGAATTCTTGCTGTGATTGCTGTTGGGAAGTAAGCCCTTGAAGCTGGCCAAGAGCCGCCAAGCCTGCGATCACCTGATCAACGATGGCGGTACCGCCACCTCCTTGAAATGTTGCCTTGCTCAGGGGGAGGGGGGTGAGAAATCCCTTGGCCAACAGTTGACCAATCTTGCCATCAGTAGCACGGTCAAGCTCTGCCAAATCACTGGTGCCATTAAGCAAGGCTTTCGAATTGGCAAGCTCCGAAACCTTGACGGTATAGGTACCCAAATCAAAAGGAAACTTGACCTGCACCACTTCAATCGCCCGTGCCGGCAAGGACATGGCCGTTACAGAAAGCGCCCCAAGACAACTTAAATAAGCCAAGAGGCCACGAAACCGGGGGCTCCAATGCATTCCGTAGTCCCAATTCATTCGGCAATAGATACTGCGGAGCCAATGGACTGTACCGGCAATTTCCCCACAACCAGGCTGATCATTCCTGCCAATCATTCGTTGTCGAGTACTGGCCACAACTTGAGGCTTGCGTGAACGATCCGCCATCTTGAGCCTTAGTTCCATGGAGGTCCAGTCCAACCAGGTGCTGAGGGGCGTTGCCAGAGGGCAAAGCCGATCGTTGATCCGGACTCCATGGCAATGGTTACCTATCTCGGAGTGGCTCCGGTAAGCGAAATCCACGGCTCTGGAGACTTTATGCAGGCCAACCACATCGCCGTTAAGGGTGAACACAAACACCTCCTCATCGAAAAAGGTCGTCCTTGATCGACGCCAGGTAGTCGCTGCTGTCCTGGCTCCCGTCATCTTTCTGCCAATCCACAGCCGGTGGCCACGGCGGCGATGGTGTCAGCAAATCCGGCGGGGTCTGGCATGACCCCATTTCAGCGCCAAAGCACCCGCAGATCGAGCACCCGGCTCAGGGATTGGCCAGGCCGGGAAACACCATCAAATCGATATGGCCGCCAATGGGATGGCGCCATTCGCGGAATTCCTCGGCCAAGGCGTGCTGCTCGCGGGGCAGGGCCTGGGCCTGCAGGTCCTGGAGCCGCTGGTGCACCAAGTCCAAGGTGTCGTCTATCAGCTGGGCCGCCTGCTCGGAGGTCATGGTGGGGAATCCGGGGAATGGGCAGGTTGTAACTGGGCTTTCAAAGGCACGCTGTAGCGGACATCACGACCGCGCCAGCCGCGCCTATGCAGGCAAACGCCCCAGCAGTGAGAGAATCAACTTCTATTCAGGGGCACTCGTGACGAACGGCAAGGGATCTGCGCGCTCAGCACTGTCGACCCTGCTGCTTGGCTTCGGCGCCGTCGGCGGCTTGGCCCTGCTGGTGTGGCTGACGCTGGTGATGCTCGACCTCAAGCACCTCAACACCTCGGGGTTCACCCTGCCCTAGCCAATCCCCGTGCGGGCGATGTCGAGCACATCGGCCATGGAGCGGATCTGATTGATGGTGCTGGCTAGCTGGCTGGCGCTGTCGAGCTCCACCCGCAGATCGATGCGGGCCGGCTTGCCGGGATTGGTGCGCACCCGGGCATCGCTGACGTTGATGCGGTGATCCGAAAGGCGAGTGAGGATGTCTTTAAGAACCCCAACGCGATCGAGCACCTCAATGCGCAGTTGCACCGGGTAGCGACGCGGCCGCGACTCGGAGGCGGAATTCCAGCGCACTGGCAGCCGCCGTTCGGCCGGCACCTGGGCCACGTTGGAGCAGTCCTGGCGGTGGATGGTGATGCCGTGGTTGCCGAGAGCAACCGCCCCAAGAATCTGCTCGCCGGGCAGGGGACTGCAGCAGCCCCCGAGCCTGTAATCGAGGCCTTCAAGGCCGAGGATTGAGCTGGTGCCAGCACCACCCACCGGAGCCTGGGGCTCCACCTGGGCGTGGGCCGCCACCTTGGCCGCCACTTGCTCATTGCTGAGCACGGGAGCGGAGGCTTCGCTGGCCAGGCGCATTTCCTCCCGCAGCCTGTTGAGCACCTGATGCAGGGTGACCCCACCAAAGCCGAGGGAGGCCAGCAGGTCTTCGGTGCCGGTGAGATTGCAGCGGCGGGCCACCTTGGCCATCGCCTCACCATTGAGCAGGGCATCAAAGCCATCGCGGCCAAGCTCGCGCTCGAGCATCTCGGTGCCGCGCTGGAGGTTGTCTTCGCGATGGCTGGTTTTGTACCAGTGGCGAATGCGATTGCGCGCCGTGGGGGTAGCCACGAAATTGAGCCAGTCGAGGCTTGGGTGTGCCGTTTTGGCTGTAAGTACCTGCACGAAGTCACCATTCCGCAGAGGCGTGGCGAGCGGGCATAGCCGATCATTAATACGCACGCCCTGGCAATGATTGCCGATTTCCGAGTGGATTCGGTAGGCGAAATCTACGGCCGTAGAACCCTTACGCAAACCCACCACATCGCCATTGGGAGTAAATACAAAGACCTCCTCGTCAAACAGATCTTCTTTGATCGAGCGCAGGAAGTCGTTGCTGTCGGTGCCGCCGTCATCCTTCTGCCAATCAACCAGCTGCCGCAGCCAGTTGAACCGCTCGGCATCGGCTCCAGATGCGGCAGGTGAACCGCCCTCCTTGTATTTCCAATGGGCAGCAATGCCGTATTCGGCCACCTGATGCATGTCGGTGGTGCGGATCTGCACTTCAATCGGCCGATGCCGGCCGATCACCGCCGTATGCAGAGATTGGTAGCCATTGGGCTTAGGCAAGCCGATGTAATCCTTGAAGCGCCCCGGGATCGGCCGGAAGGTGTCGTGCACCACCGCCAGAGCCCGATAACAACTCTCGAAGTTGGGGCAAAGAATCCGCAGAGCCGCCACGTCGTAGATCTCGTGGAACGCCTTCTGCTGGCGCTGCATCTTGCTCCAGATGCCATAGAGGTGCTTGGGCCGGCCGCTCACTTCGTAATTGGCCAAACCAACGGCAGCAAGCCGGTCGCGCAGCAATTGCACCGTGACCGCCAGGCGCTCCTCGCGCTCGCTGCGCTTGGTGGCCACCTGCTGCTGGACGTCCCGGTAGGCCTCGGGCTCGAGGATCTTGAAAGCCAGATCTTCCAGCTCCCACTTCAGCCGGCCAATGCCGAGGCGATTGGCCAGGGGGGCATAGATCTCCCGGGTTTCCCGGGCGATGCGCAACTGCTTTTCGGGCTTGAGCGCCGCGATGGTGCGCATGTTGTGCAACCGATCGGCCAGCTTCACCAGTACCACCCGGATGTCGCTGGCCATGGCCAGAAACATCCGGCGCAGGTTTTCAGCCTGGGCTTCGGTGTGGTTGGTGAAGTGAATGCCGCCGAGCTTGGTAACCCCCTCCACCAGCGCCCGCACCTCGGCGCCGAAGTGCTGTTCGATCTCCTCAGCGGTGACCTCGGTGTCCTCCACCACGTCGTGCAGGAAGCCCGCAGCGATCACGCCGGCGCTGGCACCGATATCGCGCAGTAGGTCGGCAACGGCGACCGGATGAATGATGTAGGGCTCGCCACTGGCCCGAAACTGGCCCTCGTGCAGCTGATAGGCGAAGTCAAAAGCAGAGGCCAGCAGGGCCTCGGCATCGGTTGGGCAGCTCACCCCCTGTCCCGGCGGCACATGCTCGATGCAGCGCTGCAACCAGTCCGGCAGGGGCACGCCGTAGTCGGCAGGAGTGCGAATGGGCTTGCGCACCAGAGCTGGAGCTGCCGCCACTCGAGTAGCTACGGCTGTTGCATCCAGATTCGGGGCCGCCCTGAGCATTTCAGCCTGCGGGTTCCCCCCATCGTAGGCAAGTGGGGCCAAGCTGGTGGCCATGACCAGCCCCGTGCTCGCAATTGAGAACCTGGTGGTGCGCTACCCCGCAGCGGAGCGCCCCACCCTCGACGGCCTAAACCTGACCCTGGCGGCCGGCGATCGGCTGGCCCTGGTGGGTCCTTCCGGCTGCGGCAAAAGCACCGTGGCCCGAGCAGTACTGCAACTACTGCCCCCGGGCAGCCAGTGCAGCGGCTCCCTCCTGCTAGCGGGTCAGAACCCCAGCCAAATGGCCCGTCCGGCCCTGCGCCAACTGCGCGGTGAAGCGGTGGGGCTGGTGTTCCAGGACCCGATGACCCGCCTTAACCCACTGCTGACCATCGGCGATCACCTGGCCGACACCCTGGCGGCCCACCGGCCCCGCTGGCAGAGGCGCCAGGTGCGGCAACGGGTGGAAACCCTTCTGATCCGGGTGGGCATCGGCCCGGAGCGCTACGGCAGCTATCCCCATGAATTCAGTGGCGGCATGCGCCAGCGCTTAGCGATCGCCCTGGCGATGGCCCTGGAGCCGCCGCTGGTAATCGCCGATGAACCCACCACCAGCCTGGATGTGGCCGTAGCCGGCCAGGTGATGGCGGAGCTCAGCAACCTCTGCCGCGAAGCGGGCAGCGCCCTGCTGCTGATCAGCCACGACCTGGCCATGGCGGGCCGCTGGTGCGACCAGATCGCCGTACTTGATCAGGGACGCCTGGTGGAACAGGCGCCAGCCCGGCAGTTGCTGATGGCCCCCGCCTCCGCCCTGGCCCAACGGCTGGTGGCCAAGGCACGGGAGCGGGAGGGCGCCGAAAGTTTGCCGCCACCGCCAGCACCGCTACTGCTGGAAATCGAGCAGCTGCGCAGCTGGCATCCACTGCCATCCCTGCCCTGGCAAGCCCGCTGGCTTAAGGCGGTGGATGGCGTCAGCCTGCGCCTGCAGCAGGGCGAAACCATCGGCTTGGTGGGAGCCTCCGGCTGCGGCAAAAGCACCCTCTGCCGCGCCCTGATGGGGCTGGCGCCGGTGCGGGGTGGCACGGTGCGGCTGCAGGGCACAAACCTGCTCAGCCTGCGGGGCCGAGCCCTGCGCCAGGCCAGGCGCGGCATTCAGATGGTGTTTCAGGACCCGCTGGCCTGCCTCAACCCCCAGATGGTGGTGGGTGAGGCGATTGCCGATCCCCTGCTGATCCACGGCCTGGCCAACCGCTCCCAGGCCCGTCAACGCTCCCGCGAACTGCTGACAGCGGTGGGGCTCACCCCCCCGGAAAGCTTTGAAAACCGCCTGCCCCGCACACTCTCTGGTGGTCAGCAGCAACGGGTAGCGATTGCCCGTGCCCTGATCCTGGAGCCCCAGGTGCTGCTCTGCGATGAGAGCGTCAGCATGCTGGATGCCGAGGTGCAGGCAGATGTGCTGGCCCTGCTGCGGGAGCTGCAGGAGCGCCTGGGGTTGGGGATGCTGTTTGTCACCCACGACCTGTCGGTGGCCAGTGGCTTCTGCCACCGGGTGCTGGTGCTGGAGGGGGGGAAGATCGTGGAGGAGGGCCCCGGCTCCCGGCTGCTGAGCGATCCCCAGACCGCCATCACCCGAATCCTGGTGGAAGCCTGCCCGCGACTGCCCATAGCTGCGTGACCCTGCCTAGCGCCGCCTGAGCACCGCCAGCAAAC
Organism: Cyanobium sp. Maggiore-St4-Cus; assembly: GCF_024345615.1. NCBI lineage: Bacteria > Bacillati > Cyanobacteriota > Cyanophyceae > Synechococcales > Prochlorococcaceae > Cyanobium > Cyanobium sp. Maggiore-St4-Cus. The sequence goes on from NZ_JAGQBL010000011.1 coordinate 95,792, forward strand.
GCTCGAACGCCTCCGGCAGCGGCGCTTCGCACACCAGCCGCTGCTTGGTGATCGGGTGATCAAGTCCCAGCTGCACGGCGTGCAAAGCCTGGCCTGGCAGCTCGAGCGGCAGCTTGCGGCAGCGGGAGTAGGTGGGGTCGCCCACGATCGGGTGACCGACGTGGGCGCAGTGCACCCGGATCTGGTGGGTGCGACCGGTGTCGAGCTTGAAACGCAGCAGGCTGTAATCCCCCAGGCGCTCTACCAGGCGCCAGTGGGTGCAGGCATGACGCCCCGAGTCGTCGTGAACCACGGCGTATTTTTTGCGGTCGACGGGATGGCGGCCGATCGCCCCGACGATCGTGCCGGAGTCGCCAGCCGGTTGGCCGTGCACCACCGCCAGGTACTGGCGAGAAGCGATGCGCTTCTGGATCTGCACCTGCAGCTTCACCAGGGCCTCCTGGCTCTTGGCCACGACGATGCAGCCCGTGGTGTCCTTATCGAGCCGATGCACGATGCCGGGCCGCAGTTCGCCGCCGATGCCGGGCAGGTCTGGGCAGTGGTGCAACAGGCCATTCACCAGGGTGCCGTCCTTGTTGCCAGGGGCCGGGTGCACCGTGAGCCCGGCGGGCTTGTTGAGCACGATCAGGTGGGCGTCTTCAAACAGCACATCAAGCGGCATCGCCTGGGGCAGCAGGTAGGGAAGGGGCTCGGGCGGCGGCATCCACAGCGCCACGCTGTCGCCTTGGCGCAGCGGCGTCTTGGCCCGCCCCGTGACGCCGTTCACCCGCACGTAGCCCGCCTCGATAAACTTCTGGATCCGGGCGCGGCTCTGCTCCGGCCGCTGGGCCACCAGCCAGCGATCCAGCCGCATCGGCAGCGGCTTGGGATAGGTGAGCGTCAGCAGCTCACCTTCGCCCTCGCCAAATTCGCTCATGGAGGAGTCAAAACCGGCAGCTCAAGCGCAATGGCACCCAAGCGAGCACAGCGAAAATCATCGAGGACTTTGGTGGCCATGCGCAGGCTGTCGCCACTGGTGTGGCGCTCCGCAGCGGTCACCAGCCAGCCCTCCACATCCGGGCCGCCACCGGGCAGCACACCCAGGGGGATGCCATAGCGCTTGCCCACCAGCCCAGCCGGAACGCCAGCAGCTGGCTCGGCTTCAAGCAGGGTGAGTAGCTGCAGGAAGGCCCGGGCTGCGGCCTCGTTGTCGTAGGCCGCCTGACCGATGTCGTCGCACAGAGCCAGGCGAAGGGCTGCCTGCTGGTCGTCGAGGCGGGGCGGCAGCACGCCGGGGGCGTCGAGCAGGTCGAGGTCCTGGCCCAGCCGCACCCAGCGCAAGCTGCGAGTCACACCAGCACGGCGGGCGCTGTCTACGACTTTCTGACGCACCAGCCGATTGATCAGGGCCGATTTACCCACATTGGGGAAGCCCAGCATCAGCGCCCGCACCGGCCGTGGCTTCATGCCCCGCCCCGCCCGGCGAACATTGAGGGCTATGCCGGCTCGGATAGCCGCCTGCTGCAGCTGCTTAACGCCGGTGCCGGCCTTGGCGTCACACCACCAGCAGGTCTGCTCCTGGGCTCGAAACCAGGCGGTCCAGGCCTGGCGCACCGGCGGCGGGATCATGTCGACCCGATTGAGCACCAGCAGGTGTTGCTTATTGCCGATCCAGCGCTGCAGCCGCGGGTGGGAGGTGGCCATCGGTATGCGGGCATCGCGCACCTCGATCACCAGGTCCACCTTGGCCAGATTGGCGCTGAGAGCTTTCTCCGCCTTAGCGATGTGGCCTGGGTACCACTGAATCGCTGGAGCGTTGACGCTGAGCGGAAGCGTCTGGGGCATCAGGGCACCACCAGCACCGGACAGGGAGCCAGCTGGATCACCCGGGCGGCGGTGCTCTGCTGATCGCTCTCGATCGCAATGCCGCGGGTGCCCATCACGATCACGTCGGCGTTGATCTCATCTGCCACATCGCCAATCACGAAAGCGGGCTTGCCCTCCCGCTCGATCACCTGGCAGCTCACGCCGGCCTCTTCAAAGCGAGCGCGGGCTTGCTGCAGCAGGGCAGCGACCGCCGCTGGGTCGTCCTGCTCGGGCTCCACTACCGACAGCAACACCAGCTTGCTGTCGTGCTGCTGGGCCAGTTTCAAGGCCACCGCAGCCGTTTCCATCGCCTGGCGGCTCTGGTCGATGGGAAAGAGAACGGTGTCAAACATGGGGCGTAATGCGGCTGGGCAGATGCAAGCCCTTGGCTTCAGTCTGGGGGTCGATTCGTCGCCCGGCCAGGGCGGATGGCAGGGGGGAATCCGAAGCCTGGGCTGGCTGGGGCCCGCGGGGGCTAATGTCCCCCGGCAATTCAGTTATTCCATAACCCATGGCGAAGCGATCCCTGGCCAGCCTTTCGGCCGATGAGCTCCGCGGCAAGCGCGTGCTGGTGCGGGTTGACTTCAACGTACCGCTAGATGACGCCGGTGCCATCACCGACGACACCCGCATCCGGGCCGCCCTGCCCACGATCAATGACCTGAGCAGCAAGGGCGCCAAGGTGATCCTGGCGGCCCACTTCGGCCGTCCCAAGGGCCAGGTGAACGAAGCCATGCGCCTCACCCCCGTTGCTGCCCGCCTCAGCGAGCTGCTCGGCAAGCCCGTAGTGAAAACCGACAGCTGCATCGGCCCCGATGCCGAAGCCAAGGTGGCAGCCATGGCCGAAGGCGATGTGGTGCTGCTCGAAAACGTGCGCTTCTTCGCCGAAGAAGAGAAGAACGACGCCGGTTTCGCTGCCCAGCTGGCCGCCCTTGCTGATGTTTACGTGAACGACGCCTTCGGCGCCGCCCACCGGGCCCACGCCTCCACCGAGGGCGTCACCAAGGCGCTCAGCCCCAGCGTGGCCGGCTACCTGATGGAGAAGGAGCTGCAGTACCTGCAGGGCGCCATCGACGAGCCGAAGCGCCCCCTGGCGGCGATCGTGGGCGGCTCCAAGGTGAGCTCCAAAATCGGCGTGCTTGAGGCCCTGATCGACAAGTGCGACAAGGTGCTGATCGGCGGCGGCATGATTTTCACCTTCTACAAAGCCCGTGGCCTAGCGGTGGGCAAGAGCCTGGTGGAAGAGGACAAGCTTGAGCTGGCCAAGGAGCTCGAGGCCAAAGCGGCCGCCAAGGGCGTGCAGCTACTGCTGCCCACCGATGTGGTGCTGGCCGACAACTTCGCCCCCGACGCCAACAGCCAGACCGTGTCGATCGACGCCATCCCCGATGGCTGGATGGGCCTTGACATCGGCCCCGACTCGCTCAAAGCCTTCCAGGAAGCCCTGGCCGACTGCAAAACCGTGATCTGGAACGGCCCCATGGGCGTGTTCGAGTTCGACAAGTTTGCCGCCGGCACCAACGGCATCGCCCACACCCTGGCCGACCTGAGCGGCAAGGGCTGCTGCACGATCATCGGCGGTGGCGACTCCGTGGCAGCCGTAGAGAAGGTGGGCGTAGCCGAGAAGATGTCCCACATCTCCACCGGCGGTGGCGCCAGCCTGGAGCTGCTGGAAGGCAAGGTTCTTCCCGGCGTGGCAGCACTAGATGAAGCCTGATCTGGATGTGGCCTGATCCAGGATGACCGCGACAGGGGGGCTCAGGCCCCCTTTTTTTGTTGGCGCTGGTCATTTTCCCAGCCCGGCAAGCCAAAGCGGCGCTGAAGCTCGGCCCGTTCGCTCATCCAGCGGCGACGCTGCTCCATCGCCTGGTCCTTCAGGTTGCGCTGGCAGGTCTGCAAGGCATCGACGCCACGGGCCGGCACCATGCAGCGCTCAGCCTGGCTCAGTTGGTCCAGGCGTTCGACGGAAACCCGCTGCTCCAGCTGTCGGCGGGCGGCGAAATAGGCCTGGCGCTCCTGGCTGCTCAATTTGGCCATCGCCTCGGCCTGCTGCAGTTGCATCGCTTCGCGGCGCTCAGGGCTGGGGCGCCTTCCGTAACCGGTGCCTTCGGCGAAGGCCGCAGCACCGGCCCCACTCACCCCCATGGTTAACAAGGCGCCTGCCAGAAGCAGGGAGGCAGGGCGCTGTCGGGCTCTAGGCAACAAGGTGTGCAAGAAGTTCATGGCTGTAAGTGAGGTGGGGTGGATCCGCACCAAGCGGCTACACCCCTGAATCCTGGACGCTCCTTTTCACTGAAATGTGACTAAACCGGCGG
>NZ_JAGQBL010000012.1:0-97340 GCF_024345615.1 Cyanobium sp. Maggiore-St4-Cus
CAGACGGAATCCCGTCGAGCGCAAGAACATTGCGTAACAGGACTGTAACGGAAGATTGCGGGATTAGTGAGAAGGCTGGCCGGGAGGCGCCAAAGCCCTGCTGATGGATCCTATAAGCGCTGCTTATAGGGGGTGCGGCGACGGCAATCCGTAGCCAGCAGGCCAGCCCACTGCTAAGCAGAGGACAGCTCAGGATGCGTCTCCGGCATGGCCCTGCTCGTTCGATTTAAAGCCCTGCCTCTACGGGCCAGCCTGGCCACAGCAACCGTGGCCGCAGCCTGCCTGTTCTCTGCTGGCTGTCAGCGCCAACCCTCGGCCGAGCTGCAAAAGCTGCAGCAGCGCCAGGAGCAGTTGGAAGTAAAGATTCAGCAGCTAGAGCAAAAGCTCAACGCGGCGCCCGCCGCTAACGGCGCCGACCCAGCTGGCAAGCCCCCGGCTGGAGCGATCAAATCCCTGACGTACCGCAGCGGCACTTCAGACGATCGCCTACGCGTTTATTGGGCTGATGGCAGCAAGAGCGACCTGCCTTGCACCAAGGAGCAGGCCACCTTGGTGTGTGGTTAAGTCGCCTTGACACTGACAGAGCCGCTGCGTTGAGCTGGATCTCTCACGTCGATAAACCCATGGGTTCACCTTTTGCTTCAGCAGCGACGTTGTTAAGTCCGCGACTGCTGGCGGGTGGCTTGTTGGTGGCCAGTTGCCTGGGCGCTGGCAGCCTGTCATTTGTGAATGCGGCGCCGGCCCGGGCCCAAGCGGAGGCACCCGTTCCATTCAGCGCCGTGCGGGCCCTCAACTTGGCTCGCAACACCGCAGTGCAGAGCAACGGGGGCTTGGGGCTCTACCGACCAGACAAGTGCATGTTTGAAACGGCTAACGCCGGCAACAAATGTCTGATCAGCTCAACCAGCGATGGCTATCTCTTTCGCTTCCTAGGCGGCGCGCCTGGCTGGCAGCAACTAAATCTGGCTGCTTCGGTGGAAACCGAAATCCGCATCTCCAGCGACGGGCGCACCGTCCTTGGCATCGATTACAACGGCGCCCCGCGTTGAGCCAACTGGGAGGCAATGTCTGTTAGAGCCAGCAACCAGTCAGGCCCAACCGGCCAACACTCCCTGCGAGTGAGGCTTAGGGCAATGCCCTTTTCGCCGTAGGCGGCCTCATTCACAAAGACGGGCCAAACGAACTCCCCCGCCAAATCCGGCGGCAGGGCCAGGCCAATTTCCTTGCCGCAGGGATCGATAAACACCGGATCTCCCGCACGCAAGGGGCGCCAATCGCGATGCTGCAAGGACGGATGCAGGCAGGCGGCGGGTGAACCATCTGGATGACGCGGCAAATCCAGGCTGCCCAGATGGCAATGCACCACCAGCTCAGCCGGCAGTCTTAGGCGGCCTCGCTGGGCTGCCGCCAACACGGCCAGGGCCGCCTCAACGCCGAGCTGGCTTTGACGGCAGATCTGAGCCTGGATAACCCCCTGGGGCACCGGACCCACCTCGATAACCAGGCCGCAGGGCCAGCGCTCAACCAAAAAGCCCGTTTGGGAAGCATCGGCCTCGTGCAAGTAAATCGGCAGCCCCAGCTCCCCCTGCAAACCCGCCGCCAGAGCGAGATCAGCCGGCCTCCGGCCATAGAGCACCAAGGAGTTACCCATAGCGCTGGTGGTGCTGTGTAGGTCGAGCACCACCAGCGAAGGAGATTCAGCATCAGGGCCATGGCAAGCGAGCAGCTGGCGAGCGCGCTGCAGATCAGCTTCGTTTCTCGAGGAATCCGCCAGCAGCTCGGGAGCAAAGCAGCGATTTAAATCCCGCTCCACATAGCGCTGATTGGCTTTGTGGGCAGCTGGGTTGCCCAGCACCAACACCACATCAAGGCCGTGGCGCTGCAGGGCCTGGGGCTGGCGGCGCCAGTGCTCCAGCAGCCAGGGGGCGTTGCGTTCATTGCCGTGGGTGCCGGCCACGACCAGCACTTGGGCCGGTTTGACGATTTGGCTGATCAAAAAGAAGAAGGCCAGAAATGGATTTCGGCCCCAGCCTGACGCAGATTCAGAGCTCTGCCGCCCCCGCAACCATGCCTCCCCCCGCCCCCTTGGTGCGCACGGCCCGCGCGGTCTGGCACTGGCAATGGGAACAGTTAATGGGTGGCCTGGGACCGGCTGATGCCGAGGGCAACTACCGCCGTCCCAGCGGAGCCTTCACGGCGCTGCCGCCCCTGCCCAGCGAAGCCGGCGCGGCTGATGGGCACGTGTTGATTGTGGGACGCAGCTGCCCCTGGGCCCACCGGGCCTGGCTGGTGTGGAGCCTGCGCCAACTGGGCAGCAGCATCAACCTGGTGGTGGTGGACCCCGATCCAGCCGAGGGGCGCTGGCGCTTTGCCAAGCCCTTCGAAGGCTGCGCCAGCTTGATCGAGCTCTACCAGCAATCAGGCTCTGATCCGGGGCAGCGGGCCACGGTGCCGGCGCTTTATTCCCGCAATGAGCGGCGGATCCTGGTTACGGAGAGCGCCAGGCTGATCGAGCTGCTCAACCGCTGGCCCGCACCAGCAGGGTCCGATCTGGAGCCCCATAACCAGCAGGAAACCACAGAAATGTGGCGTACGCGGCTGCAGGGCGACGTCAACGACGGGGTTTACCGCTGTGGTTTCGCCCGCACCCAGGCTGCCTACGACCGGGCCGAGACGGCCTTGTTTGCAGCGCTCCTGGATGCCAATGGGGCCTTGGAGCAATCTCCCTGGCTAAGTGGGGCCCAACTGAGCCTGGCCGACATAGGGCTTTTCCCGACCCTGATCCGGCTGGAGCTGGTTTATGCGCCCCTATTTGGTTGCAGCCGCCTACCCCTTTGGCAGCTTCCAGCCCTATGGGACTGGCGCCGGCGCCTCTACAGCCTGCCCGGAGTGGCCGAGACCTGCTTCCCGGAGGCCTGGCGCAGCGATTACTTCGGCGCCCTCTTTCCCCTCCATCCCTCGGGAATCATCCCGGCCGGGCCGCCACTCGCCACACTGGTGCAAGGCCGTGCCCATCCATGACTGATCAGATCTTTGAAGGGGTGTACGGCACCTACACGATTGACGCCGCCGACCGGAGGGAGGTGCTCGGCTACCGCCTTGCCCTCACGGCGGTGGCCATTGGCCAAGCGGGCCTGCTTGTGCAGTGGCGGCAGCTGGGAGCCGACCAGCTCTGGCCCTGGATGCTGCTGATGGCTGCGGGGCTGGGACTAGCCCTGCGCTGGATTCACATTTACTTAGTGCCCTTGCACCGGGCCCTGCAGCTGTTCTGGCTACTGGGCTGCCTGGGGGGCCTGGCATTGGCGATCCGCAGCGGCCCCGGCGCCATGCTGCCGGCCCTGGCCAGCCAGCCCCTCTGGATCCTGGCCATTGGCCCCTTTTTCGCGGCCTTGGCGGGGGTTGGCTTCAAGGAATTTTTCTGCTTCAGGCGACCGGAGGCGATCGGCGTGACCCTGCTGCTGCCTATCGCCCTGCTGGGCCACCTCAGCGGCTTGCTGCCAGGAGCAATCACCACGGCCCTGCTGGCCCTGGAGAGCGGGCTTTTGCTGGTGCTTTGCCTGCGCAAGTTTCCCATGCCCGCCGCGGCTGATGTGGGCGACAAGAGCGTGTTTGCTTACCTCAAAGGCCAAGCTGGCACAGCTGAGGAGACTGCACTTTGAGCTTGATAAGCCTGGTGGAAGCCAGCAAGGACTTCGGCATTCGCACCCTGTTTGAGGGCCTCACCCTGCACATCGGCGAGCGGGAGCGGCTCGGGCTGATAGGTCCCAATGGGGCCGGCAAGAGCACCTTGTTGAAGGTGCTTGCGGGCAATGAGCCCCTCGGCAGCGGCCAGCGCCGCTGCGCCCCCCGCACCCGGGTGGTGCTAGTAGACCAAGAGCCCGAGCTAGACCCCGAGCACACCGTGCTGGAGCAGGTGTTTGCCGGTAGCGGCGAGAAGATGGCTTTGCTGCGGCAGCACACGGCCCTGAGTCAGGCAGTGGCTGATGGCCCCGACAACGCCATCGCCCTGGCCCAGCTCAGCGACCTGCATGGCCGCATGGATCAGCTCAATGCCTGGGGGCTAGAGCAGCAGTGCCGCGAGGTGCTGGAGCGGCTAGGCATCGCCGACATCGAACGCAAGGTGGGCGACCTCTCCGGGGGCTATCGCAAGCGGGTCGCCCTGGCTGCAGCACTGGTGGCCGAGCCGGACGTGCTGCTACTGGATGAGCCCACCAACCACCTCGACGCCAACGGGGTGGAATGGCTGCAGAGCTATCTGGAGCGCTTCTCCGGCGCCCTAGTGCTGGTGACCCACGACCGCTACGTGCTCGATCGGGTCACCCGCCGGATCGTGGAGGTAGATCGGGGCCTGGCCCGCAGCTACGACGGCAACTACGCCACCTATCTCACCCATAAAGCTGAAGAGGAGGCATCTGAAGCGGCCTCAGCCGCCAAGTTCAAGGGCACGCTGCGGCGGGAACTGGCCTGGCTAAGGCAGGGTCCCAAAGCCCGCAGCACCAAGCAGAAGGCCCGTATCCAGCGAATTGAGGCGATGCGGGAGGCACCTCTGCGGCAGGGCCGCGGCCAGGTGAGCTTGGCCACCACCAGCCGGCGGCTCGGCAAGCGGGCCATCACCGCCGAGGACCTGGAGGTGAGTGTGGGCGAAGGACCTGAGACCAGGGCCCTGCTGCGCGCCTTCAGCTACGACTTCAGCCCGGAAGACCGGGTCGGCATCATTGGCCCAAACGGGGTGGGCAAGTCGAGCCTGCTTGAGGTGATCGCCGGCCGGCGCCAACCCAGCAGCGGCAGCCTGGAGCTGGGCTCCACCGTGAAGCTCGCCTACTTCGACCAGCACAGCGATGTGCTGCTCAAGCCCGACCAGAAGGTGCTGGAGGTGGTTCAAGCTGCCGCCAGTCGGGTGGCAGTGGACGGCGAGGAGCTGAGCGCCTCCCAGTTGCTGGAGCGCTTCCTGTTTCCACCAGCCCAACAGCACCAACCGGTGGCCAAGCTCTCCGGCGGCGAACGGCGGCGGCTCCATCTCTGCCGGCTGCTGATCGAGGCCCCCAACGTGCTCCTGCTCGACGAGCCCACCAACGACCTGGACGTACAGACCCTGAGCGTGCTCGAAGACTTCCTTGAAGACTTCCGCGGCTGCGTGGTGGTGGTCTCCCACGACCGCTACTTCCTCGATCGCACCGTGGATCGGCTGTTCTGCTTTGAGAATGGCGAGCTGCAGCGCTTTGAGGGCAACTACAGCGCCTACTTAGAAGCGAGCTCTACCCGCCAGGCCGCGCCCAAGAGCCCCAAGAATCCAGCCCCGATAGCGCCCCAAGCCAGCAAGGCCCAGACGCGGCGGCGCAGCTTCAAGGAGAGCCGGGAGCTGGGCGAATTGGAGGTAAACCTGCCGGTCTGGGAGCAGCAGCGCTGTGACCTGGAGCTGGCCCTGGCCAGTTCAGGCAGCGACTACGCCGCCCTTGAGGGACTCACCCAGGAGCTGGCCGCGTTAACGGAGCGCATCCATTGCGGCGAGGAGCGCTGGCTCGAACTCAGTGAGCTGGCGGGGTGAAACGGGGGCCCCAGCCATGGCTGGCAGCAGCGCCGAGAACGCTGGGCGCACATTGTTGTCAATCCAACACATCACCAAAGCTCAGCTCCCGGCGCCATTGGGAGTGTTCAAAGAGTCAGCAGTGCACCCCCGGGGCGTCGATCCAGAACAGGCGCCCGTAAGGTGATCGGCGACGAGCTCCGGTATCCAGTGACCGGTATCCGAATGAAAAGCATCGACGAGCACATCCAGAAAGATCAGAGCGAGATCGAGGCAGCCAAGGCCGCTGGCGACCTAGGCAAGGTTCGCCACTTGGAGGAAGAGCTCCAGGGTCTCAAGGAGTTCAAAGAGCACCATCCCGAGGACAGCCACGACCCAACCCCACTGGAAGTGTTCTGTGACCTGAACCCTTCTGCCCCCGAGTGCCGCGTCTACGACGACTGAATTGCCTAGGGCTGGATTATGCCGAGCTGCTGCCACACCGCGGCCAGCAGCTGCGGCAAATTTTTGGAGGCAGCAGCTGAAACAGCCAGAACGGGCAAGCCGCCACGGGCCTGCACCTGCTGGCTCACCTTCCCTACCAGATCTTCAAGGCTGGCTGGATCGAGCAACTCGATCTTATTGAGCACTACTAGGCGGGGTCTCTGGTCGAGCCCATGGCCGTAGGCCGTGAGCTCCCCCTCAACCACGTTGAGGTCGGCGACCACATCCTCAGCGCTGGAATCGATCAGGTGGATCAGCAGCCGGGTGCGCTCGATGTGGCGTAGGAAGTCGTGCCCTAGCCCTGCCCCCTGGGCCGCTCCAGCGATCAAACCAGGAATATCGGCAAAGACGGTGCCGTCACCACTGGGACGGCGCACCACCCCCAGGTTGGGCACCAGGGTGGTGAAGGGGTAATCGGCGATCTTGGGCCGAGCTGCCGAAAGCACCGAAATCAAGGTGCTCTTGCCGGCATTGGGCAAGCCGATGATGCCAACTTCAGCCAGCAGCTTGAGCTCCAGCTGCAGCAGCCACTCCTCTCCCTCCCGGCCCTCGGTGAACTTCTCTGGGGCCCGGTTGCGGTTGCTGAGGTAGTGGGCATTTCCCAGGCCGCCGCGGCCGCCAAAGGCCACCAGTAGCTCCTCACCCGCATCGGTGAGATCACCTAGCAAAATTGAGGTGCGGGCATCGCGCACCACGGTGCCGCAGGGCACCTTGATCACCAGCTGGTTGCCGCTGGCACCGGTGCAGCGATTGGGACCGCCCCGGCGACCATCGACCGCCAAAAACTGCCGCTTGTACTTGAAATCCAGCAGGGTCTGGAGGTTGGCGTCAGCCACCAGCAGCACGTCGGCACCACGGCCGCCATCGCCGCCGGAAGGGCCGCCGGCTGGCACATATTTCTCGCGGCGAAACGCCACGATTCCGTCGCCGCCTCGGCCGGCCTTGACCGTTACGCGGGCTTGATCGATGAATTGCATTGGAACAAACCTAGGATCGCGCCGTCTGAAGGCCCGTCTTGGCAGAGGTTCGCTTCCAGCAGGTCAGCAAGACCTACCCACCCCGGCGCGGTGGTGATCCGGTGCAGGTACTGCGCCAGCTGGATCTACAGATTCAGGACGGCGAATTTTTGGTGTTGGTTGGGCCCTCAGGCTGCGGCAAAAGCACCCTGCTGCGCCTACTGGCTGGCCTAGAGCAGCCCAGCCAGGGGGAGATCTACGTGGGCAATCGGCCCGTGAGCTCGCTGCGCCCAGCCCAACGAGACGTGGCCATGGTGTTCCAGAGCTATGCGCTCTATCCCCATCTCACGGTGGCCGGCAACATCGGCTTCGGCCTGCGCCGCAGCCGCAACCGCACGGCCCTTGAGCAGCTTCAAGACAGCCTGCATCTGGCCACCAGGCGGCTGCCAGGGCCCTTGCGGCTGCGCTCACGGAGGGAGGAGCGCATCGCCCAGCGCATCGCCGAGGTAGCGGAAACCCTGGAGCTCGACCAGTTACTCGATCGGCTGCCAAAGGAGCTTTCCGGCGGCCAGAAGCAGCGGGTTGCCCTGGGCCGGGCCATCGCCCGGGCGCCGGCAGTGTTTTTGATGGACGAACCGCTCAGCAACCTCGACGCCAAGCTGCGCACCGGCACCCGCACCCAAATCGTTGAGCTGCAGCGACGCCTCGGCACCACCACCCTGTATGTGACCCACGACCAGGTGGAGGCCATGACCATGGGTCACCGGATCGCCGTGCTCAATGCCGGAAGGCTGCAGCAGCTCGGCACACCGATGGAGCTCTATCAGTGGCCCGCCAATTTGTTTGTAGCCCAGTTCATCGGCAGCCCGCCCATGAATCTGCTGCCGGTAACCGCGATAGGTGCGGGCCAGGTGCAGCTGGGCAGCCGCAAGCTGGCGGTTGAGGGGCCCCTGGCCGAGGTTCTGGCATCACGGGCAGGGGAGGCGCTCACTGGCGGACTGCGGCCCGAGCACTTCCAGCTAGCTCCCGCCACCAACCGCAACCTGCGGGCCGAGGTGAGCCATGGCGAAGCCCTGGGCAACGAACAACTGCTCACCTGCCGCCTGGAGGAGGGCGGTCACCTGGTGCAGGTGCGGGTCGGCCCTGAAACAATCCTGCCGCCGGGGGCCAGCCTGAACCTCGAAATTGATCCCCGCGGCTGGCGCCTGTTTGACGCCAGCGGCGAAGCCCTGCCCCTGCCCCCTGAGCCCGCAAGCCTGGAGCCGACCCTGCCCTATTTCACGTAAATCACGCTGCAGCCAGCCCCGCCGTCGCCCTGCTCGGCGTCACTCACCCGCTCCACGTAGGGCACCGTTGCCAACCAGGCCCGCAGGCCGCGCTTGAGTTTGCCAGTGCCGATGCCGTGGATCACCCACACGGGACCATTGGCGGCGCGCAGCCGCTCCTCCAGCTGGGCCTCGGCTTCATGCACCCGCAGGCCGCGCACATCAACGGTGTTGCGCTCGGAGCGCACATCCGGGCCCCGGCCCCCCAGCCCCCGCTGACCCTTCACCTGCACCCGCACCTCAGGGGGTGAGGGTTTTTCGCCATGCAGCCCCTCGATACCGGCCAGCTCCAGGGTCAACCGCATCACCCCACAGCGCACCGTGAGTTCCCGGCCGTCATCGGCGAGGGAAAGGACCTCACCGGCCTTGCCCAGCGATAACAGCCGCACCCGATCACCAACGGCGGGCATCCAGCCCCGGTGCTCGCGCCGCTCCGGGGTGGGGCGGTGCTGCTGCTCTAGCGATTTGAGCCGCTGGCCGGCCTGGCGGGCGGTTTCGCCTAGGGCGGCGCTACTGGCCTCTCCCCCATCGCGCCCCTGGCGCAGCCTCCTGATGATGCGCTTCACCTCGTTCTGTCCCTGACGAATCGAGAGCTCCAACTGCTGGCGCCGCTGTTCCTGTAGCTCGGCGCTCTGCTGGGTCTGCTGTTGCCAGCGCAGCAGCAACTCCTCGTGCAACAGCTCAGTGCGGGCCAGTAGGGCGGCGGCCTCCTCGGCAGCCTCCTGCTGGCGTTGACGCTGATTTTCCAGGCCGGCGATCACCTGGTTCACCTCGCCCTCGCCGAGGGGCTCCAGCTGGGCGGCGGCGAGCTCCAGCACCGGCTCCCCCAGCCCCAGCCGGCGGGCAATCGCCAGGGCGTTGCTGCGGCCCGGGATGCCCCACTGCAGCCGGTAGGTGGGCGAGAGGGTGTCCACGTCAAAGGCCACCGAAGCGTTCTCGAAGCGTGGATCGGCGTATTTGAGCGCCTTGAGCTCACCAAAGTGGGTGGTAGCGATCGTGAGCCGGGCCCGATCGGCCAGGTGCTTGAGCAGGGCCGTGGCCAGGGCCGAACCCTCAAGGGGGTCGGTGCCAGCCCCCACCTCATCGAGCAGCACCAGGTTGGCGCCGCCAGCAGCGCCAGACCCAGGCAGAGCTTCAAGGATGCGGGCGATGCGGCGGATGTGGCCGCTGAAGGTGGAGAGGTTTTGTTGCAGCGATTGCTCATCGCCGATGTCGGCCAGCACCTGGGCGCACCAGGGCAGGCGGGGCGTGCCGCTGCAGGGCAGGAACAGGCCCGCCCGAGCCATAAGAGCCGCCAAGCCGACGCTTTTGAGGGTCACGGTTTTGCCGCCGGTGTTGGGGCCCGTGATCGCCACCACCCGCAACTCCGCTGCCACCAGCAGGCTCACGGGCACCACCGCATGGCCTCCCTGACGCCGCTGCTGCCAAAGCAGCAGGGGGTGGCGCAGCTCACGCAGCTCGAAGGGCGCGCTGGGGTCGTCTGTCAGCTCCGGGCGTACCGCCCCCAACCATTGGCCGTAGCGCGCCCGAGCCACCCCCGCATCCAGGCGCACCAGCACCTGCTGGAGTGCGGCCAGAGCTTCCGCCTCCTCGCCCACCTGTGCGCTCAGGGCCCTCAGCACGGCCCGCTCCAACTCCCGCTCGCGCCCCTCCAGGTCGCGTATGCGATTGCCCAGGGCAATCACGGCCTGGGGTTCGATGAACACCGTTTGTCCCGAAGCCGAGCTGTCGTGCACCAGCCCTGGCAACTGAGAGGCAGCTCCAGCCTTCACAGACAGCACGGGACGGCCGTTGCGCTCCGAGATCACCGTGTCCTGAAGCATGGCGCCGCAGCGCCGCATCAGCTCCTGCAGTCGATCACGCCGATCTGAGCGGGCCCCAAGCAGCTGGCGCCGCAATTCCTCCAGGGGCGGGCTGGCCCGATCCGCCACCCGGCCGCCCTCTTCAAGGCAAAAATGCAGCCGCTGCTCCAGCTCCGGCAGGGTGCGCAGCTCAGCCACCAGGGCCGTACAGACCGGCCGCAGCTGGGGATCGTCGATCTGGCGCCGCAGCCGGCGGGCCGCAGCCAGGGTGGTGGCCAAGGCCAGCAACTCCTCGCCCGGAGCCGTGCCGCCCTTGGCGCAGAGGGTCACCAGCGCCGCGATATCGGCAACTCCCTGAAAACTCAGTCCCCCCTCCAGCAGCCCGTCGAGGCCAAGCAGCTCGGTGGTTTCAGCGAGCAGGGTGCGGCTGGCAGCGAGGCAAGCGGGCAGGGCCAGCTCCAGGCAGGCACCGCGGCCCGGAGCTGTGCTGGCGAAGCTGGCTAGCTGCTCAGCTAGCCGCGGCCACTCGAGCAGCTCCAGGGCCTCCTGCTGAATTGGGGCCAATGGGGGGGCAGTGACGTCGTTCACCCGGGCAGATTGGAGGGGATGCCGCCAGGGGGCTCGTAGAGCATCTCGAGCCAGTTGCCTTCTGGGTCTTGGAGATAGAAGCTGGCAGTTCCGTCACGGTGGTCATGCACTGGGCCGCAGGAGCGGCCGGCAGCCACAAGCTGGGCGTGCACCGCATCCACCTCTGAGCGGTCGCGGAAATGGAAAGCAAAATGGGGCCCGGCAGCTTTGTAACTAGGGCTGAGCAGGGCCAAGCCCGTGCCGGCCCCAGGCCACTGCAAATAGGCCCAATCGGGTGCATCCCAGCAGAGCTGCAGGCCCAGGGAGACATAGAAGGCCTTGGCCCGCTCCATGTCCTGCACCCGCAGTGCCACATGGCCAAGGTGATGAACAGCAGCAGGAGCCATGGCAACTGAACCGGGTGAGTTCATTGTGGGTTACAGAACCGGATCTTGAGGATCTGATCGAGCTTCACCACCAACAGCAGCCAGGCGGTGCCCGCCAAGGTGAGGAGGGGATAGGCGAGCGTGGGTGCAGGAATTACGAAGGGAAGCAGGGCCAAACCGAAAGCCGGAGCACAACGAAGGCGAGCCAACCTGAGCAACAGCGCAGTAACCAAAACAGCCAAAAATGCGGCCAGCGGACTCACCCCCAGAGCCAGCACCAATGCAATTCCAGTAACAGCCGCTCCAGCAGTAACCACCAGGACGGCTAAGGAGCGGCCTTGCCAGGGACACTCATCAGCATGAGCCAACATCTCCCAGGCAATCACCAGCAAAGGGGGATATAAAACCAAGTGGGATCCCAGCAGCTGAACCATTACCAGAGCTCCCAGCAAGAAAACAGCCAAAGGCAGCAGCCAGGGAACCCTTCCAAACCAGGACTTGGAGGCAATCAAAGTTGAAATGTTTGGCGCCAAGTGGGAGACTTCAGCCCGAGCCGGTGGCGGCATCAAGTGAGAGCGAAGCATTACGATTAGGGCCAGCCCACCTGTGCCCACCAGAATCGCCACCGGGTACAAAAAACTCGTAATTCCCAGCACTAAGGGCAATACCCCGGCTGAAATTGCCGGAATAACCGGCGAGCGTAGAAGCCGGATCACAAGCAAGCAGATCGCCAGATCCAATATCAGCGCAGTGGGGCCATAGGGCATGGTGCGGGTTACCAGCACTCCAGGGACAGCAGTTAATACCGGTGTCAGGGCCAGGAGTTTTGGGGAACGGGCCCAGCTGCTGAGCGGATCGGCAAGCACAACAGAAGCGAGCGCCCCCAGCTCTGGAAACAACAGGTAACTGATGCCACTAGCCCTGGCCAGCGCAGTCATCAAAGCGATGTAAGTAGCTGTAGCCAGACAAGGCCAAATCCAAAAATATCGGGTATTAATAAAATTACCCCTGGCGCAGCCACTGCGCAGCATCACAGGCGTGATAAGTGAGGATCAAATTAGCCCCAGCCCGCTTAAAGCACAGCAGGGTTTCCAGCACCACGGCCCGCTCGTCGATCCAGCCCTTTTCAGCGGCGGCCTTCACCATGGCGTATTCACCACTTACGTTGTAAGCAGCAATTGGCAGCTCGGTTTCGCCACGCAGACGGTAGATGATGTCTAGGTAGGCAAGGCCAGGCTTAACCATCAAAATATCAGCACCCTCCTGTTCATCGAGCAGGGCTTCGGTGAGCGCTTCACGTCCATTGGACGGATCCATTTGATAGGTTGATTTATCATTCGGAATTGGCTTGCCCGCGCCAACCCGAGGGGCCGAATCAAGAGCTTCGCGGAAGGGGCCGTAATAAGCGGAAGAATATTTAGCTGTATAGCTAATAATGCCGATATGCTCGAACCCCTCCTCATCGAGGGCTTCGCGGATAGCCCCAACTCGTCCATCCATCATGTCGCTGGGGCCAATCAGATCCGCCCCTGCCCGAGCTTGGGCAACGGCTTGGCGACAGAGGATCGCCACCGTTTCATCGTTGAGCACTATCCCTTCATCGCTAACGATGCCGTCATGGCCGTCACAGGAGTAGGGATCGAGGGCCACGTCCGTCATGATCGCCATCTCGGGGTGCACCTCCTTAAGCCGGCGAATAGCTCGGGGTATCAGGCCACCTTCGTTGAAGCATTCGGCGCCGTCTTCGGTTTTAAGGCCATCGGCCACCTTGGGGAACAGCACAACGCAGCGGATACCCAAGTCCCAAGCGCGGCCCACCTCCTGCACCAAGCCTTCGAGGCTCCAGCGCATAGCTCCTGGCATGGCACCAATTGGCTCGTTGGTGGCGCCTTCGTGCACGAAGAGCGGATAAATAAAGTCGGCAGCATTTAGGTGATGCTCCCGCACCATCGACCGCAAAGCCGGGGTGCGGCGCAATCGGCGGGGACGGTAGGTGAGCTCCATGAAAAAGGCCTGGCTGGCCCGGATCCTAGAGACGGGCCGCCTGAATCCAGCCAGAGCGGGGATCGGCGCTGCGGGCAGCACGCAACTGCTCCAGCAGCTGGCGCTCCTCGGCGCTGAGCTGCTCGGGCAACTTGAGCACCGGCGTAAGCAGCAGGTCGCCGCGGCCGTCCTTGAGGGGCCAGCCCTTGCCCTTGAGCCGCAGGCTGCGGCCCAGGGTCATACCAGGCGGCACCTGCACGGAGGCCTCACCGTCGGGGGTAGCCACCCGCACCTCACCGCCGAGGGCCAATTCATCAAGGCTGAGGGGCAACTCAGCGCGCAGCTGGTCGCCATCGAGCTTCCACACCGGATGCTCCTGCAGTTGCAGGTTGAGGTACAGGTCGCCGCGGCGGCCGGTGCCGGGCTGCAGGTTGCCCTTGCCCTTCAGCCGCAGGCGGCTGCCGTGCTTCACCCCTGGCGGGATGCGCACCTGCACCCGCTCGTCGTTGACGGCCAAGGTGCGCTCGGAGCCGCGGAAAGCATCGGCAAAGGAGAGGCTGATGCTGGCCTCAGCATCAAGATTGATCGGGGCGCTGCGGCCGCCGCCGGGCATGCCGCCAGCAAAGCCACCAGGGAAGCCTGAACTGAAACCAAACCCCCCCGGGGCACCGCCGGGGGAGGGGCCGCCAAAACGACCTAGCAAGTCGTTAATGAAGTCGTCGAAGTTGCCATAGCGGCCAAAATCAACATCAACGCCGCCACTGGCCGAGCCACCGCCCGCCTGGCTCCAGTACTGGCCAAATTGCTCGTAGCGCCGGCGTTTATCAGGATCGGAGAGCACTTCATAGGCCTCGCTCACCTCTTTGAACTTGGCCTCAGCCCCCGCATCGCCGGGATTCACGTCCGGGTGGTACTGACGGGCCAGCTTGCGAAAGGCGCGCTTGATGGCGTCGGCATCGGCGCCACGCTCCACCTCGAGCACGTTGAAGTAATCGCGGTAGCCGTTCGCGCTCATCGACCCCAAAACCACCGCACCTATTTAGTGTCTCAGCCGCTGGGAACTTCCGCTGGGCCAAGGAAGGGCGGAAGGCCGAACGCGGCGGCGCGGCCATTGGCTGTGTTTTGCCCACACACACAGGCAAAAGCAAGCAGCGGAACTAGTTTTGATTGTTGCTTCTGGAAGCTGATGCCCTGGTTTGGCTCCCTGCGCTCCGGCCTGATTATCGCCCTCAGCACGGTGCTGCTTGGCTTTACGGCCACTGCCAGCGCCGGTAGCGGCGCCACAACTTCCGGCAGCTCCACCACTGCCACCTTGGGGGAGGCCCTTTCTGCTTCTACGCCGGAACAAAAAGAGCTAAGTGCCCACCTGCGCGCTAAGGGAGCTGTTTTTTATGGCGCCTGGTGGTGCCCGGCCTGCTTCCAGCAAAAAAACCTTTTTGGCAAGGAAGGGGGCAATTCCCTTCCCTATGTGGAGTGCGACAAAACTGACGATGGCCGCAGCCGCTGCATGGCCGCCCAGATACGGGCTTTCCCCACCTGGGACCTGGCGGGCAAGGAGCGCCGCGAAGGGGTACAAACAATTGAAGAGCTCAAAGTGTGGAGCGGCTTTAGCGGAGCTGCCAAGCCAAGCCAGCCTTGATTCCTAGTCGCCTCTCAATATGTCTTCGAATCTGCTGAAAGCCGCTCTGATTGCGGCCGTCGTTTTGCCAGCCGACAATTCAATAGCCCAAGGATTGGCGCCCATGGTTGGAGCCAGCGCTATTCAAGGCACCCTGCAGGGCTCCTCCATGCCTGCTTACACAGGTGCGGTCGATAAAGCCCGCAACACCGTTAACAGCGCCACCACCCAGCAAGCTGCAGCAGGTTCAGGCTCCAGCCCAGGCCCTTCCTCCGCTCCGCTTAGCCCAACTCAAAAAATGGCTAGCGGTGCGTCCAGCGGCGCTTCGGTAAACGGCCAGGCGATTCCGTTGTGCTCCCATGGCGGCCTATGCCAGGGCGCAGTGATGCGGGCAATCGGGCGACCCTGAAGCAGCCGCCGTGCAAACTCTGCGGTCCCTGGGGTATCTCTGAAGCGCAAGGCTCAGAACAATCCTGGGTTTTTTAGTTGCGAGTTAGGGGCGAGGCGCTCGAGCGGCGCAGTGAATCTGAGCCGCTGCTCGTCCCAGGCTGCCAACAGCGCAGCCAATGCCAGCAGCGCAACCAGGCCAATGCCTAAAGACAGACCTGGGCGCCTCGATCGGGAGCGCCGCTGACGTCGGGGCGCCGGGGCTGCCCCCAGCGGCCTGGCGCAACGACCACACACCAGACGTCCAGCCAGGCTGCGATCCGCCTTAACCGACCAACTGCCGCAGTGGGGACAGGCCATCGCTCGGGCGAGCTGCAATGGGAAGGCCCCTTCCAGGGCCCATGGATCATTTGGGTGATAAGGCTGACCTCACCCCATCTCCCTTACAGGGTCAGGCAGCCACAGGGGCGGTCTGACGGGAGAAAGCAACGATGTTGTTCGCTGTTACGTGTGTGCTCTTACCGAGCAGGCTTCAGTCACCCTCCTTATACCCCGTCGAAACCATTGCAGCCCCGGAAAGGGGGAATGGAGCTGAGCGGAATCGAACCGCTGTCCGAAGCACTGGTGTGAGCCACCTAGTCAGGCCGAAACCTAACTGGTTCATTGTGGCAGCAAGCAAGGGCAGGCGCAGGGGTGGGCATCACCGAACCAAACAGCACATCAATCAGCGGAATAGCGGTTGTGCCACCGGGGCTCGAAGAAGCCGCGGCAGCTGAGCTCACGGCCTTGGGCTGCCAAGCCGCAGCACGCCTACGCCGGGCCGTGCGCTTCCAAACAGACCTGGCTGGCTTCTACCGGCTGCACCTGCAAGCCCGCCTGCCCTTCCGGCTCCTGCTTGAACTGGCTCAATTTCCCTGCCGCAGCAAGGACGAGCTCTACGACGGTGTGCAGCGCGCCGTCGACTGGAGCCGCTGGCTGCCTCCTGGCGCCACCTTCCGCGTCGATGCCACCGGCAGCGCTCCTGGCCTCAACCACAGTCACTACAGCGCCCTGCAGGTCAAAAATGCCCTGGTGGATCTGCAGCGCCAGCAGTGGGGCGCCCGCTCCTCCGTTGACCTAGACGATCCCGACCTCTCCATCCATCTGCACCTTGGCGGCGGCGAAGCAGCCCTGAGCCTCGATGGCAGCGGCGGCAGCATGCACCGCCGCGGCTACCGGGCTGCCATGGGCCTGGCCCCGCTCAAGGAAAACCTCGCCGCCGGCCTGATCGCCCTCACCGGCTGGGATGGCTCGGTGCCCCTGGCCGACCCCCTTTGCGGCTCCGGCACCCTGCTGATTGAGGCGGCCTGCATGGCCCTGGGCCGGGCGCCGGGTCTGGGCCGCCGCTTCGCCCTGGAGCGCTGGCCACAGTTCGACTCCCAGCTCTGGCAACAAGAGCGGCAAGCGGCCAGCTCCCTGGCCCGAGAGACGCTCCCCAGCGGAGAAGCTCTGGCGCCGATCGTTGGCATGGAACAGGAACCCGGCGTGCTTGATCAAGCCCACAGCAACGCTGAGGCTGCCGGCATCGCAAGTGCCCTGGAACTGAGCCTGGGCGACTGCCGCGACTTCGTGCCTCCGCCAGGGCCGGGCATCTTGGTGTGCAACCCGCCCTATGGCGAGCGCATCGGCGAGCGTGATGCTCTCGAGCCTCTCTACGCCGACCTGGGCCGCATGGTGAAAGAGCGTTGCGGCGGCTGGAGCCTGTGGCTGCTGAGCGGCAACCCGGAGCTCACCGGCGCCCTCAAAATGAAGGCCAGCCGCCGCATCCCAATCAGCAACGGAGGCATTGACTGCCGCTGGCTGCACTATGAGGTGCGTTAACGACCCAAGATTGCGCGAGTGGTTTTGCTGAGACCGGCAGTGGTCTGGGGCAGGTAGGGCCCCTTGAGCAGCTGGCCGCCCACCCGCACGAACACCCCGGCCAGCACCAGATCCAGGGCTGCCACCACCAGGGCGGCGTGGATCCAACTGAGCCCCTGGGCGTCGTGCAGCCACAGCAGCAGGGCCAGCTCGGCACCGATCAGCGCCAACAGCAGCAGCGCCAGGCCACCGCTGATCAGCAGGCCACCGCTGATCAGGCGCCGCTTCTCCCGGTCCACCTCCTGCAGGGCGATGCGCACGTGCAGGTCCATCACCGAGGTCATCAAGGCGCCGACCCGGCCGGCCGCCACCCGGGCGGGGCCTGGCGAGTTCGGATCCGTCATGACGAACGCCGGCCTGAGGCGAGCAGCAGGCCGAGCAGCACCCCGACGCCGGTGGCGATGCCGATCGCCATCAGCGGACGCTCCCGCACCGGCTTCTCAATACGAGGCCGCAAGGTGGTGTTGAGCTCATCGAGCAGGTTTTCCAACTGGGCCTCCAAGGGCGCCAGGTTGTCCGCTAGGCGGCTGGTCTGGTCCCCGGCCACCTCGAAGAGGTCGAGCAACTGGTCCTTCACCGCACTAGCGGTGCGGCCGGTCTGGCTGGAAATCACCTCAACCACTTCATCAAAACTGCCCCGGGTGGCCTCCAGGGTCTGGCGGGCAACGGCCGGCCACTCCCGCTGAATCGTGGGGATCAGGGTCTCAAAACGGTCGCGGAAGCCCTCTGGGCTGGCGGCGCGGGGAGGCGTTTCAGCGGTCATGGCAGTTCTGCGGTCATGGGGACAGGAGGCGACTGCGAAGCTCAGCCCTCAAGGTAAGGAGGGGGTTGAGCTTTCGAAACCCTCCGCTACATTTCTGCTGCTCGGCGCACGGGCCTGTTGGTTCACATCAATCAGGTCGAGCTCACCCACTTCAAGTCCTTTGGCGGCTCGATCACGATCCCGCTGCAAGAAGGCTTCACCGTGGTCACGGGCCCCAACGGCTCCGGCAAAAGCAACATCCTTGATGCGGTGTTGTTTTGTCTGGGCCTGGCCAGCAGCCGCGGCATGCGGGCAGATCGTCTGCCCGATCTAATCAACAGCGCCATGCTGCGCGAGGGCAAGGCCGCCGAAACCTCGGTGAGCGTGCGCTTTGACCTCAGTGAGTGGCAACCCGACCAGGCCGAAGCTGGCCTGGAGCCGCCAGAGGAAGGGCCCTGGATCAAGCCAGGCCAACAGGAGTGGACGGTGAGCCGGCGCCTGCGGGTTGCCCCCGGCGGCACCTATGCCAGCAGCTTCAGCGCCGATGGGGTGAGTTGCAATTTGCAACAGCTCCAAAGCCAGCTGCGGCGCCTGCGGGTGGACCCCGAAGGCAGCAATGTGGTCATGCAGGGAGACGTCACCCGCATCGTCTCGATGAGCGCCCGGGACCGGCGCGGCATCATCGACGAGCTGGCTGGTGTAGCCCTATTCGACAGCCGCATCGAACAGAGCCGCGGCAAGCTTGATGAGGTGCAGGAGCGTCAGGAGCGCTGCTCAATCGTGCAGCAGGAGCTGCTCAGCTCCCGCCAGAAACTTGAGCGCGACTGCGCCAAAGCCCGCACCTATCAAGACCTGCGCCAGCGCCACCACAACGGCCGCCTGCAGGAGCAGGTGCTGGCCTTTGAAGCAGCCCAGGCAAACCAGGCTGCCCTGCGGCAACGCAGCGCCAGCCTCGCCAGTCAGCAACAGGCTGAACGCGAGGCGATCAGCGAGGGAGAAACGGGCCTAGCTGCGGCCGCCACCGTGCTCGAGCAACTCCAAGCTGAGGTAAAAGCCCTAGGTGAAGATCAGCTGATCGCCGTGCAGGCCGAGCTGGCAGGCCTTGAGGCCAGTGGCCGCGAACTAACCCGCCAGGCAGGCAAACACCAGCTCGATGCCGAGGCCCTGCAACGCCAGCGCCACGAGCTGGCCCGCACTCAGGGCGAGCTGCGCCAGCAGCAGCAGGCCCTCGAGTCCAGTTCCGACCAAGCCGCTCTCAGCGATGCCGACGCCGGCTGCCGCGATGCCGAAGCCGCCGTGGAGCTATCGCGCCGCCGGCTTGGCGAGGTGGCGGGGCGCTCCGGCAGCTGGTTGGAAGAACAGCAACAGCGCAGCCGCGCCCGCCAGCAGCTGGGCGAGCAGATCAGCCCCCTGGAGGCCGAGCGTCAGCAATTACAGGAGCGGCTGCGGCAGCACCAGGAGCGCCTGGCCGAGCTCGGCGCCGAAGAGCAGCAGGAAGGGGCCAGCCATCGCAGTGCCCAGCAGCAACTGGAGGCCACCGAAAGCAGCTGGCAGCAGGTGCTGGAAGCCACCCGCCTGGAGCAGCAGCAGGTGCAGGAGCTAGCCGAAGCCCTGGCCCTTCAGCAGCGAACCCGCAGCCGCCTCGAGCAGGAGCAAACCCAGCTCGAGCGCGAGATCGCCCGGCTAGACAGCCGCCGCGACACCCTGCAGGAAAGCCGCGGTACCGGCGCCCTGCGGGTACTGCTGGAGGCTGGCATGGACGGCATCCACGGGCCGGTGGCCCAGCTCGGCGAAGTGGAGGAGCGGGTGCGCCTGGCGCTGGAAGTGGCCGCCGGCGGCCGCCTCGGCCAGGTGGTAGTCGACGACGACCGCATCGCCGCCCGGGCGATCGAGCTGCTCAAAAGTCGCCGGGCAGGCCGGCTTACCTTCCTACCGCTCAACAAGATTCGGGGTGGCTCCGTTAGCGGCTCCAGTGGTAGCGGCGGAGCCGCCCTGCAACGCGGGGGAGCAGCAGGTGGCCCTGCAAGCGGTGGGCTGGTGGGCAAGGCGGTGGATCTGGTGGGTTACGAGCCCGTTTACGCCGAGGTGTTCCGCTACGTCTTCGGCGACACCCTGGTGTTCGACAGCCTGGCCAATGCCAGACGCGAACTGGGCCGATGCCGGGCCGTGACCCTCGACGGCGAACTGCTGGAGAAGAGCGGCGCCATGACCGGCGGCAGCCTGCAACAGCGGGGCAGCCAGCTCAGCTTCGGCCGCAGCCAGGACGGCGACGAAGCCGCACCCCTGCGCCAGCGCTTGCTGGAACTGGGCGAGAGCCTGCTGGCCTGCCGGCACAAGGAAGCCGAGCTGGGCCAGCAGCTCGAGGCCCTGCGCCCCCGGCTGCTCTCACACCAGCAGCGCCAAGCGGGCCTGGAGGCCGAGCGCAGCGCCGCCCAGCGGGCCCTAGCCCCCCAGCTGCAACGCCAGCAGCAGCTGGGCAGTCGCCTGGGCCAACTGCAGGAGGCCTTGCAGAGCGATCTGCAGCGCCAGCAGCAACTCGAATCCCTGCTGTTGCCGCTGCAGCAACAACGCCTCGCCTTGGAAGAGGCCGAAGCTGCAGTGCAATCCTCCGGCGATGCAGCCCGCTGGCAGGGGCTGCAGAGCGAGCTGGAGGCGGCCGACTCGGCCCTGGCCGCGGCCCGCAGCCAGCGTGATGGGCTGCTGGCGGCCCGGCGCGAACGGGCCCTGAGCGCCGAGCGCCTCAGCAACCAGCTCGAGGCCCTGAGCGCCGATGAACAGCGGCTGGTGGCCGCTGTGAACACCCTGGTGGAGGAGCGAGCTCGCTGGAAAGAGCAGCACCAAGCGGATCAGGAGCGGCGCAGCACCTTGGCAGCCGAGCAGCAGCAGCTGCAAACCCGCTTTGGCGAAAGCCGCCGCGCCCGCGATGCCGCCGAAGCCCAGCTGGCCGCCCAGCGCCAGGCCCTGCAACAGCGCCAATGGGAACTGCAACGCCTCGGCGAGGAGATCGAATCGCTGGCCGAACAGCAGCGTGGCGACCAGCTGCGCCTGGAACAACTGGAGCGGGAACTGCCTGAGCCAAGGCCGGAGATTCCCGCAGAAGTGCGGGAGGCGGGTCTGGAAGCCCTGCAGGCGGAGCTGCGCAGCCTGCAGGGCCGGATGGAAGCCCTCGAACCGGTGAACATGCTCGCCCTCGAGGAGCTTGAGCAGCTCGAAACCCGCTTGGCGGAATTAGAGGAGCGGCTCGAAGTGCTCAGCAAGGAGCGCGAAGAGCTGCTGCTGCGCATCGAAACCGTGGCCACCCTGCGCCAGGAGGCCTTCCTTGAAGCCTTCACAGCGGTGGATGGCCATTTCCGCACAATCTTTGAAGGGCTATCCGACGGCGAGGGGCACCTGCAGCTGGAAAACCCGGAAGCACCCCTTGAAGGTGGCCTCACCTTGGTGGCCCACCCCAAGGGCAAGGCGGTGCGGCGTCTCAACTCCATGAGTGGCGGCGAGAAATCGCTCACGGCGCTGAGCTTCCTGTTTGCCCTGCAGCGCTTCCGCCCTTCGCCCTTCTATGCATTAGACGAAGTCGACAGCTTTCTCGACGGCGTCAATGTGGAGCGCCTCGCCGCCCTGATTGCCGGCCAGGCAGACCAGGCCCAATTCATGGTGGTGAGCCACCGGCGCCCGATGATCGCCGCCGCAACCCGCACCATTGGTGTCACCCAGGCCCGGGGCGCCCACACCCAGGTGGTCGGGTTACCGCCCGCTGCCTGAGCCGCCCCTTCCCCAGCGGAGCAGGTGAGCCACAATGGGCCGACTGGGCCACGGGTACGACCCTTTCATTGACCTCCTCCATCCCCCCTTCCGCAGATCCCGGGGCAACGGCTGCCGCCCCAAGTGATCGCCTCTGGTTGCGCTCCGAGCTGATGGGCACCCAGGTGATCACCCGCGACACCGGCCGCCGGCTGGGAGTGGTGGGCGAGGTGGTGGTGGATATCGACCGGCGCGAAGTGGTGGCGCTGGGCCTGCGCGACAACCCTCTGACCCGCTTCCTGCCAGGCCTGCCGCGCTGGATGCCCCTCGACCGGATCCGCCAGGTGGGCGATGTGATCCTGGTTGATTCCGCCGATTCGCTGGCGGAGGGCTTCAACCCTGACCGTTACGGCAAGGTGATCAACTGCCAGGTGATCACCGAAGCGGGCGACCAGCTGGGCCGGGTGCTGGGCTTCAGCTTCGACATCGAAACCGGCGAGCTGGCAACCCTGGTGATCGGAGCCCTGGGAGTGCCCCTGCTGGGTGAAGGCGTGCTGAGCACCTGGGAGCTCACGGTTGAGGAAATCGTCAGCAGCGGGCCGGATCGAATCATTGTTTACGAGGGCGCCGAAGACAAGCTCAAGCAGTTGGGCTCCGGGCTGCTCGAGAAGCTTGGTATTGGTGGGCCGAGCTGGGAGCAGGAGGAGCGGGATCGATACCGCACCGGCATGGTGCCCGTGGAAAACCAACTGGCTGCAGGCCAGCCGGCAGTGCAGGAACAGCGCCGCATCCAGCCGGCCACCAGCCAGACCTTCGAGCCCGATGAGGAGTTCGATTACGTCGAACTCGATGAGCAGCGCCAACGGGAACCCCTGCGCCAGCGCCGCTACCTCGATGACGAGGAGGAGAGCCGCTACGAGCAAACCCGCTACGAGGAATCACGCTACGAAGAGCGTCCAGCAGAACCCACTCGCCGCCCCCTGCAGGCCGAACCCCTGCCAAAGCAGGCACGCCCCATCGAGGCTCGATCTCTTGATGCTCGACCACTAGAAACTCGACCACGAGAAACTCGCCCCCTAGAGAGGCGGCCCGCCCCCACCCCCTACCGCGAACCCCTGGATGTGGAGGCTGAAGACCTGGCCAGCAACGACCTAGAAGATCCCTGGTGAAACAGTCCAGGATCGAGGCTCAATAGCCCTCTCAGCTCGCCTTGAAAGCAAGGGACGCCGAATTGACGCAGTGGCGCTGACCGGTTGGGGCCGGGCCGTCGTTGAAAACGTGGCCAAGGTGGGCGTCGCAATTAGCGCAGCGAATTTCGGTGCGCACCATGCCGTGGGCGTTATCGGTGTGGGTGCTGATGGCAGCAGCGCTTACCCCATCCCAGAAGCTGGGCCAGCCGGTACCGGAATCAAACTTGGTGGCGCTGCTGTAAAGCTCGGCATCACAGCAGATGCAGTGGTAGCTGCCATTGCCCTTCTGGTTCCAGTAAGCGCCGCTGAAGGCACGCTCGGTACCGCCCTGGCGGGCAACCCGGAACTGCTCAGGCGTCAGCTGCTGGCGCCACTGCTCCTCGCTGGCCCCGCGGGCCAAGCCACTGTCGAGGCCGCAGGCTGAAGGGTCGGAAGAACTTGCAGCGTCGGCCATCGAACTCAGCGAAAATGAGTCTCAAGCCTAGGCAGCTCAGTCGGGGATATTCAGCTCAAGGGCACTCAGCTCTGGGGGCAGCAGCTCCTGCACCAGAGCCGCCAGGCTGGCCACCGCCCCCGGCTGGCCCCGCAGGCTGCGCAGATCGGCGCGCATCTGCTCCAGTCGCTCCGGTGCCGCCAGCCAGTCGGCGGCTTCGGCGGCGATGGCCTCAGGGGTGATCGCCCCAACCCGCTCCGGCACCACCAAGCGGCCAGCGGCAATGTTGGGAGAGGCCAAAAAGCCCCGGTGGCGCAGCCGCCAGGCCGTAATCAGCACCCCAAACAGCCAGCGCAGCAGGGGCAACCGCCCCAGCATTCCGGCCAGTCCATCCCAGGCCTGCATGACGTGCAAGTGCTGGGTTGGCACCAGCACCAGCATCGGCACCCCCAAAGCAGCCAGTTCGGCGGTGTTGGCGCCCACGGTGGTGAGGGCCAGGGAACACTGGCTCAAGCTGCCGTAAGCCGGATTCTCCCGAACCAGCCGAATCCTGGTGCCAGCTGGCGTCTCAAGTAGATCCGGAGCCAGCAGGCGGGGCTGACCCGATCGGTAGGTACGGGCGATCGGATTGGCGGGGCCAGCCTGATTCAGCAGCTCCTCCACCGCAGTGGTGGGAGCCAGGGGCAACAGAAAGCGACAGCCAGGACGAAGGGCCGCCAGCCGATCGGCCGTCTCCAGCAAAAACGGCATGCCCACACGCAACTTGGCCCGCTTCGAGCCCGGCAGCAGCGCCAACCACTCACCTGCCGGCAAGGGCGCGTCGCTGCGGGCCGACTCAGAGAGGTCTGCCATCAGGTCACCTACCACCGTGCAGCGGGATGCCCATCGCGGTGCCAACTGGTCAGCAGCCAGGGGGCCCATGGCAGCGATGCGGTCGTTCCAGCGGGGCCAGCGGGCCACCCATTCCGCATAGGTGAGATGGCGGTAACCCAGCCGTGCCGAGAGCAGCACAGTCCAAAACTGATCACCCCCTAAAAACACCACCAGTCCCTGGCGGGGCCAGGGACCAAAGCGCTTGGGGCGCAGTAGCAGCGACCAAAATTGACGAGCTGGCACTATGCGCTCAAACAGGCCCCAAGCAGCGGCGGCTCGATGCTCCTGTCCCGTGCCGTTTGGACAGGGCACAAGCAGCAACTTGAGGCTGCAGGCGGCCGTAGGCACCTCAGGCCGCAGCGGCATCTGGCGATGCAGGCGCTGGGCGAGGGGACGAACCCAGGTAGACAGCTCTCCGGGGCCGTTGCTGACAAGCACGATCGCTGCCGAGGGCCGGATCGATTCGGGCAAGGCCTGGATGGCTCGAATTAAGAAATGCGGATGACGAGACTTGAACTCGTAAGGCCGAAGCCACACGCCCCTCAAACGTGCGTGTCTACCAATTCCACCACATCCGCATGTGGTTCGGATCGCTAAGCGTTCCGGTGCGAGCAATATACCCATTGCCGGCACCAGAATCGTCTGAGGGAGCTGTCCAGGCAGCACTGATACAGTCCGCCTCAGCCCATATCAGCTGAGACGCCGCGGATGCCCATCGGCAAGCTGCTGATCGCCAACCGTGGCGAAATAGCCCTACGCATCCTGCGCACCTGCCGGGAGCTCGGCATTCCCACCGTCGCCGTTTACAGCACGGTGGATAAGAACGCCCTGCACGTGCAGCTCGCCGACGAAGCCGTATGCGTTGGAGAGGCGCCCAGCAGCAAGAGCTACCTCCACATCCCCAACATTTTGGCGGCGGCCACCTCCCGGGGTGCTGACGCAATTCACCCCGGCTACGGCTTCCTGGCCGAAAACGATCGCTTCGCCGAGATCTGCGCCGACCACGGCATCACGTTTGTGGGTCCCTCCCCCGAGGCCATCCGCTCGATGGGAGATAAGTCGACCGCTAAGGCCACCATGGAGCGGGTGGGGGTGCCCACCATCCCCGGTAGTGCCGGCTTGCTGGCCAGCCCGGAGGCGGCTGCGCGATTGGCCGAATCGATGGGCTACCCGGTGATGATCAAAGCCACCGCTGGTGGCGGCGGCCGCGGCATGCGCCTGGTGCCTGGGCCCGATCAACTCGAGAGCCTGTTCAAAGCGGCCCAAGGAGAAGCGGAGGCTGCCTTCGGCAACCCTGGCCTGTACATGGAGAAATTCATCGACCGGCCCCGGCACGTGGAAGTGCAGGTGCTGGCCGATCGCCACGGCAACGTGATTCACCTGGGCGAACGCGACTGCTCGATCCAGCGCCGCCACCAAAAGCTGCTGGAAGAGGCCCCCAGCGTGGCCATCAACGCCGACCTGCGCCGCCAGATGGGAGATGCCGCCGTGGCCGCCGCCCGCACCATTGGCTACGAGGGCGCCGGCACCGTGGAATTCCTGGTGGACCGCAGCGGGTCGTTTTATTTCATGGAAATGAATACCCGGATCCAGGTGGAACATCCGGTCACCGAGATGGTCACAGGGGTAGATCTGATCGCCGAACAGTTGCGTATTGCCGGTGGGGAGCCGATCTCGGTCACCCAAGACCAGATCAAGCTCTGCGGGCACGCCATCGAGGCGCGCATTAACGCCGAAGACCCCCGCCAAAACTTCCGGCCCGCCCCCGGCAAAATCACCGGCTGGCTACCTCCTGGCGGCCCCGGCGTGCGGGTCGATAGCCACGTGTACACCGGCTATGAGATCCCGCCCTTCTACGACTCCTTGATCGGCAAGGTGATCGTCTGGGGCACTGATCGCCCCCACGCCCTCAGGCGGCTGCGCCGGGCCCTATCGGAATGCGCGGTGACCGGCATTCCCACCACCATCGACTTTCACCTGCAATTGCTGGATCGCCCCGAATTCCAGGCGGGCGACGTACACACCAAATTTGTCGAACAGGACATGCTTCCGCAGAAGGGCAGCTAATCCGGATCTGAGTTCAGCCGATCCCGACGCTCTGGGCCCGAAACAACACCTGACTGACAAGCCCCTGCTGCCCCACCAAAATTTCTCGCACCAGGCTGAGCAGGCCCACCCACACCACCGGCGTCACATCAACGCCACCGATCGGTTTGATCAGCCGACGGGTGAGGGCAAGCAAGGGCTCGGTAGGGGCTCCGACCAGGCGCATCGCTCCGCGGCTCAGATCAATCTGGGGATACCAGGTGAGCACGATGCGAAACAGAAAAAGCAAGGTCCAAAGCGCCAGGCCCAGGGCCAGGGCCAAGTGCAAGCCGGACAACAAGGGCAGCCAGGACTGGGGTAGGGAGGTGGCTGCCGTCACAAAGCTCTAAGTAGCTGGGCTCCCAGCGTAGGAAGCCGCCACCACTGCCTAGGATCGCTCCACGAATCAAGCCATAGAGCTGTTCCTGCCATGACGCCATCCCTGGCCAATTTCCTGACCAGCCTGCTTGCCGGCGCCGTGATCGTGGTGGTGCCCATCACAATCGGGCTGGTGCTGATCAGCCAAAACGATCAGCTTGATCGTCGCCTTTGAGCTCCTGCACCTGAGTATCTCCAGGTCTCTAGCTGCTCGGGCTCAACTGCCTACACTGACGAGACGGACTGTCGGGTGAAAAACCGTGGTTAATGCCAGCCTGAATTGGGCCAGCATCGTGGGCATAGTGCTTGCGGTGGGCGGTGCACTGCTTTATTTCATGCGGAGCTTCAAGCCCGCACTCGCCCGCGATTACGACGTCTTTTTCGCTGCAATTGGGTTGCTCTGCGGCGGCATCCTGTTTTTTCAGGGTTGGCGCCTCGATCCAATCCTGCAATTTGGTCAGTTTCTGCTCGCCGGCACCACGGTCTTTTTCGCCTACGAAAGTGTGCGCCTGCGGGGGGTAACCACGGAGCAGGCTCGCCGGTCGTCCTACTTCGACGACGACGAACCAATGCCTGAACCAGGCCCCTACAGGCCCAGGATGGGTGGCCGCGCCTGGGGGGAGGCCTCTACAGATCGCTTTGATGAGCCCGAGCCGCTTAGGCGCCGCATCCCCTCCCGCGGCGAAAGCGATGCGCCAGATGAGGAAGATTTTTACCGGGCACCCCGTCCCAGCAGTAGGGCCGCCATCCCTGAAAGGGCCGCCAGCCGCCGCCCTCCCCAAGAGGATTGGGCACCCCAAAGCTCTAGCCGGCCCAGTATCGATTTCGGTGCCCGCAGGCGTGATCGAGATGGCGCAGTAGAGCCACGACGGGGCAGCCGGCCGACAGCCGCTAGTGAGGCCATGCCTCGCTCCAGCCGCAGGCCCGCGCCCGCTGTCCCTGCTTCGGCCTCAGAAGCTCCTAGGGCTTCCCAACCAGCGGGAGTACCCCAAGGCTCACCGATCAGCCCAGCAAACCCTGCCAGCGGCAGAAGCAATCGCCCAGCGGCAAGCGATATCAGTGATGCGGACTTCACGCCAGTGAAACCCTCCAGTCGCCCCGAGCCCAGCCCCCGAGGCATTACCCCCCGGGACAACAGCTCCCGCTTCGACGACTGAAGCTTTTCGCCGTCAACAGATTTGGTCCCCTAGGGGTGTCTGCCCTGCTGCTGATAACCCTGAGCTTGCTTGTCAGCGGCTGTTCAGGTGGAGCGTGGCTGGCCCGTCGCAGTGCTGGCCCGGTTGGGGTGTTCAACGGCAACAGCCGCCAAGAACCCGCCCTCAGCGGCCAGGGTCGATTTCTTGCCTCAGTGGTTGATCGAGGTGGCCGGGCCACCCTGCTTTTACAGGAGCAGCCCAGCGGCCGAATCGTGCCCCTGCGCCATTTCCAAAACCGCCAGCCCCACAGCTCCCCCTCCCTCAGCTGGAACGGTCGCTACGTGGCGGCCCTGGTGCAACAGGGAAACCAAAGACTGGCCCTGATCGAAGACCGAGCCAACGGCAACCTGCACCGGCTTCCCCTACCGGCGGACCGCACTTCAGTGCGCCTCAGCCTGTCCCCGGAGGCACGCCAGCTGGCGGTGCAGGTGGCCCAGGCTGGACAGTGGCGCGTGCAGCTGTTTGATCTGCGCAGCCTGCTTGAGCCAGACCTGCCCGGCGGCCTTGCCGTTCAGGGGGGCGGAGCGCAGCCCTCGCCATGAGGAGCTCACTAGCCAAAAGAGCCATTGCAGCAGCAACCGGCCTGCTGCTGGGTGGCTGCCTTGCCCCCATGCCGCAGCCCATAGTGCCGCTCAACTCCCGGCTGGAAGCCATAGGTGCCAACCGGGATCCAGCCCTTTCAGGGCGCTGGCTGGCCCTAATCAGCGGCAGGGGCGGCCGCGAACAAGTGCTGCTGCTTGATCTGGAGCGCCAGCAGCCCATAGACCTGCCTGGCCTCAACCGGGCCGATGCCCAACCGGTGAGCGTCAGCGTCGACGCAGCAGGAGAGCGAATTGCCCTGGTGCGACAGCTGGAGGGACGCACCGAGCTGGTGCTCTACCGGCGTTCCGTGCAGAGCCTGCAACCCATACCGATGGTCCCCAGCGGCGTTGCCCGCCAGGTGCAGCTGCAGGCCGATGGTCGCCAGCTAGCTGTTCAGGTGAGCAGGGGAGGGATCTGGCAGGTGGATCTGGTGCAAATTCCATAGGGCACCAGACGCTCAGGGCACCAGGCCAGACCAGCGCAGAAACGTATCGCCGCTCAGGGCTTCGATCAGCAGCAGGGCAATGAAGCCCACCATGGCAAAGCGACCATTCACCCGCTCGGCGTAGCCGCTCCAACCAAAGGCCGGCACCTCGCTAGTTGTTGCACTAGTTGTTGCACTGGTTGTAGGGCTGATTTCTGGGGTCTGGTCGGGGCTTGGTTCAGGCATGGGGTCAGGTAGGGGATCAGGCGTGGCGGCCCACGTCATAGCCGGCCGCGGGTAGCAGACGCCAGTTGCCGCTGCCATCGAGCTCCAGCACGGTGTCATGGAAGGCGGTGAGGGTGGGCCTATGTCCGACGCTCACAAAAGCCATCTCCCGCTCAGCCAGCAGGCAATAAAGGTGACGCTCAGTTGCCACATCGAGGGCGCTGGTGGCCTCATCTAGGACAACAAAACTCGGTGAATTGAGCAGCAGACGTGCAAAGGCCAAACGCTGTTGCTCGCCTAGGGAAAGCAAGCGAGGCCAATCCTGAATGATGTCGAGATCGGGGTAGCGCCCAACAAGCTCGGGCAGCCGCACCTGCTCCAAAACATGGCGCAGCTGTTCGTCACTAAAGCGATCAGGCTGGAGCGGATAGCAAAGCTGCTCGCGCAGGCTGCCAAGCAGCATGTAAGGCTTCTGAGGAATGAACAGCAGATCTCCCTCGCTGGGGCGCTCCACCCGACCAGCAGCTGGGGGCCACAGACCACTGACCATGCGCAAGAAAGAGGTTTTGCCGCAGCCAGATGGGCCCACAACCAGCAAACGCTGATGAAGATTCACCTCAACACTGAGGTCGCGGATCAAGATGCGATTGGTGCGGGGCGGCACCAAGTCGACATGGCTAACCAGAATCGAATTCCCACTGCTAACGGCGCTCGTGGCGGCCAACTGGGCTTCAAGCGCTGCAGCTTCAATGCCGATTGAATCAACCTTGCCCTGAAAACCCTCAAGCCGGCTGATCGAAGCTGAGAAGGCGGCGAGGCGATCAATGTTGTTAACGATGTAGCTGACCGAAGAGAACACCATCGAGAAGGCGAAGCCGGCCTGGCCGAAGACACCGAAATCGACCTCCTTGGCAAAATAGATCGGTGCGATCACCAGCCAAGGCAGGAAGCGAGAAAAATAATCATAGGATCGCTGAATGACACTAATGAGCGCCTCCCAGATGATCAGGCGATCATAATTTCTAATCGCCCCTTCCAGCCTCCTGCCTGCCTCACGACCCTCCTGTTGCTCGCCCCGATAGAAAGCAATGGATTCAGCGTTGTCGCGAATATGAACCAGCCCATAGCGAAAATCAGCCTCCAGCTTGAGCTGCTGATAGTTCAGGTTCACCAGCTTCCGGCTGGCAAATACAATTAGAGCAGTGCCACCAACAGAATAAGTAAGAAGCACCAAGGCCAGCTTCTCGCTAATAGTCCACAATACAATTATAAAACTGACGAAAGTAAGCAGGGCAGATATTATCTCAACCGTGACGCTAAGACTAGTGCCGGTAAAACTGGCCGTATCTTGCGAAATGCGCTGATCGGGGTTGTCAATCTCCTCGATTGACTCATCATTCGGATTGAGAACGTAATAAGCCCGATTTGAAAGATATCGGCTCAACAGGCGGCCGCTCAGCCACTCGCGCCACAGCAGGCCAAGCTTGGGTATTAAATAACTCTGAAC
Source organism: Cyanobium sp. Maggiore-St4-Cus (assembly GCF_024345615.1). Classification (NCBI taxonomy): domain Bacteria; kingdom Bacillati; phylum Cyanobacteriota; class Cyanophyceae; order Synechococcales; family Prochlorococcaceae; genus Cyanobium; species Cyanobium sp. Maggiore-St4-Cus. Next base: position 30,304 of record NZ_JAGQBL010000012.1, read on the forward strand.
AGCCCTGATCGGCAGGGCTATAACCAAGCAAAAAGCATAAATAGCAACGATCTTCCAAAACTCCTCAGCCTTGTAGCCAACCAGAGCATTTTCGATGTTGCGAGCTACATAGCTAATCCCCACGTTGATGCCATTGATCACCAGGATCAGCAGGGTGATCACCGCCATCAACAGCCAGGGCAACCAGCGCCCTTGACGCAACTTGCCTCGGAAAGCCACAAAACAGCCCAGCCCTCCGGCCAGCAGCACCATCACCAGCGGCCCGATCGGGCTGTTCCAAATTGCTGCCACCTGCTCGGGCACCCCGGGCAGGAAACGGCTGCGCAATTCGGGGATCAAGGCCCCGGTGAGCGCCAACACCCCAGTGAGCAGCAACAAGGTGCTGCCTATCACTACCGCTAGGAGCGCCGCCACCAGCAGTAGAAACTGCCAGCTCTTGGTGTTGTCGTCTACCGGCAGGAAATAGGGCTGGGCCAGGCGCTGCAACTTCGCCAGTTGACCGCGAAGAGCCTTGAGGGGGTTCATGGGGCAGGTCGGATCAGGTCATTGTTGCGGGCCCCGCGGTCAGCCCGGGGGCCAGGCCAGCGGACGCCCACCTAGGACATGCACATGCAGGTGAAACACGGTCTGGCCCGCATCCGCGCCGCTGTTGATCACTGTGCGAAACGACTCCAGACCCTCCTGGCGGGCCACCTGGGCAGCCACCAGCAACAGGTGCCCCAGCAGGGCCTCGTGACCTGCGGTGGCATCAGCAAGCTGGGCGATCGGCTGGCGTGGAATCACCAGCACATGGACCGGAGCCTGGGGCGTTACATCGCGAAAAGCCAGGCAATGCTCATCGGCATACACCTGATCGCAGGGGATCTCGCCGCGGAGGATGCGCCCAAAGATCGTGTCTTGGCTCACAAAGGCAACGGGGGTGGGACAGGGGTGGCACTAACGATGTAGTAGCCCATGGCGTGATGTTGGCACGGTGCAAGACGGCGGCGCTGCTGGGCCTGGAGGCCAGGCCAGTGCTGGTGGAGGTGGATCTGGCTCCCGGCTTGCCGGGCCTGCAGCTGGTGGGCCTGGCCGATGCGGCTGTGCAAGAAGCCCGGGAGCGGGTGCGCTCGGCCATACGCCACAGCAGCCTGAAGGTGCCGCTGACGCGGGTGGTGGTGAATCTGGCCCCCGCCGACCTGCGCAAGGAGGGGCCGGCTTTTGACCTGCCGATCGCCCTGGGCCTGCTACTGGCCAGTGGCCAGCTGGATGCTGCCAGCAACAACGAGATTTGGAGCGCCGGCGAGCTGGGTCTGGACGGCAGCTTGCGGCCGATCCGGGGGGTGCTGGCGATTGCAATTGCGGCCCGGAACCATGGCGCACGGGCCTTGGTCGTGCCCCAGGCCAACGCCTGGGAGGCCGCATTGGTGGAGGGGCTGCGGGTGTGGGGCGCCGCCGATCTCGGCCAGGCCTTGTGGCGACTGCAGCATCCGCGGGCCCGGCCGGCCGCCCCTGCCCGTGCCACCGCCACCGCTATCGCCCCCGCCTTTAAACAAGCCAACGCGCCGATAACCGCCAGGCCCGCAGCTGAAGATCTTGCCGACGTCAAAGGGCAGCCCCACGGGCGCCGGGCCCTAGAGATCGCAGCAGCCGGAGGCCACCACCTGCTGCTCTGCGGCCCACCCGGCAGCGGCAAAACAATGCTGGCCCAGCGACTGGCGGGGCTGCTACCCCCGCTCGATCCAGCGGAGGCCCTTGAGCTCACCGCCGTCCACTCGGTGGCGGGACTACTGGACAGCAGCCAGGGCTTGCTGCAAACGCGCCCGTTTCGCAGCCCCCACCACAGCTGCTCCGGGCCGGGGCTGATAGGTGGAGGTGGCCAACCCAGACCAGGAGAGCTGGCCCTGGCCCACCACGGAGTGCTGTTTCTCGATGAGCTGGCCGAATTTCGCCGGTCCGTGCTCGACCAATTGCGCCAGCCCCTAGAAGACGGCGAAGTCTGGATTCACCGCGCCCGCCAGAGAACTCGCTTCCCCTGCCGCATCACCCTGGTGGCCGCGGCCAATCCCTGCCCCTGTGGCTGGTTTGGCGACCCAGAGCGCAGCTGCAGCTGCGGGGAGGGCCAGCGGCGGCGCTACTGGGGCCGGTTGTCGGGCCCCCTGCTGGATCGAATTGATTTGCAGGTGGTGATGAGACGGCCATCCAGCGCCGCCCTAACGGCGCCGTTTAGGGACCAGGGCGGCAGCCCGGCCAGCGACGAATCAAGCGCTGAGGTGCGGGCAAGAGTCCGCCGGGCCCGGGCCCAGATGGCTGCCCGCAATCCCGGGGGCTGCTGCAACAGCCGCATCGCCGGAGGTCAGTTGCAGCAAGTGCTGCAACTGGAAAGCGAAGCCTTAGAAGTGTGGGAGGCTGCGATTCAGCACCGGCAGCTCAGTGCCCGGGCTGGCGCCAGGCTGCTGCGGGTTGCCCAAACGATCTCCGACCTGAACGATCAAGCAAGCATTGGCGCAACTGCAATTGCCGAAGCGCTTACCTACCGGTCGTTTGATCAAGGGGTATCTCGCTAAGCGGGAGACCAGATCAAAGCGATCAACGGCGGCGGCGGCGCTGCTGGGCCTTGCGCTTGTACTTCTCAACAGGTGTCTCGTGGTGACGCAGACGCTTTAGGTCAGCGAAGATGCCCGCCTTAGACACCTGGCGCTTGAAGCGACGCAGGGCCGATTCAATCCCTTCGTTTTCGCCGACGGTGACCTGGGTCATGAAGCGCTGCGCTGCTCACAGAGCTTGCCAATGTAGCAACTGCCTTTCCGCTCTGACCACTCCCCCCTGCTTCGAGGTCAGCGCTTGGTGCCAGAGAGGCCTGAAATGGGGCTGGGCGCAACTACCGGCAGCCCAGGCTGGATCGCAGCATCAGGCCAGGTATCGCGGTAGAGATACACGTGGCCCAGATTGCGACCGCCGTAGGCCCGGCGCTTGAGCTGCCAGCCCGGTTCAAACACCAACTGGAGGAAGCCAGCGCCCTGGCCCTTAGTGCGAGCAACTAGCATTTCCGGGCCCGCCCCGGACTTGGTTGGCACGGCCAGAAGCACGTTGTCACCGCTCTGACGCAGAACTGTTAGGCGGTAACTCGTGGCCAGATCTGCACCGCCGACTCGCACCGAGTAGCCGTTGGCATCGATGAAGCGGCTGCAGATGCCGCTGAAATCAAAAGTTGCAAGCAGGGGGCTCACCGGAGCTGGTGACCCTGGGGCCACGGCAAAACAAGGCCGGGTCGGCTTGACCTGCTCATAGATGTTGAGTTGGGCGCGGACGCCATCGCCGATGGGCGCTGCCACCAGAACAAAACGCTCCTGGCTGAGATCCGCAGCTTGAAACAGGGCGCTGGCCATGGCTGGGGTGGCAGCAAATGCCACCCCAGCGGCGAAAGCTCCAGCTGCCATGGGGAGGGAATTGACACCCAGATGGGGCAATCTCATCACGGCATTGGCAAGCGACATGTGCCTAATCGTATGCGCGGTATCCGGCAAGGTCTAGGCCGGCTTGTTGATCCGGATGGCCACCAACAGGGCCGCAACCGTGCCGGGCAGGCTCAGACCCAGGATCCAGAGGGTGGTCTGCTGTCCCAGGTCGGGGTCGCCGTAGGCGAGCTCAAACACCGAGCCCGTGGAGGCGATGCCAAGTATGCAGGCAAGAGCCAGGAACAAGCCGGCCAGGGGTTTCATGGGCATGGAGAAGAACGATCAGCGGATGGAACGGACATCTGCCCGTTGAAAGCCCTTTTCCAGCAGGCCTTCATTGAGGCTGAGTTCATCGGTGACCCGGTCAACGAAAAGCACACCTTCGAGGTGGTCCATCTCGTGCTGGATGCAGCGGGCCAGGAGGCCATCAGCCTTGACCCGTTGGGGGCGGCCCATCTCGTCGCGATAGCTGACCTCAACCGTGGCCGGACGCACCACATTCAGGTAGACGCCAGGAATGCTGAGGCAGCCTTCCTCATAAGTCTCGATTGCAGCACCGAAGCAGGCGATCTCGGGATTGATCAAAACCATCGGCGCCGCGGCGGCATTCTCGGGATCAAGATCGATCACCAGTAGCTGCTTATGCACTCCCACCTGGGGTGCCGCCAAACCGATGCCCTTGGCCGCGTACATGCTGCGCAGCATGTCCCGGGCCAGTTCTCGCACACTCTCATCAAACTTGCTGATGCGCTTGGCAGGGGTGCGCAGCACCCCATCGCCAAGGGTGTGAATCGTGAGGGGGGACTCCTCAAGGGCATCCTTGGGCACTTGAACGCCGCGGCTGGCCTGAACGGCGGAGCGTGCCATCTGGGCAAAGCTGCCGGCTGAACTGCGGGCCAACGCGATACTTGATCGAACGACTTCCACTTTAAGTCGTTATCCCTCGGTGCATGCGGTGGCTGACCCCCCTGGAGCCCTTCCCGCCGCTGTTGTGGTGGGCCAAACCCCCAGCCTGCGGGAGCCCCGGTTACTAGACGGGGTGATCTATTGGCTGGAGCAGCGACCCCATGAAGGGGGGCGCACGACCCTGCTGCGACGCTTGGGGCCAGACCAGCCAGCAGAGGAGCTAACCCCCGGCAGCTGGAATCTGCGCAGCCGGGTGCATGAATACGGTGGCGGCAGTATGGCCCTGGGCCACAGGAGCGATGGCCGGCCAGTAGCGGTGTTCAGCCACGACGGTGACCGCTGCCTCTGGCTGCTGGAGCTCGATGGCAGCGATCGCCAGCCGCGACGGCTCAGCCCACCAGGTGCCTACGGCGGCGGCTTGATCGATGCCGGCCGCGACCGCTGGATCGGCGTACGGGAAAGCGGCAGTGAGGAAGGTACTGGCTGCGACCAGCTGGTGGCTGTTGGGCTGGAAGGTGGCGAGCCCCAGCCGTTGGTGGTGCCAGCCGACTTCTGCGGCTACCCGGCCCTGAGCCCCTCCGGCGCATGGCTGGCCTGGGTGGAGTGGCAGCAGCCCTTCATGCCCTGGGAGCGCAGCCAACTCTGGCTGGGGCACTTCGATGCGGCAGGCCAGCTCAGCGGCCGCCGCCTGGTCGCAGGATCGGGGGTGGGGACAAACCCGGACGTTTCGGTGTTCCAGCCGCTCTGGTGCGGGCCCCACCTGGTGGTGGCAAACGATCGCTCAGGCTTCTGGAACCTCGAACAGCTCGACAACGCCGAGGGATTCGACGCAGTGAGCCTCGACGCAGAAGCCCTGAGCGCAGAGGCCCTCGGCGAAGAAGCGCCGCTTGCCTGGCGGCCGCTGCTGCCCATGCAGGCGGAATTCGGCATGCCCCAGTGGGTGTTCGGCATGGGCACCCAGGCCTGGGATGGCGAGCAGCTGCTGGCCACCGCCTGCCTGCAGGGGCGCTGGCAGCTGGGCCGCGTGGAGCTGCCGAGCCAGAGCGGAGATGCCGGCCAGTGGCAGCCCCTGGCCATCCCCTTTGATGATCTGGCTGGTATTTGCGCCGAACGGGGACGGCTGGCCTGCATCGCCGCTTCAGCAACTGAACCAGCGGGCCTGCTCGAGCTGGACCTGGCCCGCGGCAACTGGTGGCATAGCCCTGCTGCCGCCTGCCCTCTGGCGCCGCAGGCGATCAGCCTGCCGCAGGAGCTGTGGTTTGAGGGCCACGGCGGCGCCCGCAGCCACGCCTGGTTTTACCCCCCAGCCGGGGGAGCCCACCGGGAGGCACCCTTGCTGGTGAAAAGCCACAGCGGCCCCACCGCCATGGCCCGCACGGCCCTGAACCTGGCCATTCAGTTTTGGACAACCCGAGGCTGGGGGGTGGTGGATGTGAACTACGGCGGCTCGACCGGCTTCGGCCGCGCCTATCGGCAGCGGCTCGCTGGCCAGTGGGGCGTGGTGGATGTGGGCGATTGCGCCGCAGCCGCCCAGAGCCTGGTGGCGGCGGGCCGGGCCGATCCCGACCGCATCGCCATCGAAGGCGGCAGTGCCGGCGGCTTCACCACCCTGGCCGCCCTGTGCTTTACGGACGTATTTCGCGCCGGCGCGAGCCGCTATGGCGTAGCCGACCCCAGCGCGTTGGCGTCTGAGAGCCATCGCTTTGAAGCCCGCTATCTCGATGGGCTGATCGGCCCCTGGCCCGAAGCGCGCGCCACCTACGAGGCCCGCTCACCGCTGGCCCACGCCGATCAAATCCGCTGCCCGGTGATCTTTTTTCAGGGCCTCGATGACAAGGTGGTGCCACCGGAGCAGACCGACCGCATGGCAGCAGCGCTCGAAGCCAACGCCATCCCGGTGGAGGTGCACCGCTTCCCGCAGGAGGGCCACGGTTTCCGCGATGGTGCCACCTTGATCCGCGTCCTGGAGGCCACTGAGGCTTTCTTCCGCCGGCACTTCAACCTGTGATCGCAACCTTGGCGAGCGACCTGCTGCCCAGCTTCGGCTGGTTGGCCCTGGCCCTGGCCTGCCTCAGCCTGATCCTGGCGGTGGGGCGAGCCCTTGGTGCCCGCTTGCAGCTGCGGCTCTGGGGCATCCCCGAAGCCCTGCTGGCCGGACTGCTGGGTCTGCTACTGGCCCCGGGCGGCCCCCTGCCGCTGCTGCCTCCTCAGGTGATGCAGCTATGGGCCGATCTGCCGCTGGTGCTGCTCACCCTGGTGTTTGGCTCGCTGCTGCTCGGCAAACCCCTGCCCAAACTGGAGGGGTTGTGGCGGCCGGTGTCGGGGCAGGTGTCGCTGGCGCTGGTGCTGGCCTTCGGCCAATACGTGGTGGGCGGACTGGCGGTGCTGCTGGTGCTGCAGCCCTGGCTGGGGGTGAGCCCAGTGATGGCCTGCCTGATCGAGGTGGCCTACGAGGGCGGCCATGGCTCCGCCGCGGCGATGGGGCCGAGCTATGCGGCCCTGGGCTTTCCCGGCGGCCAGGCTTTGGGATTAGCTATGGCCACGGTGGGGCTGCTGAGCTCCACTTTGGTGGGGGGGCTGGTGGTGGTGCTGGCCCGCAGCCGCGGCTGGCTGCTGGCCGATGCCCCAGGCAGCGCACCCAGCGAACCCACCAGCACGGCCAGCGGCGATTCAGGTGGCGTGGCTGCCAGGGCGGCGGCTTGGGCGGTGAACCTGGCCCTGGCGGGCATGGCCGTGCTCACGGGCGTGGCGCTACTGGCCGGATTGCGCTGGCTCACCTCTGGGCTGGGGGATGGCGTTGCCAGCGTTGTTGATGCGCTGCCGGTGTTTCCGTTAGCGATCGTGGGGTCGCTGCTGGTGCGTTTAGCGCTGGAGCGCAGCGGCAAAGCCCATTGGGCCTCTTCAGCGGTGCAAGGCCAGGTGGGCACCCTTTCAGCAGATTTGCTGATCACCGCCGCCACCGCCGGGCTGGATCTGGCCCTGCTCAAGGCCGACTGGCTGCCGCTCACGGTGCTTGCCCTAGGCGGCCTGCTGTGGAACCTGGCGGTGACCCTGCTGCTAGCACCGCGGCTGCTGCCCGCCGACTGGTTTGAGCGGGCGGTGATTGAGTTTGGCCAGGCCACGGGAGTGGCGGCCAGCGGCCTGCTGCTACTGCGCATGGCCGATCCAGACGACCGCAGCGACGCCCTACCGGCCTTCTCGATCAAGCAGCTGATGCTGCAGCCTTTTTTGGCCGGAGGGGTGGTGACGGTGGTAGCGCCGCTGGCGGTGGCGGGCTGGGGGCTACCGCTTTGGACCGGCTTCTGCTTTGCCCTGGTGCTGCTGTTTGGCGGCACCGGGCTGTGGCTGGCACGGACTCAGGCGCCGGCCCCGTAGTGCAGGGAGCGGAACTGCTGGTGCACCGCAGCCATCTGGGCGGCGCTCAACAGCGGAGGCTCGCCGAGTTGCAGGGCCTGCAGATACATCTGGGCCAGGGTTTCCACCTCAACGGCGATGCGCAGGGCCTGATCGAGGCTGGTGCCTAGCGTTACCTGGCCGTGTTGGGCCAGCAGGCAGGCCAGCCGGCCATCGAGAGCCTGCACAGCAAGGGCCGAAAGCTCAGCGGTGCCAAAGGTGGCGTAGCCGGCGCAGCGGATGTCATCGCCGCCGGCCACGGCGGTCATGTAATGAAAGGGGGGGATGGGGCGGCCATGGCAGGCCAGGGCCGTGGCATGGATCGAGTGGCAATGCAGTACCGCCTGAATCTCAGGCCGGCTGGCAAGGAGATCGGCGTGCAGCCGCCACTCGGAGGAGGGCCGCCGCTGACCAGCTGCCGCCTCGAGGGGCTTGCCGCTGGCAGCAATCGCCACCAGATCCTGCGGCTGCATCTGCTCGAAGGGCAGGGAGCTGGGCGTGATCAGCAGACCACGTGGGATCCGCACCGACAGGTTGCCGGAGGTGCCCTGGTTGAGCCCGCTGGCGTTTAGGCACCGGGCCACCTCCACGAGCTGCTGGCGCAGCGCCTGCTCAGTCATTGCCATAAAGCTCCCGCAACCCAGCCTCGGTGGCCGCTGCCACGCCCCGCTCGGTGATCAGGCCCGTCACCAGCCGCGCCGGCGTTACATCGAAGGCCGGGTTGAAGCCGGCGCTGCCCGTTGGCGTCAGCTGCACGGACGTGATCGCGCCATCGGCGCCGCGCCCCTGGATGTGGGTCACCTCCTCGGCACTGCGGGCCTCGATCGGGATTTCAGCCACGCCATCGCCGATCGTCCAGTCGATCGTGGAGGCGGGCAGGGCCACATAAAAGGGCACGCCGTTGTCGTGGGCGGCCAGGGCCTTGAGATAGGTGCCGATCTTGTTGCACACATCGCCGCGGCGGGTGGTGCGATCAGTACCCACGATCACCGCATCCACCTGGCCGTGCTGCATCAGGTGGCCGCCGGCGTTATCCACGATCACGGTGTGGGGCACGCCCTCCTTAGCCAGCTCGTAGGCCGTGAGCGAGGCGCCCTGGTTGCGGGGGCGAGTCTCATCCACCCACACATGGATAGGAAGCCCGGCGCGGTGGGCCTTGTAAATGGGGGCGAGGGCCGTGCCCCAGTCCACCGTGGCCAGCCAGCCGGCGTTGCAGTGGGTGAGCACATTGAGCCTGGCGCCTGGCCGGGCCGCCGCCAGCTGCTGGAAGATCGCCAGGCCGTGGTTGCCGATGGCCTCGCACATGGCCACGTCCTCATCGGCGATCGCCGCGGCCTCCACCTTGGCCGCCTCGGCCCGCTCAGCCGGCGGCAGCGGCTGCACCTTGGCCCGCACCCGCTCCAGGGCCCAGCGCAGGTTGATCGCCGTGGGCCGGGTGGCATTGAGTTGCTCAAAGGCCGCCGCCAGGGAGGCGTCGCCCGGATCGGCCTGCAGGGCCAGCATCAGCCCATAGGCGCCTGTCACGCCAATAAGAGGCGCCCCGCGCACCACCATCGTGCTGATCGCGTCTGCCGCCTCAGCGCAGCAACGCAGCGTACGCGTCGTGAACTGGTGGGGCAGCAGGGTCTGATCGATAACACCGATCGCGTAGGAGCCCAAGCCGCCGTCCGGCTCTAGCCAGATCGTGCGCCAGGCCTTGCCGTCGATGTTCATGGCTGCATGTGGAGCGAAATCAGACCCTGATCATCCCTGGGGGGGTGAATTCAAGCCCCAGGCCAAGGCGCCTCCACCTGCCTCAACAGGTTTTCGACCAGATCGAAGCAGGCCAGCCAATTGGGGGGCTCAACCTCAAGTTCATCGTCGTAACGCAATTGCACCGCAAAGAAGTTGAGCTCAGTGAGGCTCTCGTATTCAGCAGTGGCTTTGCCCAATTCCTGCAACAGATCCAACAGCGCACCCAGGTCATGGGTGAAAGGAGCCTCTCCTCCAGCCACTTGAATCCAGGCCTTCAGGGCCTTTTCCGCTGCTTGCTGGAGCAAGAAACCAATGCTGCTGCCACGAAAACCAGAGAACTCCCACATGCGCCGAGCCTCAAGAAGATCGGCCCGCGCAATGCGCAGGTAGCGACTGGCGTCGGCATCAGCCATCGAGCACGATCCCCTCACGGCACGCCACCGTGGTCACCGCCTGACGACTGGAGCTACGAGCAGCCACCTCACTCTGGGAGTACAGCAATAGATCAAGAGGCAAACGGTGGCTTGAAAGCTTTCGGCTCAGCCGACCGAGAACCACAAGCCGATTGTGCTGCGCCAGCCAGGCATCCGGGACGATGATCAACAGATCTGCATCGGAATCTGGACGCCCCTGGCCGCGAGCCCGCGATCCAAACAGGCGCACGTCCGACTGAGGGATCTCAGCCCGAATCGCAGCCGCGATCTGAAGAATTCGAGGATCGACACCAGACGTAATGGCGCTTGCGGTCATTGGATCAGTCTGCCTGCTGCTGCGAGCGCTGCAGCGGCCCCAATCACCTCAAAGCAGCCGGTAGCCAAACCAATCCGGCACCTGGCTCTGGCTCAGGCCCTCCGGGTGGGGCTCCAGCTGCACATGCCAGCGCTCGCCGCCCAGCAGCTCCAGCTGCTCGATCGCCAGGCAGTCGTCTACGGCCACCAGATCATCCTTGTGCTGCTGCAGGGCACCGCGCAGCCACTGGCGCTTGGCGGCCGCCTTGGCCGCCTGGGGTGAGCGGGCCACCACCAGGCCGAAGTGGTGCAGCTCCGCTAAGGAGTCTGGGCGGTAGGCGCCCAGGTTCACAAACCACAGCCGCTCGGGCCGGGGCGCGGCCGGCTCGCGCCCGAGGCTCACCGCGAAGCCATCCACCGCTCGCACCGCCAAGTAACTGTCCAGGTGCAGGCCCTCACGCCTCCCGAACCACTGCCGCCGCAGCTCCGGAAGCGCCGATTCGATCGTGGCGCCGGCCACGAAGCGCACGTCGTGGAGCTCGATATGGCCGCCCAGCGCCCGGCCGCCCAGCACCGCCAGAAACAAGTCGGCCCGGCCCGGGCTCTCAGAAATCATCGAAACCCAAACGGCCCTCGCGGCCAAAGCTTGCCAATCTGAGCGCAACGCCCCCAGCCGATCAAGCCATGACTAAAAAGGAGGATGTGCTGATCGTGGGTGCCGGGCTCTCGGGCCTGGTGGCTGCCCGCAGCCCTTAGCGCCCTGCTGCAGCGCTCACCCATGGGAGCAATGATCAACATTCTGCCCATCTATGCCCGGCCCTTCTGGCGCGAGCAGGGCCTCAACGGCCTGGGGAGCGGCGATCTGCCGTTCCTGGAGCTCACCGCCGACAGCGGACCTCCGGAAGGCCAGCCAGCCGTGTTAGCCGGCTTCGTTATCCCTGGCACCTGGACGGGCCCTGCACGGCTAGCCGCTGCCAATCACGGCCGGGTGATCTGGGGGGCAGCGAGGTTTCCCCGAGATGGCCGGGCTATTTCGAGGGAGCAATCGAAACCGGTGAACTGGCGGCCGCCACTGCCCTGGGCGAATTAACAGCCAACTAGCTGTGCTCGCGCAGAAAGGTGATCGTGCCCTCAAGCTCCTCAGCGAAGCGGTCGATCTCTTCAGGGGTGGTTGTGAAGCCCAGGCTGGCTCTGGCTGAGCCGGGGAGGCCGTAGAGGCGGTGCAGGGGCTGGGTGCAGTGATGGCCGCTGCGGATGCAGATGCCGGCTGAATCCAGCAGGGCGGAGATGTCGTTGGCGTGCAGGCCATCCACCGTGAAGGCCGCCAGGGCGCCGCGATCGGGTTGCTGATCGGGGGTGGGACCCAAGATGCGCACCCCCTCGATCGCCTGGAGACGAGCAAACAGCTGGCGGGTTAGCAGCTGCTCCCAGGCGTGAATGCGCTCGAGACCAATGGCACTGAGGTAGTCGAGGGCGGCACCCATGCCGATCGCCTCGCCGATAGCCGGGGTGCCCGCCTCAAATTTGTGCGGCAATTCGGCCCAGCTGCTGTGATCGAGGTAAACGTCCTGGATCATCTCGCCTCCGCCCAGGAAGGGCGGCATCGCCTCCAGCAGAGCCTCGCGGGCCCAAAGAAAGCCCATGCCGGTCGGGCCGCAAAGCTTATGGGAGCTGCCCACCAGGAAATCGCAGCCAAGCTGGGCCACATTCACCACCAAATGGGGGAGGCTCTGACAAGCATCCACCAGCACCAGAGCGCCAGCGGCGTGGGCCAGCTCCACCACTTGCTCAATCGGGTTCAGGCAGCCGAGGGTGTTGCTCACCTGCACCAGGCTCACGAGCTTGGTGCGCTCGCTGATCTGGCCGCGCAGATCCTCCAGATCCAGCTCACCGCTCTCGGTGAGGCCCGCATGGCGCAGCACGCAGCCAGTGCGCGCCGCCAGCAGCTGCCAGGGCACCAGGTTGGAGTGGTGCTCCATCACCGTGAGCAACACCTCATCACCGGGGCCAAGGTTGGCCTCGCCCCAGCTGCGAGCCACCAAGTTGATCGCCTCGCTGGCATTGCGGGTGAACACGATTTCTCGCGCATTGGCCGCACCGATGAAGGTGGCAGTTTTGCTGCGGGCTGCCTCAAAGCCTTCAGTAGCGCGAGCACTGAGCTGGTGGGCGCCGCGGTGCACGTTGGCGTTGTCGTGGTCGTAGTAGTGCTGCAGGGCCGCCAGTACCTGACGGGGCTTCTGGCTGGTGGCGGCGTAATCGAGGTAGATCAGCGGCTGGCCAAGGCAAGCCGTTTGGGCCAGCAGGGGGAAATCAGGCCGGGTGAGGGCAGCAAGATTCGGCGTAACCACCTCAAGGCTGGTGGGAGATGCGGTGGTGGTTACTGCTGCGGTGGAGGTGGTGGTGGTCATGGATGCTCCCGCAGCAGCAGCTTTAGCGGATTCAGGACCGCCGCCGCCGCGGGAAGCTCGCGCAACACCTCCTCGCAATAGCCCCGCAACAGCAACCGTGAGGCTTGTTCAGCGCCGATACCCCGGCTCTGCAGATAAAAAAGCTCGTTTTGCTGCAGCCGACTAATGGTGGCGCCGTGGGCGCACTTGACATCGTCCGCAACGATTTCAAGCTCGGGTTTGGTATCAACTCGAGCCCGATCGGAGAGCAACAGGCTGCGGCTGAGCTGGGCGGCGTTGGTTTGCTGGGCGCTGCGCGGCACCCGCACAGCCCCGTTGAACACGCTGCGTCCGGCCCCATCAGCTACCACCTTGTGGAGCTGGTCGAGCTGGCCATCGGGGCCTTCAAAACGCACTTGGCTGTGAGTGTCGGCCAGCTCCTGGCCATCCACCAGCTGCAGGGCCCGCAGCCGGGTGTGGGCCGCTCCCTCCAGCTGGCTGATGCATGGCTCGAGCCTGCTGAGGGCCCAGCCCCCAACCGCGGTGGTGACTTGCAGGGAGCTGGCGGGGGACTGAGTGATCGACAGGTGGCTGAGCAAGCTGGCGCGGGCATCGCCAGGCGCCAGCAGCCCCAGATTGAGCTGGGCGCCGCGGCCAAGCTGGGCCACCGCTACCAAGCTGGTGGCATTGGGGCCACTAGAGCCTTGCTGAATAAGCAGCTCCAGGCTGGCGCCCTCCTCAAGCAAGAGCACCAGCTGCAGTGCCCGCAGACCCGGCTCCGCGCCAGCGTCAAAATGCAATTGCAACGGATCCGCTGCTCCAGCCACCCGCAAGGCCAGACAGCGGGGCGAAGCGCCTTGATTAAGCCGCACCGACCAAGCATCGGTGCCGCCTGTGGCTTTGAGCACCTGCTGCTGCAACCCCTGCGCCTGATCAGCTCCGATTCGGCTAATGCCAGCGGGCAAGCTGAGTTGGGCAAATGGATCGACACCACTCCAGAGCTCGGGCGCCAAGGTCTCTAGGGCAGCCAGGCCTGTGAATCGCCACTCCTCCTGACTTCGGCCTGGAATGGGAGCGCCAGCAAGTTGGGTGAGCCAATCGGCAGTATTTGGCATAACCGCAGCTGGCATCACAGCACCTCCGCAGGTTCCTGGCCCAGGCTGGCCAGCTCCTGATCCACCCATTCGTAACCAGTGCGCTCAAGCTCCAAGGCCAGCTCCTTGCCACCGGTGCGCAGGATCCGGCCCGCAGCCATCACATGGACGTAATCCGGGGTGATCAGATCCAGCAGGCGCTGGTAGTGGGTGATCAACAAGGTGGCATTTTCCGGGCCAGCGAGTTGATTGACCCCATCAGCCACGATGCGTAGGGCGTCGATATCAAGGCCAGAATCGGTTTCATCGAGGATCGCCACCAAAGGCTCAAGTAGCGCCATCTGCAAGATCTCGTTGCGCTTTTTCTCGCCACCGGAGAAGCCTTCGTTGACACTGCGCTCTAAAAAGGCCGGATCCATCTGCACCACCTTGAGGCGCTCGCGCACGAGGTCTTCGAAGGCAAAGGTGTCCAGCTCCTCCTCACCCCTTTGAGCGCGGCGGGCGTTAGTGGACACCCGTAGGAATTCAAGGTTGCTAACCCCCGGGATCTCCACCGGATATTGAAATCCCAGGAATAAGCCCAAGCGGGAGCGCTGTTCTGGCGCTAGCTCAAGCAGGTCTGAGCCCATATATGAAACCGACCCGCCTGTGACCGTGTAGGCGGGATGGCCGGCCAGCAATTTGGAAAGTGTACTTTTGCCACTGCCATTACGCCCCATCACTGCGTGGATTTCACCAGCTCGGATCGTGAGGTTCACCCCCTTAAGGATTGGCTGCTCCTCAACCCGTGCGTGCAGGTCACGAATTTCGAGCAATACCGGGGCGTCTGGGCGAATCACAGCAGGTAAGGAAGGCGGGAAAGGGGGGAACGAACAGATAGAACAGATCGGTGCGGCTCAGCCCACGGATCCCTCGAGCTTGAGGGCAAGCAGTTTGTCTGCCTCAGCCGCAAATTCCATGGGCAATTGATTAAAAACGTCGCGGCAAAAACCGCTGACCATCATCGAAACCGCCTCTTCAAAACCAATGCCCCGGCTTTGCAGGTAAAAGAGTTGATCTGCGGAGATGCGGCAAGTGCTTGCCTCATGCTCCACTGCGGCATCCGGCTGCTGAGAGCGGATATAGGGATAGGTATTGGCGCCAGCTTGATCGCCAATCAACATCGAATCGCACTGGCTGTAATTCTTAGCCCCTACCGCTTTAGGGCCTATTTGGACAAGGCCGCGATAGCTATTAGAAGAATGACCAGCGCTAATGCCCTTACTGACAATGGTTGAGCGGGTCCCAGGACCGACGTGAATCATCTTGGTACCAGTATCAGCCTGCTGATAATTATTAGTAAGAGCCACTGAATAAAATTCGCCCACCGAATCGGCGCCCTGCAACACACAACTTGGATACTTCCAAGTGATTGCCGACCCAGTCTCCACCTGAGTCCAGCTTATCCGGCTACGGTCGCCTCGGCATTGACCACGCTTGGTCACGAAGTTATAGATGCCGCCTACGCCATGCTCATCGCCAGCATACCAATTCTGAACAGTTGAGTATTTGATAGAAGCATCATCTAGTACCACCAACTCCACAACGGCTGCATGGAGTTGATTGGTATCAAACATCGGGGCCGTGCACCCCTCCAAATAGCTAACAGAAGCACCCTCTTCGGCAATTATTAAAGTGCGCTCAAACTGGCCCGTATCGGCGGAATTGATCCGGAAATATGTTGAAAGCTCCATTGGGCAGGCAACGCCCTTGGGGATAAAAACAAAAGAACCGTCGCTGAAAACTGCCGAATTCAGGGCAGCAAAATAGTTGTCATTACTTGGGACGACTGTGCCAAGATATTTCTCTACTAAACCTGGATACTCCTTTACAGCCTCACTGATGGAGCAGAAAACAACGCCATGCTCGGCAAGCTTTTCTCGATAGGTGGTGGCGATTGAGACACTGTCAAAAACAGCATCAACCGCCACGTTGGAGAGGCGCTTTTGCTCACTTAGGGGAATGCCCAGCTTTTCAAATGTTTCCAGCAGCTTGGGATCAACCTCATCAAGACTGGCTTTTTTCTCCTGCTGCTTAGGAGCTGCGTAGTAGATGATATTTTGATAATCAATCGGCGGATAACCCAGTGCCGCCCAATCTGGTGACTGCATCTGCAGCCATTGGCGGTAGGCCCGCAGCCGAAAAGCCAATAAAAACTCAGGCTCGCTCTTCTTCGAGGAGATCAAACGCACAACGTCTTCACTCAGCCCCTTGGCGATCTTTTCAGTTTCAATATCAGTGACGAAACCGTGCTTATACGGCTGTGAAACTAGATCGCCAACGGTTGCAGTACTCATCGAGGTAAACCGACTCAGCTGGCAGTAAGGGCTTTAACTTCGTCTAAGGAAATTGTCTGCTGGTCACCGCGGAAAGCATTGTCCTCGGTGAGAAACAGCATGCAGTGGCACTCTTTACGCTCCCGCATAGGCACGCAAGGGCAGTTCCAAAAGGCTTGGGAAACCTCTGCCTGCTTGTCCTCGTAATGACGGCAGGGGCATAGGGCACCACCAAGCTCATCCTTGTGCTTGGCCAAGCCAGCAAGCACAACCGCGGTCACACCGGGATCACTACAAAAGTAAGTACCGGTGCGCTGCGCGTAGGTTTCAGCAAACTTTCGGATCACCTCCAAGCTGTCGGAGTGCGCCGGCGAGCTCCCTGCGGGGCTCTCAGCGGTCGAACTGGCCGGAGTGTCGGACATGGCTCGAAAGGGAGGGTGATCAGAAGGCGGTAGTCAAACAGCACCTTGGAATCAGGTGCCATCGGCAGCCAGCAATCGGATTTGCCGGCAGACCATTACGAAACCAACGTGTTTCGTTAGGGATTGAGCCTAAGACACCAAGGCCGCCAGCGGGGCCCAATCCCCAACCTCCCGCCAGTCGTGGCATCGTTGTCTCAACCGGCCTTTGCCGTGAGCGCCATTCCCGAAATCATTCACCAGCACGCCGATCCGGCATCCACCCGGGATACGGTCCTCACCTTGCTGGTTAGGCATGGAGAGGCCACCGCGAGCGCCCTAGCCGCACACCTGGCGATGTCGGTGCAGGTTGTGCGTCGCCATTTGCGGGGCCTAGAAGACGATGGCCTGGTCGAGGCAAGTCCTTCGGCGGAGGGTCCGGGCAGGCCCAGAAATTATTGGCGCCTTACCGCCAAGGGGCAGGGGCAATTTCCTGATGGCAGCGACCATTTCGCCCTCGGCCTGCTGCAATCTCTGGCTGTCAACCTGCCACCTGAAACCCTGCAGAGACTCCTAGAACAACAAGCCATTCAGCAGGCTGACGCCTACCGCCACCGCATCGGCGCTGGCTCGCTTCAAGAGCGGCTGGAGCAACTAGTGGATCTACGCCGGCAAGAGGGGTACCTGGCGGAATGTTCCCAGGATGCCGCCAACCCTCAAGCCTGGATGCTCAGTGAATTTCACTGTTCCGTAATGCGCATTGCCGAGCAATTCCCATGCATCTGCGACCAGGAGCTGCAGCTAATTCGCCACACCTTTCCCGACTGCCAGGTGGATCGGGTGCAATGGCGCTTGGAGAAGGGTCACTCTTGCGGCTTTCGCCTGACGCCCTGCCGTGACGACTGAAGCACCGCCACCCCAGGCCCAAAGTCCGCTTTCAGCAGCAGAACTGGCGGAGCTGGAGGCCACGCTCCTGCCTACCTTGGAGCGGCACCATCTGCGCCTTCTGGCCCACAGCCTGCGCTGCCTGCAGGCGATCGCAACCCACCAGCTCGCGGGGGCACTCCCAGGCCATGACGCGATTTGCGCCTGGGCCAGCCAGCAGCCCGCGCTCGCCGACACCCCTTGCTTCCAGGCAGTTCTGGTGGAGCAGTTAGAGGCGGCGGGCGGGCAGCTGCAGCAACTGGCCGCAACCCTGAACCGGGCGCCATTGACCCTAGAGCTGGGCGACCTAATCGCCGCGGCTTGCGATCATCGCCACAGCCACAGCCCCAGCCACATTCACAGCCACATCACGCCAGTGAGCGAAATCCATTCCGAGTCGATCGCCGACGCCCTCAGCTTTTTCCGCCTTAGCTGCGGTCGCTGGCGCTCCCAGCGCAGCAGCCATCACCTGCTGCACCGGCGAGCTGAGGCGGGAGGCTCCTTCATTGAGGTGGTGGAGATCGCCGCATCCGACCCCCGCCTGATCGCCATCGCCGAGCTCCACGGCGAAGATCCCGCCGGCCTCGTTGGAGGCTGCCGGGTGACCTGGAACGCCTCAATGGCGTGGGATAAAGCCGGAGAAGCCCACGAAGGGGAAAGCGTTTTCGGCCTGATCCCCACCGATGAGCTCGGCCGGTCCGGCCTGCTTTTGCGCGACCGTGGCTACGCCGAAACCGCCCCCGTGGCAGGCCATTTCGCCATGGACGAGCGCGATGGGTTACTGCTCACCACCGGCTACGAAACCATGGCCAGCCTGGAGCGATTCAGCTTTGCCGGCCCCAATGTGCGTCTGCGCACCAGCACGGTGGAGGGCCTCTCCAATACGGCGTCGTTCTGCGTGGAGACACGGCTGCTAGACAGCCCGCAGCCTGGGGCCAAAACCCCAGCCCAAGAGCCCGTTTCCGAGCAGCCCCTGTCTCCCCTGGGATGGTGACGAACGTTACGGACTGTGAGCCCTGTCTCGGCCAGCCGAAGCCGGCCGCGGCTGCACTTCTACGATCAGCAACGACGGATGATGAAGTTGTGTGGCCCTGCCCCTCCTGAAATACGCGCCCACTACCCAAAACTCGCGGGTTGACCCGCTACGGGTGGGCTCGGATGAGGACCCCAAAGCCATGTCCATGGACATGGCAATGGATCCCAAAGACCTAAATCTGGTCATTGAGTCGTGTTATCGACAGATTTTCTTTTATGCCTTCAAGGTCGACCGCAACTTGACACTGGAGAGCCAGCTGCGAGATGGCCAAATGAGTGTGCGGGATTTCATTCGCTCCCTGTGTCTCTCAGACACCTTCACCCGCAGCTTCTACAACCTGAACAGCAACTACCGAGTGGTGCGCCACTTGGTGGAAAAGCTTCTGGGTCGCCCCACCCACGGCCGGTCTGAGGAGATCGCCTGGGCGGCCGTGCTGATGACCCGCGGGGTCAAGGGCATGGTTGACGACATCCTCAACGGCCAGGAATACCTGGATGCCTTCGGTTACGACACCGTTCCCTTCCACCGCAACCGTGTGGTGGGCTCCCGGGATCTGGGCGAAACCCCCTTCAACATCACCACTCCGCGATACGAGGCCTATTACCGCGGCATCTTGGGCTTCCCCCAAGTTGTGTACACCGGCACCGCCAAAACGATCCCAGCTCGCTCCCGTCAGCGCCGTGGCGGCTTCCCCGAGGACTACCTCCCCTGGGTACGCAATCTGCCTGCCATGCGCAGCCAAGGCGGTGCATCGGGCAGCGTCAGCATGGACTATCTGTCCAAGGTTCCTTACCGCAGCATCGGCCGCTGAAGCCAGTCCCCAACTAAATCCCCGGGCGGTCAAAAGGCCGCCCTTTTTTATGGGCCATCAGCACCCAGGCCGTCAGCATCTACTGACGGCTCTAGATCGAGCTACCCGAGCCAGGAGAAACTCGTCCACACTGATCCCAAAAGAAATCTGTTGCTGTGACTCAGGCATTCACCGCATTGGCACGCATGACCCTGCGTCAGCTTCGCCAGGTCGCTAGCGACCTTGGGGTGGGCTTGTACAGCCGTAAGTCCAAGGATGAACTCCTAGCCGCCATCAATGATCGCCAGGAGGAGGAGGACACGCCTATCAGTCTCAAGGCAATCGAAGCAGAGCTACCCCCAGCTCCCCGCCCCAGCGCAGCAAATACCAGCGTCGTATTTCTGCCCCGCGATCCCCAGTGGGCCTACGTGTTCTGGGATATCTCCCAAAGCGATCGGGCCTCAGCCCTGGCAACTGGTGCCTCCCAGCTTTGCCTGCGCGTCGCCGACGTAACTGGCCTGCCGGGCGGTTCAGCCCACCCCCACACCCTGCAGGAAGTGGTGGTCGACAGCCATGCCACCGAGTGGTATCTACCCGTACCCCTGTGCGATCGGGATTACCGGGTGGAACTCGGCTACCGCAAAGGCGGCGGCGGCTGGATATCTCTGGCCTTCTCTTCAGTGGCACGGGTACCGGCCCAGCACCCCAGCGAGCAAATACTCGATCAGTTCGTGCCCTTTTCGTTGGAAACGGCTCCAGCCATCCTGCCGACGCCGGTGGAGCCAGCCGATGCAGGACTGCACGAACGCCTTTATCAAACGGCCACAGCCCGCTGGCGCAGTCTTGGCAGGGGTTCTGAGGCTTTCCATGAGCTACAGGCAGCCGGCCTAGACACCAGTGAACTCAACACATCTGGTGCCGGCATCTGGGCCAGTGGCCGCAACGCCTCCGGCATCGGCGGGGTCGCTTCCCGTCAACGCTCGTTCTGGCTTGTGGCTGATGCTGAGCTGATTGTGTATGGGGCAACCGATCCCTCTGCCCGCCTCACCATTGGCGGTGAGGAGGTGCCCCTTTCCGCCGATGGCACCTTCCGAGTGCAAGTGCCCTTCCGCGATGGTCAGCAGCTTTATCCGATCGAAGCGGTCGCCGCCGATGGCGAGCAGAAGCGCAACATCACCCTTGAATTCAGCCGCTCTACCCCTGAAGACAACAGCAACCCAGCCGAAAAGGCCGTAAGCGAATGGTTCTAAATCGAGTCTTGGCACTGAAGCGCTCTGCCGTAGCCCTCACGCCGATGGCAGGAGCACTGGCATTTCCGCTGATTGTGCCGGTTGTGTTGATGCGCTTCGGCCTACCAGCCGCCATGCTCAGCGCCGTATTGATTGGTACTGCTTGGTTTGTGGTGATGCTGCGCACCGCCGAGATGCCCGGCCACCACTAGGTAAAGCCTCAGCTTGATTCGATGTGGGAACCCTGGATTCAACCGCCCAGGGCTGCCATGGCCAACCTTTCGCCGCGCCAACCCTTTGCCTGGGCAAGCCTTATGGCCTTGGCTTTGGCTGGTTGCAGCGCTGACGCCCAGCTACTGGGCCAGTCAGCCCGGCCCAAGCCCGTGCCCAAGGGGATCGAGCTGGCCTTCAACCACGCCGAAACCAGCCGCTACCGCAGCCCGATCAACGGTCAATGGCGTCAGGGCGACGATCTCGAGGCTTTCGTGCTGGCCAGTATTCAGTCGGCGCGGCAGGAAATCCTGGTAGCGGTTCAGGAGCTGTCGCTGCCGAAGCTGGCCGAAGCGCTGGCGGCTAAGCACCGCGAGGGGCTGACGGTGAAGGTGGTGCTGGAAAACACCTACAGCAGCCCCTGGAGCGAAGAACATCCGGCCGATCTGGCCCCACACCAGCGCACCCGCCATGAGCAGCTCAAGGCCCTCGGTTGGGGAGACGCTGTGGCGATCCTGCAGCGGGCCGGCGTGCCCCTGATCGACGACACCGCCGATGGCAGCGCCGGCAGTGGCCTCATGCACCACAAATTCATGGTGGTGGACAGGGCGGTGGTGGTCACAGGCTCAGCCAATTTCACCCCCTCCTGCATCCACGGCGATCCGGGGGCAGACCGCAGCCGCGGCAACGTCAATCACCTACTGCGTCTGCGCAGCCGTGAACTCGCCAACTCCTTTGTGGCCGAGTTTGAGCGGATGTGGGGCGACGGCCCCGGCGGCCAGCCCGACAGCCGCTTTGGGCTAGGCAAGGGCGGCGGAGCTCCCCAAAAGCTGCTGGTGGGGGCAACGCCGGTGACGGTGCTGTTCGCCCCCCATCGTCGCAGCGATCCCCACCAGGGGCTACGGCTGCTGGAGGAGCTGCTCTCGGGCAGCCGCAAACACCTGGACATGGCCCTGTTCGTACTGTCGGAGCAGCGGCTGGCCGATGCCATGGCCCGCCTGCCGGGGCAGGGGGTGCGGATCCGGCTGCTGGCCGATCCCGGCTTCGCGAACCGGGCCTTCAGTGAGGTGCTCGACCTACTCGGCACCCAGCTGCCCGATCACCGCTGCGGCGTGGAGGCAGCGAACCGCCCCTGGCAGCGCCCCCTCGAGAGTGTCGGCACACCACGCCTGGCCAGCGGCGACAAACTGCACCACAAGCTGGCTGTGATCGACAACCGCACCGTGATCACCGGCTCCTTCAACTGGAGCCCATCAGCCGCCCACCAGAACGACGAAACCCTGCTGGTGTTCGACTCCCCCATGCTCGCAGGGCACTTCACCTCTGAAATCAATCGGCTCTGGAAAGGCGCTGAGCTCGGCATCACCGAGCGGCTGCAACGCAAGCAGGAACGGCAACGCAACCGCTGCGGCAGCGGGGTGCAGAGGGGATAAGCGGGAAGAAGTGGGAACAACAACAAGCTCGCTTGGCAGCAGCTCCTGACCAGCGCCTGGATGACCCTGCGGAGGGGTTACTCGTTCTGCAGCCGCTGAACCGGAATCAACGTACGGACGGCCACTGGAGACGAGAGCGAGTCCGCTACTGAAATCGCAGCATCAAGGGACCTTATCGCAAGTATTTTTTACCTGAAATGCAACCAGAATTGAAACCAGCATCTAGGGTGAAGGAAGGCAAATATTCGCAGCGCTAATCCAGGCCTGAACGGGCACCAAACACAAAGGCAACAATATTCATACCTTTTTTAACCCGACCTTTTTATTTCTAGCTTTTTTGATCCCTAAGGCAGGCTATAAACTATGTCACTTCAGGTCAACAGAACAAATATTCAAATTCGACCGGACCCTTCGCGGGTTTTTTTAAGGGCCTTCGAAACGAGTGGCAGGGAACGCATTCAACGAATTGTTGCTCGGGTCATGGCCCTAAGCCGCTCCGAGGCGGAGCGCGAAGCCTCCATCATGCTGGAGAGCTTTGAAGGCCGCCATGAAAAGTTGCAGGCCTTTCTGCTCACTCGTTTCGGCCATGTGAGCGAGCATCTGATCACCGATCGGCCTCTTAACCGCTGCGAAAGGCTGCTGATCGGTGCCTATTTCACGCTGGAATATTCCCTTGAAGCGGCGGCTCTCTTCAATCCGTCAATCGTGCGGCATCCGGATCAGTCGGGAATCGATGAAGGCAGCATGCGCTTTCTCCTAAGCCTACGGGCGACGGGCGAAGGCCATATCTCCTCAATTGTTTTTCGCACTGGCGTAATCGACCGACAGGGAGGCATCGCCCTCGATCAGCCGAGCCCCTTTGTGGCAGCTGCTGATGTGCATCCAAACCCAAGCTATGACAAGCATCTTTTCGAGCGAAAGCTTGTTGAAATGGGCTTGCTTTCGCATCTTGCTCAGCGGCTGATGGATCAGCTACCTGATTCTTTCAGCTTTGAGAAACTCAAGCAGCTAACCAACCAGGTCCTACGCAGTGATCGTCTCGCCAATACAGACAGCGCGCAGATAGTGGAAAGCGTACTATCGCTGGCACGCGCAAACTACGAGCTCAGCTTCGACCCAGGTGACGACTGCTCAGAGCGGGCTATCTTCCCCACCTCTCCTACCGAAAGTCGAGGCATTGAAGATGCACGATTTGTTGCCTTCAAGGAAGACGGTCAAACTACCTATTATGCGACCTATAGCGCCTATGACGGTCAGCTTGTCTTCCCTCAGTTGCTGGAAACCAAAGATTTCACCCAGTTCAAAATAAGCACCTTAAACGGCCCTGAAGTGGCAAATAAGGGCATGGCCCTATTCCCAAGGAAACTGGGAGGCTCTTACGCCATGCTTTCCAGGCAGGATGGAGAGAATATCTATCTGATGTATTCAGACCAGCTGCACTTCTGGTACGAAAAGCGTATTTTGATGCGGCCCACCTACCCCTGGGAGTTCGTTCAGATTGGCAACTGTGGCTCCCCAATCGAAACCGAAGCTGGCTGGCTGGTACTGACCCATGGTGTTGGGCCGATGCGTAGATACACCATAGGTGCGATTCTGCTCGACATTAACGATCCCGGCCAGGTGATCGGCCGCCTCAAGGAGCCCCTGCTAGAGCCAACTCAGCAGGAGAGAGAGGGATATGTTCCGAATGTTGTCTATAGCTGCGGATCACTAATCCATGCCGATAAGCTGATCATACCTTACGCCATGAGCGATCAGTCAGCCACTTTTGCCACCGTATCCGTTAAGGAGTTATTGCGAGAATTGAAGGCCAACCCACTGGAGAAATATCCTTGAAGCCAAGATCTACTCGAAAAATTGCAATCATTGGCGACTATCTGCCAAGAAAATGTGGGATCGCTACCTTCTCACACTCGGTTTATCGAGCTCTCTCCGACGACGCAGCCGACAACGAATGCTTCATCGTTGCGGTAAACGACGTTCCCGAAGGCTACGCCTATCCACCGGAAGTTCGTTTTGAGATTGCAGAACAGGATTTGAGCAGCTATCGCCGCGCTGCCGATTTTCTGAATCTCACCGACACCGATGTCATCTGCCTCCAGCACGAGTTTGGCATCTATGGCGGGCCGGCTGGCAACCATATCCTTACTCTTTTGCGCCATGTCCATATCCCTGTGGTTACCCAACTCCATACGATTCTGGAGGAGCCCAGCGCCGAACATCTGCATGTAATGAAAGAGCTCGTGGCACTTTCATCACGGATCATTGTGATGAGTGAAAGGGGACGCCGAATTCTTGAGGAAATCTACGGGTTGCAAGCAGATCATCTTGATGTGATCCCCCATGGCGTGCCAGACATGCCGTTTGTAGATCCCAACTATTACAAAGATCAGTTTGGTGTTGAGGGCAAAAAAGTTCTTCTTACCTTTGGGCTGATCTCGCCAGCCAAGGGGATAGAAAACGTTATCCGGGCCTTACCTGAGGTGGTCAAGGTGTTCCCCGAGGTCGTCTATATCGTATTGGGTGCCACCCATCCCCACCTGCTACGCGAGCAGGGCGAAACCTATCGCTTAAGTCTTGAGAGGCTTGCCCTTGAGCTTGGGGTGAGAAAGCAGGTGATCTTTTACAACCGGTTTGTGAGCGCTGAAGAGCTTAAAGATTTTCTTGGTGTTGCGGATATTTATATCACTCCCTATCTCAACCGTGATCAGATCACCTCCGGCACCCTCTCCTATGCCTTCGGTTGCGGCAAGGCGGTGATCTCCACCCCCTACTGGCACGCAGAAGAGCTGCTTGCTGAAGACCGGGGCGTGTTAGTGCCCTTTCACAACAGTGATGCAATTGCCGATGCACTGATCGGTTTGTTGATCGATGAAGTGCGTAGACATGCCATGCGCAAGCAGGCCTACCTACTGGGTAGGGGCATGATCTGGAGTCAGGTGGCTGAACTTTATGCCAGCTCATTTGAGCGCGCCAGACTAGAGCGTGGCAACGGAGTGGTGCTGCACTCCCCAATCAAGCCCCTGGAGCAGGAACCGCGCGAGCTTCCAGCCCTGAGGATTGAGCACCTGAAGAGAATCTCGGATTCAACAGGTATTTATCAGCACGCCAAATTCACGTTCCCCAATTTCAAGGAAGGATATTGTACGGATGACAATGTTCGCGCACTGCAATTACTTGTAATGCTGGAAGAATCGGGCGACGCCACGCCCGATGTACAAGCACTGGCCACTTGTTATGCATCGTTCATTAACTATGCCTACATCCCTGGAACGTGCCGATTTCATAACTTCATGAGCTTCGAGCGCACCTGGCTCGATGAAGACGGCTCCGATGATTGCCTGGGCCGCACCTTGCTAGCCCTGGCTGCCTGTGTGGGGAGATCCCGCCGCAATGATTTGCGTCACTGGGCAGTGGATCTGTTTCAGATGGCGTTGCCCTCGGTCACCAAAACAACAAGCCCACGGGCTTGGGCCCTTGGACTCAAGGCTATCCACGAGTATCTGCGCAAGCTGAGTGGCGATCGAACCGTCGATCTGATGCGCGATACCCTCACCGATCAGTTGCTGATGGCCTTCAATCAGAACTCCGCTGATGAATGGCCCTGGTTTGAGCAGGTGCTCAGTTACGACAATGCTTCACTGCCGCACGCCCTGATCCTCAGCGGCCGCTGGTCAAATCGAAGCGAAGCCCTTGATGTGGGTCTGCGCAGTCTGCGCTGGTTGATGGCAGAGCAAACCGCTGAAGCTGGCCATTTCAGGCCAATTGGTTCCAATGGCTTCTACCGCCGGGGCCAGCAGCGGGCCACCTTCGACCAGCAACCACTGGAGGCCTGCGCTTCAGTTTCGGCCTGCGTTGAGGCCTGGTCAGCTACGGGCGATAGCTTCTGGCTCCGCGAGGCCTGGCGAGCCTTTGCCTGGTTCATAGGCGACAACGACCTGCACCTGCCGCTCTATGACGCACGCACTGGCGGCTGCTTTGACGGTCTTCAAGACGACAGCGTCAACATGAACCAGGGTGCCGAATCAACCCTGGCCTTCCTCCTGGCTCTGCAGGAAATGCGACTACTCGAACTCGCTCGCCATTCAATCCCCAAGCCATGAATAAGATCCGCATCGGCGCCATAGGAGCGGGAGGGTTTGGCCTGTTTGCCCTCCAGCAGTTTCTACAAGTTGAGGGGGCCGAGCTGGTAGCCATGGCTGGCACCCATCGAGAGGCGGCCCTCGCCATGGCCCGCCGTTTCGGAGTTACTGAAACCCTGGAGGTGGAAAGCCTGCTCCAACTTGATCAGGTTGACCTTGTTTACATCGCCACGCCGCCCTTCCTCCATTACGCCCAGGTGCGTGCAGCACTGGAGGCAGGCAAGCATGTGATCTGCGAGAAGCCGCTGGCGCTAAGCCTGGCCCAAGCTGATGAGCTATTGCAGCTGGCCCGCTCCCGCGATCGCCTCTGCATCGCCAACCTGATGCAGCGCTACAACCCGCTATTTGAGGCCGTGCGCCAACTGATCGATTCCAAGGTGATCGGCGAGTGCCTGCATGGCTGGTTTGATAATGCCGCCGGCGATGAGGGGCTTTCAGCCGAGCACTGGTTCTGGGATCGCAGCAAAAGTGGCGGCATCTTCATTGAACATGGCGTGCATTTCTTCGATCTGTTCGAAGGTTGGCTGGGGAAGGGAAAGGTTGTCTCCTCCCAGCGGACTCTGCGCCCAGGCTCCGGCATTGAGGAGCAGGTGCAGTGCGTGGTGCGCTACGGCAATGGTGCCCTAATCAACTTCTATCACGGCTTCACCCAGCCGGCGCGGCTGGAGCGCCAGGAATTCAGGCTGCTATTTGAACACGGTGAATTGACCCTGGAGGAATGGGTACCTACTCGGGTCCGGCTGCGGGCCGTGGTGGATGAAGAGCAATTGCGCAGGTTGATGCAGATTTTCCCTGACGCCAGGCTTGATGTTCTCGAAAGCTATAGCGGCTCTAAGCGCCTGGCCCGTGGACGCCACAAAGACTTTGACACCTATCAGAAGATCGATCTTCATGCTGGATTGGAGGCCGAGAAGATGCGCCGTTATTGCGAGCTGCTGCGGGCACTGTTCGCCGACCAGATCGCCTGGATTGCCGATCGTTCCCATCAACGGCTGATCACTGAGGAAAATGGCCGCAACTCCCTCGCCATGGCCTGCGCGGCAACGCAGCTAGCTGAGCCTGGCGGATGAGACCCCGTTTATTTAGCAGCTGCCTGCTGACCCCTGAGCAGCTTGCCCCTTCTCAGCAAGACATGCGAGTTGTTGGCGCCTTCAATCCAGGCGCCGTCACAACGGAGCAGGGAGTTGTGCTACTTATCAGGGTTGCAGAGGCCCCTAGGCAGATCCGGCCGGGTTTCGTGGGTTTGCCGCGC
Source organism: Cyanobium sp. Maggiore-St4-Cus (assembly GCF_024345615.1). Taxonomy (NCBI): domain Bacteria; kingdom Bacillati; phylum Cyanobacteriota; class Cyanophyceae; order Synechococcales; family Prochlorococcaceae; genus Cyanobium; species Cyanobium sp. Maggiore-St4-Cus. The sequence continues at coordinate 57,712 of NZ_JAGQBL010000012.1, forward strand.
TGGGATCTGGAGGCAGGAAAAATAGTTATCGACTGGCTGGCTGAGCAGGAACTAATTGTTGAAGATGCCAGGGTGGTGAAGATCAGGGAAACGGGCCTACTGCGGCTCACTTCCACCTCCCATCTGCGCGTGGTTCGCAGCGCCGACGGTCGCCAGATCGAGCCCAGTGAGCAGCAAATCCTCCGGCCCAGCCTTGGCTGTGACAGCTATGGCATCGAGGATCCCCGCATCACGCCAATTGATGGTCATTTTTATATCACCTATGTAGCCGTATCCCCCCACGGTGCGGCAACAGCTTTGGCCTCTACACTTGATTTCAGCTCCTTCAAGTTCCACGGGCCGATCTTCTGCCCGGAAAACAAGGATGTGGTGCTGTTCCCGGAGCTTATCGGCGGCCAGTATTTCGCGCTGCATCGGCCCACCACTGCCCATGATTTTTCCCGTCCGGAGATTTGGCTGGCCTCATCACCCGATCTACTGCATTGGGGCAAGCACCAGCCCCTGCTGGGCTCTAGTGCAGGCTGGGATTGCGGCCGCATCGGCGCGGGCACACCACCGATCCGCACAAAGGAGGGATGGTTGGTGATCTATCACGGCAACAATAAGGGCGAAGGTGAAAGCGGCATCGGCAGCTATGGGGCTGGAAAGCTGCTTTTGGATCTCGATCAGCCCTCGAAGATTCTTAGCGCAGGAGAGCAGATATTGGCACCAGAGATGGAGTATGAATGTCTGGGATTTGTGCCAAATGTGGTGTTCCCCACTGGGATCATCCAACAGGAGGATTCACTGCTGATCTACGCCGGAGCAGCTGACACCGCCACCTGCGTAGTGGAACTTGGGCTTGCTGATCTGCTGATCAGCGACAGCAGCCAGAATTGGAGGTATCGGCAGTCACCCATCGGCGCATGAACATTGAACCTGAATTCATTGCCCATACATTGAAGGAATGGCGCACAAGCAATTGCTCGGGGCAGCAGTGTTCAGAGGGGTTCAAGCCAAACTCACACCACCTCAGTTCTAAATATTGGCTCAGGGGAGAACTGGGATCGCTGAGATGTACCAATAACACTGGAAGCCAGGTCTCTATGCAAGCTATGCATAGAACACTTAAGAGCCTTAACCCATGCCTGGCCATAAGATTTGATACGCATTACACCAAGGCGATGCATAATGGCATAAAATCACTAAAAATGCAGAGCATTTAAATTTTAATTGCACGCCTCCGGGGCCCCAGCGGATACCTATTCCCTAGCACTTGCAAAACGATTAATACATGACTGACGCCGATACCTCACCCGAGAATTCTCGGAATAACTATTTAGCAAGCACGGCCTGCCCCCGCCCCAAAATAGCCATAATTATCTTCCCAAATTTGCGTCAAATCTTAATTTCCCACAAGAGCTGATAGAGAGCCATCCAGATCTATTCTGGGAGGTCGACATTGAAGGGAAATGGTCATACCTTAACTCTGCGTGCAATGCCATTTACGGCATCGCCCCCGAAGGCCTGCTAGGTCATTTCTTTACCGAAAGAGTTGACTCTGATCAATTGCCTTACGACCTGCAGATATTTCAGAGATTACTAGCTGGTGACTCAGTAAACAACCACATCACTAAGCACTTACGTATTGACGGGCAGCCTGTTATTTTGGCCTACACCGCCCGATCCCGTCGCAATCAGAATGGAGAGGTGATCGGCACCTATGGCACAGCCATAGAGGTGACAGGCATGGTTGCCCAGCTCTCAGGCCAAGCCCAACGGGATGCCCTCAGTGAGGAAGCCGCATCTAGCAACCTCAATTCGGCCAACGCCCATCCATGGGAAAGACGTCAGCTCGAGCGTCAGCTTGAGATCCTGAAACAGGCAAACAGTCGTTTGCACGCCAGCGCCAACATCGATGAGCTCACCGGATGCCTGCGAAGAAACGCATTCATTGAGCAGCTCGATAAATTGCGACTAAAGGCTCAGGCACAGGAGCCTATTAGCCTGATCATGATTGACATTGACAACTTCAAGTTGATCAATGACAACTACGGACACGCAAGAGGAGACGAGGCTCTGAAGCGGGTTGGAGCTGCATTATCAGCGCAATTAGGAGATCAGGCATTTGCTGCAAGATTTGGCGGCGACGAATTTGTAATCGCCATTCCCTCGCAGTTGCCCGATGAAACCATAAGTTGGCTCAGCGCCATTCAAGATGATCTCCGAAGCCAAGCCAAACGAGTCTCTGATTTTTCCGAAGGCATCTTAATGAGTGCAGGCATACTTTATTGCGCCTCTGGCGTTAAAGTTATTTTTGAAGACGTGATTCAAGAGCTTGACAAGTTGCTCTATGAAGCAAAAGCGAGGGGTCGCAATTGCTTCGTCAGCAAAGAAATCTCGGAATAAACGTCCTACCTCCTTGATCCGAGTCGGACAGGCAAGGTCGCTCGTCTCCCGAGAACAGAGCCCCTTCAGCAGACCGGGCCAGCAATCGCAACAGATCAACCCTTGATGGAGCTGGGTTCAGCGCAGCCGAGTCGGGAAAGAGTGGGATGGGCGCTCCACCCACCATATGTGGGCCTCTGGCAACCCCAAACACCACATCTAGTGATTTGCTCCTAAAGTTCAATAGTTCGGATGGCCTACGACGCCGATGAAGACCTGGGCGAAGACCGGCAGCTTGGCGAAGACCGGCAGCCTGATGAAGTCGTTGGCGAGCTCCCTGGTGTTGCCAGGTGAGGACACCACCCCCGCTGCGCCAGTGGTCTACACCACTGCCATCCGCTGCGACGGCAGTCTGGCCCAGTCCCTCGCCGGCATCAGCCTGCTGGCCAACCAGCTCGGCTTCACCCATGCCCCTGAAACCCTCTACGCCGTTGACGGCCAGAGCGCCGCTTTCCATGCCGACCATGGCGCCAGGGCAGTGAGCCTGGCAGTGGAATGCAACCCCCGCCAGCAGACCGTCTCCCTGGCAGTGAGCGGGCTGGATCACCAAGACACCTTTGAAACATTCCATCAGGTGTCCAGCACCCTGTTTGGCGACTGCTGATCGGGAGCCGTGATCCAGGCGGCCCCCCTCCTACGCTTGGCCTTCCCCTCAATGCTGTGGCCATGGTCAGTGGAACGGAGCGTGCCTTGAATGCCCCGCCGGCCTCCCGCAACACGTCGGCCACCCTGGATGCCATCCAGCTGATGCTGCGCGACCTGCACACCCGGCACGATGAAATACGCCACCGAGCCGCATTCCGCGGCTGCACCAATGAACTGTTGGCCGTTCAGCAGGAGCTGGTGGAATATTTGCTCAGCAAAAAAAGCCAGTTGATGGGCCATGTCGACCCGGTGAGCGGCGGCACTCGCAACTACAACTCCTTCGTTTGAGTGGCCCCTTGAGCCACCGCCCCAAGGTGGTGGTGGTGGGTGCCGGACCGGCGGGGGCCAGCTTGGCCCTACTGCTGTCCCGTGGCGGTGTGGCCGTAACCCTGGTGGAGGCCGGCACCAACCTGGAGCGTCAATTCCGCGGCGAAGCGCTGATGCCCTCAGGGCTAGAGGGCCTGGCGGCCATGGGGCTGCTCGAGCTGATTCCAGGCCTGCCCCACCGGCCCCTGGTGGAATGGCGCTTCGTGGTGAATGGCCAGGAGCTATTCACCGCCACCGAGCCCCTCGGCGGCGATCCGAGCCGGCCCTGCACCCTGGTGAGCCAGCCGGCCCTGCTGGAGGCCCTGCTGAAACGGGGCAGCACCTACCCCTCCTTTGCGATTGAGCGGGGCCAACCGGTGGTTGACCTGCTGTGGCAGCAGGAGCGGGTGGCGGGGGTGCAACTGCGCGATGGCAGTCAGCTACCTGCCGACCTTGTCATCGGCTGCGATGGCCGGGGCTCCCTGGTGCGCCAGAAGGCAGGGCTAGCGCTGCAGAGCAGCCCCAGCCCGATCGACTTGCTCTGGTTTCAACTGGCCAGTCCCGCGGCCTCGCCCTTAGCTGGCTCCTTCACCACCCTGGTGGGGCCCCAGGGGGTTTTCAGCGCTTTCGAAAGCGCCAGCGGCGGCGTGCAGCTGGGCTGGGTTGTGGGCAAGTCTCAAGCCACACCCGAGCTCAGCAGAGAAGGCTGGATCGAGCGGATGGCAGCCTTGAGTCCGCCTCAGCTAGCGGCCTGGCTACGGCAGTGGCGCGACGGATTGGGGTCGCCCAGCCGGCTGACGGTGCAGGTGGGACTAGCGGAGCGCTGGTGCCAACCGGGCCTGCTACTGCTTGGCGATGCGGCCCACCCGATGGGACCGGTGCGAGCCCAGGGCATCAACATGGCCCTGCGTGATGCCTGGGTAGCCGCCATGCGGTTGTTGCCTCTGCTCAGCAGTGGCTGCAGCGGCGCTGCCCTTGATGGGGTGGCCGTCCAAATTGAGGCGGAGCGGCGGCCCGAAATCATCAGCATGCAAACCCTGCAGGCTGCTGAAGCAGCCCGGGGAGAGCAGTTGCGGCAGCAGGGTTGGTTGCGGGGGGCTCTGGCGATCGCCGCACCCCTTGTGGGCCCCGCGATCGCTGCCCACTGGAGCCAGCAGCAACAGCCGCTGCGCCAGGGACTAGCCCAGCTGCCAGGAGCGCCATGATGGGAGCAACCCCGGTGGAACCATGGCCGCGCCTCGGATTGATCCCGCACTTGCCCTTGGCCTGATCGCCCTGCTGGCTGCACCCCTACAGGCAGCACCCAAGGACCCGCCGTACCCATCCATGGACCTGTTGCGCGAGCTCCAGCTCCAAACCTTCGCCTGCGGAAGAGACAACACAATTGAAGCCTGCGGCAAGGCAAGCACCATGGCCGATCCGCTGATGGATCACCCCCGCCTTGGCGCCACCTGCAAGGACGCCATCTGGACGATCCGCGAACGGGCAAAGCCAGCTACCACAAACACTTTTGAAAGGCGCGAAGCTCTCAACCGAGCCGGCCAGGACGTGATCCCCTTCTGCAAACAGCAGACCCGCTCGGTCGCCCCGAGCAAAACCGACACCAAACCCAAGGAGAAAAAAGGTGTGTTCAACCTAATTCCGGGGTCCTGATCCTGGTCCCGGCTGGCTCTCGATCAGGTTCAGCACCTGCTGGGCAGTGCTGTCCATAAAAGCCAGCGACCAGCCGACCTGCACCACCGCCTGATCGGCCAAGGCACAGAGACCATCCTTCTGAGCAGCAACTTCACAGCTGGCTGACAGGCCCAGTAAGGCATTGGTGAGCTTGCCGCGCAGGCAGGTTTCCTTGCCGCGTCGCTGGATCACTGCTTCAGCTGCCAACCGACTGCGCTGCACCGCCTCCGCCAAAGGAAGGGCGCGGGCTCCCCCCATCACTGCCGCCCGGCCGGCTTCTGTGGCCGCCAAGGAGCTGGCTGTTAGCGCCAAGCCAGCTAAGCAAGCCAATCTCCAAATGTGCCCACTGGCAAACCTGTTTTCGGCCAACACCCCTGTCCCCAATCAACTGCCTTCCCTTGGAAGCTAGTCAGTTCTGAAAAGGTGACAAGCCAAGGCTAATTTGGTGCCCCAGTGCCCCTGTGGATTCGGCCGATGACCAGCAGTAATCCCGTGAGCATTCGGCAGATTTCCCTGGCCCAGCCTTTCAGCGACCAGAAGCCCGGCACCTCCGGTCTGCGCAAGAGCAGTCGCCAGTTCCAGACCCCCCACTACCTGGAGAGCTTCATCGAAGCGAGCCTGCAGGTGCTGCCAGGCGTGGCCGGCGGCACCTTGGTAGTGGGAGGTGACGGTCGCTACGGCAACCTCGCAGCCATCAACGTGATCGCCCGCATGGCCGCCGCCCATGGCGTGGCCCGGCTGATTACCACCACCGGAGGCATCCTCTCCACCCCAGCCGCCTCCCACCTGATACGTCAACACGGCGCCGTGGGCGGGGTGATTCTCTCGGCCAGCCATAACCCCGGCGGCCCCGATGGCGATTTCGGCGTCAAGATCAACGGCGCCAACGGCGGCCCCACGCCGGAATCGATCACCGACGCGATTTACGCCGCCACCTTGGAACTAGGCGGCTATCGGATCTGCGAAGGCTGCATCGATCCCGACCTCTCAACGCCAGGGCTCAGCAGCATTGGCGACCTGCAGGTTGAGGTTATCGATGGCGTAGACGACTACGTAGCGCTGATGCAGCGCCTGTTCGACTTCGACCAGATCGGCGATCTATTGCGGGGCGACTTTCCGATGGCCTTCGATGCCATGCACGCGGTGACCGGCCCATACGCCAGCCGGATCTTCGAAGAATTGCTTGGCGCTCCCGCGGGCACGGTGCGCAACGGCATCCCCCTAGAAGATTTTGGCGGCGGCCACCCCGATCCCAACCTCACCTACGCCCATGACCTAGCCGAGCTGCTGATGGGCAGCGATGCCTACAAATTCGGTGCCGCCTGCGATGGCGACGGCGACCGCAACATGGTGTTGGGGGCGCGCTGCTTCGTGAACCCAAGCGACAGCCTGGCGGTACTCACCGCCAACGCCACCTTGGCCCCGGGCTATGCCGATGGCCTAGCCGGTGTGGCTCGCTCGATGCCCACCAGCGCCGCCACCGATGTGGTGGCAAAGGAGCTTGGTCTGGCCTGCTTCGAAACGCCAACGGGCTGGAAATTCTTCGGCAACCTGCTCGATGCGGGGCGCATCACCCTTTGCGGTGAGGAAAGCTTCGGCACGGGCAGCAACCACATCCGCGAAAAAGATGGCCTCTGGGCGGTGCTTTTCTGGCTGCAGATCCTGGCCAGGAAGCAGGCACCGGTGAGCAGGATCATGGCCGAGCACTGGAGCCGTTTCGGCCGGCACTACTACTCTCGCCACGACTACGAAGCCATCGCCAGCGAGGCCGCCCACGGCCTCTACAACCGCATCAAGGAGATGCAGCCCGCGCTGGTGGGCCAAAGCTTCGCCGGCCGCAGCGTCGCTACCGCCGACGACTTCGCCTACACCGATCCAGTGGACGGCTCCCTCACAACCGGCCAGGGGCTGCGACTGCTGCTCGATGACGGCAGCCGGGTGGTGTTGCGCCTTTCAGGCACTGGCACCCAGGGGGCAACCCTACGGGTGTATCTCGAGAGCTATGTGCAGCCCAGCGGCAACCTCAGCCAGGATCCCCAAATCGCCCTCGGCGAGCTGATCACGGCAATCGATGGACTGGCCGAAATCAAAACCCGCACGGGGATGGATCGCCCCACCGTGATCACCTAAGCGGTTGTCTCGGGTGTGGATTCAGGCAACCAGCGAGCCTCAAAGTTTTTAATCACCACATAGAAAGGAGGCACAACGCCAAGCGAAAGCACTGTGGCAACTAGTAGCCCCCCAAATATCACCGTGCCTAGAGATTGCTGACTATTTGCTCCAGCGGTGGTTGCCACCACAAGGGGCAGAAATCCAGCCAGCGAGGCGATCGCGGTCATCAGAATTGGACGCATGCGTGACTCAGCAGCAGAAATAGCCGCTTCCGCAAAGCTCATGCCATTGGCAACATGCTGCTCAGCAACCTCAACAATCAAGATGCCGTTCTTGGCAGCCAAGCCAATTAAGGTAACCAGACCCACCTGGGCATAAATATTTAGATCAATGGAGCGGAGGGCCAAGAACACCAGTGCTCCAAGCATGGCCAAGGGGACTGTCATCAAAATAATGACTGGGGTGACATAGCTCTCGTACTGGGCCGAAAGCACTAGATAAACAATCAAAATACCCAGACCAAACACGAGCACACTGGCGTTACCGGCAGAAAGCTGCAAGGAAGCCAGACCAGTGAATGCATAGCCAATATTATTGAAATCAAGCCGCTTAAAGATCTGCTGAATAGCCGTCAAGGCCTGGCCAGAACTCTTACCAACCGCCTCCGCACCCTGAATCAAAATTGTTCGATAAAGGTTGTAGTGACTAATAACCGGAGGGGCACTGGTGAGTTCTGACGAAGCAAACTCACTGACCTGCACTAGTTTGTTGTCGCGATTGCGCACGTAGTAACTGAGCACATCCTCAAGGGTGCTGCGGCCGGAAGCCTCTGACTGCACATAGATATTGCGCACCTGGCCATTTTCATAGGTCAAGCCTGAGTAGTTGCCACCTGCGAGCACGGCAATCGTCTGCATCGCCTGCTGGAAATCGATGTTCAGAGCGCCCATAATCGAGCGATCAATTTTCAGACCAAATGCAGGGGCGCTGGGGATAAACTGGGTGTAAAGGCTTGAAAACTGATCGGATGCCGTACCAGCTGCCACAAGCTTTTGAGCTAGGGCGTCGAGTTGGTTAAAGCTGTATGCGCCATTGCTTAAGTCGTTGAACTGAAAGTAAAAGCCACCCTGGGCCGAGAAACCAGGAATCGCGGGCGGTTGGGCTGCAACAACTAGACCACTGCTAATTTTAGAAAGCTTGGCATTGAGTCGCTCCACAATTGCCGGTGCTTTCTGATCAGCACCACTACGCTCCTCAAGGGGCTTAAGGCCGAAGAAGAACACACCCTGGTCTGGGCTGGAGCCGTTGAAGCCGTAGCCGCTAACCACCGAAGCCGCCGTGATGTCAGGCTCCTCCTTGAGCACCTTGGCAATCTCCAGGCCAGTTTGCTGGGTGAGACTGAGGGAGGCACCGTTCTGCAACTGGAAAATTCCCACCCCATATCCCTGGTCTTCCTCAGGGATGAAAGCCGAGGGCAGGGCCGAGAAAGCAAGCGCGGTGAGCACAATGCCGCCAGCGAGGCCAGCAACAACATATTTTCGGCGGCGGATCAGCACCTCAAGTAAGCGGGCATAACTGCTCTGCAACCAAGCAAAAAACCGATTGAATTGCTCAAAAATTGAGGCAAGCCGGCTACCAGCCAACCCGAACACGACAACTCCAAAGACGTAGGCACCGACGCCAAAGGATGCGGCGCTGAAGCGGCCGAAGGCCAAGCCCACTACCACACCACCGATGGTCCAACCCCAACCCTTGGGCTTCGGAGGCTGCTCCGACTTGAGAATCAGGGCCGACATCATTGGCGAGAAGGTCAGGGCATTGAAGGTAGAGATGGCGATCGAAAAGGCGATCGTGAGGGCGAATTGCTTGTAGATGATGCCAATACCACCCGGGTAAAAAGCTACTGGCACAAATACCGCCATCAACACAAGCGATGTAGCGATCAGAGCACCAGTTAGCTCACCCATACAGGCCATAGCCGCCTTGCGTGGACTCATGCCACTCTCAAGATTTTTAGAAACCGCCTCGATTACCACGATTGCGTCATCCACCACCAAGCCAGTAGCAAGCACCAAGCCCAGCAAGGTGAGCTGGTTTATGGAAAATCCAAAAGCATTGATGAAGGCGAAAGTACCAATGAGTGAGATCGGGATCGCCAGACTGGGCACCACCGTGGCTCGCCAGTTCTGCAGAAAGAGAAACAGAATCACTAGCACCAGCACAATTGCTAGGCCAAGGGCATCAGTTACCCCTTCAACCGCAGACTCAATAAACTGACCGATATTATAAATTTCTTTAACCGCGATCCCAGGCGGAGCTGACTGGGTGAATTGATTCATCACGGCCACCACAGCCTCGGATACATCTAGAGCATTGCTCTCTGGAGTTTGGAATACCGCAACGGTGATAGACGGGAACCCGTCGTAACTCACCGCCTGCTGAGCAAAGGTATTAAACCCGTAGGTAGCCTGGCCCACATCGCGCAGCCGTAGCAAATTGCCCTGTGGTGACTTACCAACTATTAGGTCATTGAGCTGATCTACTGACATCAAGTTGCCGTTGTCAGCCACCAGGATCGGGTAGGCGAACAGCTGATCTCCTCCGGCTGGCGGACCACCAATCAGGCCACCAATAGCGATGCTGTTTTGACTCTTGACCGCACTGACGATTTGGTCGGCAGTCAGCTGGTTGGCACTGAGCTTGCTTGGATCAACAAACAGCCAGAAGGCAGGGTTACTACCTCCCAGCAGATTGACTTGAGCGACTCCGGGGACCCGCTCAAGCTGGTAGTAGAGCTGCTCATAAATCAAGCCGTTGATATAGGAAGCATCAAATTGACCCTGGCTAGACGTGACCTGATAGGCCAGCAGAATCGATGGGGTGCTCTGCATCACCGACACCCCAGTTGCCGAGACCTGCTGGGGCAACTGAGGCATGGCCAGGGAAACGCGATTTTGAACGTTTACCTGATCGATGTTGATATCCGTGTCTTCCTCAAAATAAACCTGAATAATGCTCTGACCAGTATTTGAGCTGGTCGATGAGATATAGGCCGCGCCCGGCACACCGTTGATCTGCTGCTCGAGCGGATTGGTAACGGCCTGTTCCGTCACTATGGAATTAGCACCGCCGTAATTAGAGGTCACCTGAATGAGTGGTGGCGCAATATTCGGCAGGTTTTCAATTGGCAGGCCGGGGATCGCAATGATTCCCAGCAGCACGATCAGGATGCTGCAAACGGTAGTAAGGACAGGCCGCTTGATGAAATTATCGGAGAGTGACATACCTTTCTCAGTTGCTTCCGCTCGAGAGTTTCACTGGCATGCCGGTACGCAACAGCGCCGTATTTGAGACGACCACCCTTTCTCCTTTCTGCAGGCCGGAGACCAGCGGGTAGCGATTGCCCTCCAGCTCCCCAAGCTGCACTGGGGTCTGCACCACGATCGGAGTATTGGGCGGCAGGGCCTCAAGCTTCTGCTTCTGCGCCTCAGGAATTTGGGTGGAGGCGCGGATCTTGGCGAGCACCTGGCTGAGTTGCAGCACTCGATAAACAAAAGGCTGTTGGGCCTGCATCATCACTGCCTGCACCGGCACGGAAAGCTGGCGGGTGTTGCCGGTGACAATCAGATTGCGCACGTACTGACCTGTTTTGAGCTGGCCAGTTGCGTTGGGGAAGGAGGCCTTGACCAGCACCGTGTTTGGCGAAGAACTACTACCGCTCACTCCGTAGTAAGGGGAAATAAACACCACCTTCCCCGTCGCAGATAGAGGCGGGTTGCCCTGGGTCACCAGCTGCACGGTCTGGCCAAGCGCCACCCGCGATGAGCGGGTGGCGGGCACATCCATCAGGGTCCAAAGACTTGAGTTGTCGACAATGCCGGTGATCGCCTGTCCCTGGCGCACGTAATCACCCAACTTCACCGTATCGAGATCGCCGATCTCGCCGCTGATCGGTGCCGTCACGAATTTGTAGCCCAAAGTGGCCGCATTGGCGCGCACTTGGTCGCGGCTTTGAATCGCCTGGGTCACGTAGAAGTCGCGATCCTTGGTGGATACCGCTCCCTGCTCGTTCAAAAAGATGTAGCGTTCCGCGTTAACCAGATTCTTACGGGCCTCGGCCTTGCTGGCATCCAGGTTTGCCGATTGCTGCACGTTGTCGAGCACCAAGATCGGCTGGCCCGCCTTCACCCGCTGGCCCTGGGTCGCCAGGATCTTCACCACCCGCCCATCAACCTCGGGGCGCAGTGCCACATCACTGGTGGAGCTGAGCTGGCTGATCACCTCAATCGAGGGGCTGAAATCAGCCTCGCCGATGATTTCGGACTGCACTACTAGCGGTGGCCGGGAGGCCTGTTTGGTCGCACACCCCCCTGCGCACAGCAGCCCTAGAAGAGAGGAGACCGCAACCGCTCTGTTCACATCCACTGAGCATCCAAGGGCAAGTTACCGGATGCCTGCCTTTTTGGCCTGCCTCGCAAGTTGCACCGGGGCACCATGGCGCAGGTTGAGCAGGCCAGCGGTAATCAGCCGATCGCCTTCCTGTGCAACACCCTGCCCCCCCCGCTGCAGTGGATAGAGGGTTCCTTGCAGATCTCCTATCTGCACCGGAGTTTGCAAGGCAAACAGGGTGCCTCTTGGCAAGCGGCGCAGCTCGGCGATGGGAGCCTTGCCTGGCCGCTGCTCCAGCTCAGCCAAGCTGCCCACTAAAAATATAAATGGCTGTCCTGCCAACCTGGTCACCGCGGTGAAGGGAACTGCCAACTCCTGGCGCCCATCCAGCACCAGCCGCGTGCGACTGCGCTGGCCATTACGCAGGCTGCCCCGCGGGTTAGCAAACGACGCCTTCACCAGCAGCGTCTGAGTTGGGGCGCTCACCCCCGGATCCACCGAGATCACCGGGCCCTCCGCCAGGGGCTGGGAGCTGGAGGCGGCCAGCAGCAGCACCCTCTGGCCCGGCCGAACACGATCGGCATAGGTGGCAGGTACATCGATGCGAGCCAGGAGATTGTCGTTGCGGATCAAGCGGGTAATCGGCACGCCAGCGGCAATCACATCGCCCTGCTTGACGCGCAAATCGGCCACCATGCCGCTGATCGGCGCCCGCAGATCCTTGAAGGCGAGATCGGCCTCCTTCGCCACCAGGGCTTCGCGGGCAGCGATGTAGGCCTGGCGAAATTCATCCCGCTGCAGGGCACTGGCCGCACCTTGACGGGCCAGGTCTTGATATCGCTGGTAATTGAGGCGGTTGGTCTGCATCTGAGCGCGCAGGCTGGCCACCTCGGCCCTGAGCTGGGCCTGGTCGAGCACCAGCAGCAGCTGACCCTGGCTCACCCGATCTCCTTGACGCACCAACAATCGCTGAATGCGGCCCCCCGCCTGGGCCGCCAGATCCACTTCCTCCTCGGCCTCCAGGGTGCTCACGGTGTCAAAACTGGCCTGAAATTCGGCAGTTTCCAGGCGCTGGCTCTGCACCACAGGCAGCCGCGGGGCTGGCTCGCGGCCCTGCTGACACCCCACAACCAGGGCAGAGGCCATCGCCGTGAAAATCAATAGCGGGGAAACAACTGGGCGGAGCATGGGTGTGATGGTGGATCGGGCGCGCCGCATGGCCGGAGCGTATCGCCGGCAGGCCGATGATGGACTCAGAACGGCGCTGCGGCGACCTCGTGAGCGACCTGTTCAGCCATCAACGCGACATCACCCTGGCCCGGGTCGCGCCCCTGGCCGACCGGCTGCGGCCCCGCAGCCTTGATGACTTCGTCGGTCAGGAGTCGATCCTCGGTGTGGGACGCCTGCTAAGACGCGCCATCGCTGCAGATCGAGTCGGCAACCTGATCCTGCACGGCCCGCCGGGGGTGGGCAAAACCACCCTGGCCCGGATCATTGCTGGCAGCACCAGGGCCCACTTCAGCAGCCTCAATGCCGTACTTGCCGGCGTCAAGGATCTGCGGGCCGAGGTGGACGCGGCCCAGCAGCGCCTGGCGCACCATGGCCTGCGCACCACCCTGTTCATCGACGAGGTGCACCGTTTCAACAGTGCACAACAAGACGCCCTGCTGCCCTGGGTAGAAAACGGCACGGTGAATCTGATCGGAGCCACCACCGAAAACCCCTTTTTCGAGGTGAACAAAGCCCTGGTAAGCCGTTCGCGGTTGTTTCGCCTGCAACCGCTTGAGCCAGCACACCTGCGCCAGCTGCTGGAACGGGCCCTGCGGGATCCGGCAGTGGGCTACGGCGAACGCTCGATTGACCTAGCCGCAGCAGCGGCCGACCACCTGGTTGATGTGGCCGGCGGCGATGCCCGCAGCTTGCTGAATGCCCTGGAGCTGGCGGTGGAGACCACTCCTCCCGGTGCTGATGGCTCCATCAGGATCGATCTGACCATCGCCGAGGAGTCGATTCAGCAGCGCGCGGTGCTCTACGACAAGCAGGGGGATGCCCACTTCGACACAATCAGCGCCTTCATCAAATCGTTGCGCGGTTCCGATCCAGATGCGGCCCTTTTCTGGTTGGCCCGCATGGTGGAGGCGGGCGAAAACCCGCGCTTTATCTTCCGGCGCATGTTGATCGCTGCCGGGGAAGACATCGGCTTAGCCGATCCCCAGGCCGTGGTGGTGGTGGAAGCCTGCGCGGCCAGCTTCGAGCGAGTGGGATTGCCAGAGGGGCTTTACCCGCTGGCCCAGGCAGCTCTCTATTTGGCGGGAGCGGAGAAGAGCAACAGCTTGCTCGGTTTCTTCGATGCCCTAAAAAGCGTGCGCAGCGCCAACCGCCAACAGGTGCCCGCCCACCTGCGCGATGCCAACCGTGATGGCCAGGCTTTTGGCGATGGAGTGGGCTACCGCTACCCCCATGCCTACGCCGAGCACTGGGTAGCCCAGCAGTATTTGCCTGGCGCACTTCAAGGTGAGATTTTCTGGCAACCGGGCAGCCTGGGCTGGGAGGGCCAGAGGCGCGAGCGCCTGCAACAGCGACGGGCCGCCCAGCTGGCGGCTGCCGCTGAGATGGCGGCGGATCAGGGCGACGTGCTTAGCAGCAGTCCGGAAGATCCCCAGCTGGAGCGCTGGCTGCAGCGGCAAGCCGCCGCCGAGGGAGAACGACTCGACACCCTGAGACATCGCTTCTGGGCAGGCGTGATCTGGCAACGCCAAGCGCGGGTGCTGGTGCTGGAAGCGAGGTCGTTGCTATGGGCCCTTGATCCCCTGGCCGCTACGCCCGAGGGCGGGGTAGTGATCACCGTGGCCCAGGCCTCCGACCGGGAGCGGCTGCAAGCCCAGCTGAAGGTGCTCGACAGCCTGCGCCAACCCCAGCTGCTGCTGGTGCCTCCCCAAACCCCCGCCGCCCTTAACTCCCAGCTCGAACCGCAACTCGCCCTTGACTCCGATGCCCGCTTCGACTGGGTGATAGCGCGGCAACCCTGGCAGGGCCTCAGCGCCGAACAAATCGAGGCCTGGATCGGCCAAGCTGGCGCGCTGCTGGGCCAAACCGGCCAATGGCGCCTGCTGTTCAGCACTCCCCAACTCGGTCCAGCAGCAGGCCTGCGGTCCCTGCTCGGCACGGCAGAACCCCCCCTGCAAACCTTGCTGGAGGAGCTAACTCACCTGGAGGGGCAGCGACTGATCCAGGCCCAGAGCACCGGCCTAATCAGCCAACGCAGCTTGATCGCCGCGGGATGGCAAGTGCAACAGGAGCAGTGGCAGGAATCACTCCAACTCGAGCTGACTGCCGAGCTGATCGAACGCTGGCTGGCCCCGGCCAGCTCCTATCTCGAAGCGATGGCCGCACTCCGCGGCAAGCCCCTAGCCAGTGATGCCGTGCAAAGCCTGCGAGAAGCATTTAGCCGTGTGCTGGGCCAGCCCCTGCCCCAGGCCCTTGAGCACACCTTGGTAAGGGCAAGGCGTGCAGACGCACTGCAAACGCCCCTAAACACATGAAAAAGCCCCGGCGCAAGCCGGGGCAGCTGAGGTGGCGACTCGCCTAGCGAGAGCCGAACACCAAGGACATGCTCACCAAAGGCCAGGCTCACCAGAGGCCGCGGATAGCCTCAGGTTGGACCTGCTGAACCGGGGCTGGGGCCATTGTGCGTACTTCAGCCACGGGATCAGCCATCTGGTTGGCCTGGATGCAGGCCGGCAGGAACACGTACCAGGAGAGCAGGGAGGTGCACTGGGCGTCACCTTGGCAGCGACCTTCGGCACAGACATTCTGGGCACCGGTGTAGGTGTTGCAGAAGTCGGCCAGGCGCATGTCGGTAGGCAGGGCATTCATGATGCCGGCCGAGGAGATCTGGCCGTCACGGGCATCAGCCACGATCGCCGAGCGCAGAGCCTGCACCGCGAAGGTGTTCATGCTCCAGTAAGGGAAGTAGCTGGTGGTTTGGTTCTTGAGGAACTTCACACCGGCATCCGAGTAGAGGAAGCGGGAGACGCCAACGAAGTCCACGTTGTAGGACTTATTCATGCCTTCACGCACCTCGGCAGCAGTCCAGCCGGAGCGGTTCAGGCCCCCTTCCAGGCCCCGATCGGTGACTTCGCCAGACTGCAGAAATGTATTAAAGGCATCCTGGTTGGTAGACCACACGGCGCCGCCGGTGTTCCAACGAACGGGGAGATTGTTGTCGACTGCGGCGGACGCTGGCATAGCCACCGCCGAGAGGGCCGTACCCACAAAAAGGCCGGCCAGCAAACGCTTGATCACGAGAGTAATGGAATCAGTTCATTCCGAACGTAGCCACGCAGTGCCGCATGTCACCAAAGATGCAAGTCAGCGTGGCGCATCGACACAAAACCGAAAGATTTGCATTGTATTTCAGTAGTAAATCTGCGTTTTTAGAACAATCAAGCGCCCTGCTGTCCCATCAATTCTTCAGGCTGTCCTGGCGACTGCAACATCAAACCTGCACAACCCTCACCAACCGCCGCCCAACGCCAATCCTGCTGCAGAGCGCTGCTGTGATCAGGCTTGGCCCCATCACTGAGATTTAGTAAGCCACCGCTGGTGTGGTCGTAACACCACTGAGCCAGTTCTGCTGCAAGGGTGCGATGGCGCCACTTGATAGCCGCTTCCTTCAGCACCCAGCTGTTAAGCACCGCTCGCCGTAGCTCCTCCCCAGTCAAATCCCGCAACTGCGCCTGTTCAGGCTCTGGATAAAACCGCCGCATCAATCCAGCTGGCTCAATAGGTCGAGCAGTGGATTCGAGGTCTACTCCGATGGGAGAGCCGGAGTAGCCAATCAGCAAGCCAGCGCCGCTATGGCTGAGACTGACCCATCCCAGACCAGCCCGTAAGAGTGGTGGTTGGCCGGGCGGACTATGGAGAGGCACCGCGGCACCAGCGCAGCCCAATACCTCAGCCAGCTGCTGCCGGAGCAGCGCCCGGCTCTGGAAGTAGCGACTTCGCTGCAGCTCAGGCAGGCCCAAGCCCCAACTCCATTCATCAGTAGATAAACAACCGAGGTCGCCCCCCTCCAGACAGCGCAGCCATAGCTGGGGGGCTGGGCGCTGCGGCAGATCCAAGCTGCTGCCTAGGCTCACTCGTGAGTTCAGTTGGACGTTCAATGACCTTGCAGATCGGCGATCCCGCCCCCGATTTCACCTTGCCAGACCAGAGCGGAACGGAGGTGAAACTTTCCCAGTTCAAGGGCCAACGGGTGGTGATCTACTTCTATCCCAAGGACGACACCCCTGGCTGCACCAAAGAAGCCTGCAATTTCCGCGACCAGTGGGGCGCATTCGAAAAGCAAGCCATCACCGTGCTCGGCATCAGCAAAGACGGCGCCAGCAGCCACGCCAAATTTATCGCCAAATATGACCTTCCCTTCACCTTGCTAAGCGACGCCGAGCCCTGCGCAGTGGCCGCGGCCTATGGGAGCTATGGGCTGAAGAAATTCATGGGCAAGGAATACATGGGCATGATGCGCCACACCTTTGTGGTGGATGCAGAAGGAAAGATCGAAAAGATCTACACAAAGGTGAAGTCCGAAACCATGGCTGACGACATCCTCAGCGATCTGGGCCTGGCCTGAGTGCAGCCAAGGCCTCAAGGGCCAGGTCTGGAGCCAGCTGCAGCGGCATGGCACTGACTAGCAGCTGCTGCAGCAATGGTTTCAGCAGGGGGCCATCTCCTCCCGTGAGCCAAAAACTGCAGCCCGGGCAGCTGGTTTGGGCATCACGCCCAGCGGCGGCCATGGCGGCCGCCAGACCCCGCAAAACCCCAGCGGCCATAGCTTCTGGTGTGGAGTGAGGCCAAAGTTCCGGGGGCAAATCTAAGGGCGGGTCCAAGGCAGGCAGTCCTGCAGTTTCAGCAGCCAGGGCCCGCAACTGCAAGGCAGCTCCGGCTAGCAACCGTCCTCCCCCAAATCGGCCATCGCTGGTGACCAGGGTGAGGCTCAAGGCGGTGCCGCCGTCCGCCACCAATACGGGACCAGAGGCAAGGCACCAGGCCCGCCAACCCACTAGGGCACGATCCACCCCCAGCCAGCCAGGCTGCTCCAACAAGGGCACATCTTTCAAATGCAGACGCCGCTCCAGCGGCAGTGGAGCAGAGGCAGGCACCGGGCCCACCGCAGCCCAAGCAACCAGCCCCTCAAACTCGCCCACACCGGCTGGAGCACTCCACGTACGCAGGCAGCCCAGCTCACCTTCTGCCCAGTGCCATCGGCTATTGCCGATCAGCAGCCAACGGCCCTCGTTCAGATGCCCTCGCCCATCAATCCCGGCAGATGGATGCCACATTCCTGTTGGAGACCACCGAAACGGGTCGCCCGGCCGCTGACATCTCCTAGGTCAGGAGCACTGGAGTGCCAGTCGCCCACCGTGGAATAACCCTGCTCAAACAGCGGGTGCTGGGGCAATTTGTGCTCTTCCATGTAGTAGTAAACATCGCGTTTACTCCAGGAGAGAAGGGGCCGCAGCGACCAGCGCTGACGCACCGCATCCAGCGGTTCCATGGCCTTGCGGTGATCGGTCTGGCTGCCGCGCACACCACTGGCCCAACAGGTCACCGCCAGATCAGTGAGGGCCCGGTCGAGGGGTTCCACCTTGCGGATGCGGTGATAAAGCGCCAGATCTCCGCCCTGGTCGGTTTCCCAAAGGCGGCCGTGCAGAGCTTCCATCCGGGCCGGGCTCATGGCTGACTGGGCTACCACTAACTGAAGCTGGAGCTGCTCTACCAGGCGCTCGGCGTATTGATAGGTCTCCGGCGGCAGATAGCCTGTATCAACCCAGATCACGGTTACGGGCCGGCCGATATTGGCGGTCAGCTCACTGGCCATGTGCAGCAAAACTGCCGACTGGATGCCAAAACTGGTTGTTAAAGCAAATCCTGCCCCGAAGGTGTTCTGAGCCCAGCTCAGGCGCTCTTGGGCCGACAAGGGTGCAAGCAGTGCCCTGGCAGCGTCCAGATCGATCGGCCGTCCGGCGCCATCGGGTGAAAGGGCTGGCACTTGGTCCATCTGCATCAAACCATCATCGCCCTTTGAGTGAGTCGCTGGTTAGGGTTCAAAAGCAGGTGCCGGCGAAAGACCACCAAAGCAATGCTGAATCCTGAGGCGGCGCGATCGCAGGCTGCGGTGACCCCGCCAACCGCACCGGTGGTGATCGTGGGCGGGGGCTTTGGTGGGCTTTACACCGCCCTCGCCCTGGCAGAGCGCCGCCACCATCCACCAATCCTGCTGATCGAACCCAACGATCGCTTCCTATTTCTGCCCCTGCTTTACGAACTGCTGAGCGGCGAACTGCGCAGCTGGGAGATCGCACCTCGCTACGACAGTTTGCTGGCCGGCAAAGGGGTGGCCTGGCTGCAGGACCGGGTTGTGCGCATCGACGCCCAGTCTTCACAGGTGCATACCGCCAGCGGCCGGTGCCTGGCCTTCAGCCGCCTGGTGCTGGCCACGGGTGCCCAGGCCAATGACTTCGGCATCCCCGGCGTAGCTGAATACAGCCTCGGTTTTCGCACCTTGGCAGACGTGGAACGGCTGCAGCGGCTAATCCAGACCTTGAAGGAGCGGTCCCTGCCCCTGCAGCGTTTGGCCGTGGTGGGAGCTGGTGCCAGCGGGGTGGAATTGGCCTGCAAGCTGGCCGACCAATTGCAGGGGAGCACGATTGTGGACCTGATTGAGCAGGGCCCCGGACTGCTCCCCCAGGCCAAGGCCTTCAACCGAGAACAGGCTGAACAGGCCCTGCAACGCCGGGATGTGAGGCTGCGAACCCACACCCGCGTCGAGGCGGTACAACCAGGTGGACTGACGCTGCTGGGGCCAGCGGGCTCGGAACAGCTGAAGGTTGATGCGGTTATCTGGACTGCAGGCCTGCGCTTTCAATCGCTTGAATGCCAGCCGCCAATTCCCGTCGACCGACTTGGACGACTGAGCTGCGAGCCCAGCCTGCAGCTGGTCGATCAGCCCCACCTATTTGCCTTGGGCGACATTGCCCAGCAGGAGTTACCCCTGCCAGCCACGGCCCAAGTGGCCTTCCAACAAGCTGAGTGCCTGGCCGCCAACCTGATGCATTCCCTTGCTGGCGAACCCCTCGATCCCTTCAACTACAACGACCTCGGCGAAATGATGAGCCTGGGCCGAGGTGAAGCAAGCCTCGTTGGCGGCGGATTCACCCTGGCGGGAGCGGCGGCATTTCAGATCCGCAAACTGGCCTACCTGGCCCGCTTACCTGGCAAATCTCATCAGTTCAAAGTGGTCGCCGGCTGGCTAGCGGACTGGCCCCGGTGACCCTGCCGGGAGCCCAAGTTTGTGGTGAGCAAGGCCCGCCCATGATCAAATCCGTAATCGCTGTCTATCTGTGGTGAAACAAGGCCTGTGGTGAAACAAGGCGGCCTGGCGGGGCGCACGGCCGGCTTGCGACCCGCCCAAAAAAGACGCCTGGAACGCCTCTGTCACCGCCGCCATCCGGACGACCAGATAGCTGAATTGCTCTGCTTGCAGCGGCTTGCCAGCGAAAGCCGTGAGCTGGAGCTGCCGCTCACCTTGGTAGTGGATAGCCGGGGCCTGTGCCGGCTGCTCTGGGTGGGGCCGCTGGAGCAATCGGGCCGGCTGCTGGAGCGCCTGCCCGGCTCGGAGCGCCGCCAGGGTTCCGAGCTGCGGCTGATCACCTGCTGCGGCCGAACCAAACAACTCGAAGCCGGCCGCCAGGAGGGAATCGTGGGGCTGGATATAGCGCCCCTCGTTTGGCTGCGCTTCGGCGACAGGGCGGGGGCGGGGGGCCAATGGCCCGCCCAACTGTTGGTGGCCCACCCCAACGCCGCCGAACCCTGGGCAAGCGAAGCGACTGAAGATCTAGCCGAGCTGTGCGGCCGAGATCCCCTCAGCCTCACCCCACCAAATGCAGCCAGCGCTGGCTCCTTTGGCGCCAGCCAAGACGGCCCTGAACGGGTGCTGCTGCTAGCCCTCACCCCGGGCGACCGCGGCCGGGCCCAGCGCCTGATCGCCGAACTGGAGGGACTCGTAGGCAGCGCCGGTGCCCTGTCGGTGGGAGTGGTGGAGCAGCGCCGCAGCCAGGTTGCCCCCCAGACCCTCTGGGGTGAGGGGAAAGTGGGTGAAGCGGCCCTGGAGGCCCGGCGGCTCGGCGCCACCCTGGTAGTGACAGACCGGGAGCTCACACCGGTGCAAGCCCGCAATCTGGAGCGGCTCCTCGATCTGCCGGTGAGCGACCGCAGTGAACTGATTCTCGACATCTTTGCCCAACGGGCCGCCAGCGCCGCCGGGCGCCTCCAGGTGGAGCTGGCCCAACTGCGTTACAGGCTGCCCCGACTCACCGGCCGCGGCCGCAGCCTGTCGCGGCAGGGGGGAGGCATCGGCACCCGGGGACCGGGCGAAACCCAACTGGAAAAAGATCGTCGCGCCATCGCCCGCCGGATTGAGCGATTGCAGCGGGAGGTGAGCCAACTGGGCGAGCACCGGGCCCGGTTGCGCCGCAGCCGCCAGGGACTGCGGCGACTGGCCCTAGTGGGTTACACCAACGCCGGCAAAAGCTCCCTGCTCAACGCCTTAACCAAGGCCAGCGAAGCCCGCGCCGTGCTGGCCGAAAACAAGCTGTTCGCCACCCTTGATCCCACCACCCGACGACTTGAATTGCCGGAACCAGTGCTGCTCACTGACACGGTGGGCTTCATCCGCGATTTGCCCCCGCCCCTGCTGGAAGCCTTCCGCTCAACCCTGGAGGAAACCCTTGAAGCCGAGGGCCTGTTGATCGTGGTTGATCTGGCCGACCCGGCCTGGCCCGAGCAGTGGCGCACCGTCAACACCATCCTCGATTCCCTTGGAGCAACCGCCCCCAGGCGCCTGATCGCTAATCAAATCGACCGCTGCCCAGCCGGGGAGGTGGAGCGAGCCCGGGCGCTAGCCCCAACGGCCCTGTTCATTTCCGCCACCGCCTGCCTGGGCCTGCAGCACCTGCGCCAGGAGTTGCGCAGCTGGCCCGAGTCAGCGCCTGAGGACGAAAACACCACATCTGCGCGCTGACTTGTGGCACGATCAGCACTTGCTTTCTTCCTCCCTTTCAGCCTCTATGGCCCTCCAACTCGGCGATACCGTTCCCGATTTCACCCAGGATTCCCAGCTCGGGCAGATCAATCTCTACGACTTCGGCGCTGACAGCTGGGTTGTGCTGTTCTCCCACCCGGCCGACTACACCCCTGTTTGCACCACAGAATTGGGAGAGGTATCCCGGCTGCGCCCTGAATGGGAAAAGCGCAACGTCAAAACCATCGCCCTGAGCGTGGATTCCGCCGAAAGCCACAACGGCTGGATCTGCGATATCAACGAAACCCAGAACACAACAGTTGATTATCCGATCCTGGCGGATGCCGACAAAAAGGTGAGCGACCTTTACGGGATGATTCACCCCAACTCCCTTAACAATCTGACCGTGCGTTCGGTGTTCATCATCGATCCCAACAAGAAACTGCGCCTGCAAATCACCTACCCCGCCAGCACTGGCCGCAACTTCCACGAAATCCTGCGGGTGATTGATTCCCTGCAGCTCACCGACAACCACTCCGTGGCCACCCCGGTGAATTGGAAAGACGGCGACGATTGCGTAGTGGTGCCATCGATCTCCACCGAAGATGCCCGCGCCAAGTTTGCCAAGGGCGTCACTGAGATCAAGCCCTACCTGCGCATGACCCCCCAGCCCAACAAGTGAGCTTGGGCTGATGCGGGTGTTGGGGTTGATGAGCGGCACAAGCGCCGATGGCGTGGATGCCGTCCTGGCCAGCTTCAGCGGGCCGCCCCAACGTCCGCGCTGGAAGCTGGAAAAGCACCACTTCAACCCTTACCCCGCCGAGCTCCAACGCCAGCTAATTGGCGTTGGCCAAGGCCAATCGTTCAGTAGTTCAACGCTGCTCGAATTGGCTGAAGCCGTGACCGAGCAGCAAGCTCTCGCCGCCAGAGCATGCGATCCCCAGGGGAGGGCCAAATTAGTTGGCTGCCACGGCCAGACCCTCTGGCATCGCCCGCCCCAGGCTGGTCATCGGGGTGCCAGCTGGCAACTACTTCAAGGGCCGCTGCTGGCGGAACTGCTGGCTACGCCGGTGGTATTCGATTTCCGCAGTGCCGATCTGGCCCTTGGCGGTCAGGGAGCGCCACTTGTCCCACCTGCAGACCAGGCCCTACTGGGTCGTTGCGGCGGCTGGCGGGCGGTACTGAATCTGGGGGGCATCGCCAACCTCACCCTGATCCCTCCAGCCCAGGGGCCCGAAAGTTGCCTGCCAGTGCGGGGCTGGGACTGTGGTCCTGCAAATACCCTGCTGGATCTGGCAACCATGCACTTCAGTGGCGGCCAGCAGAGATATGACGCTGATGGGGCCTGGGCCCGCCAGGGACAGATGGATGAAGCCCTGATTCAACGCTGGTTAGCTGAGCCCTATTTCCAGAGCCCACCGCCGAAGTCCACCGGTCGAGAACTATTCGGCCAGGCAGACCTGGAGCGACGGCTGGCAGAAGTCAAGGGGAGAGACGCGGCGGATGCCCTAGCCACCCTGACCGGCTTCAGTGCCGCGGTTGTAGCCCAGGAGTTGGGCCATGGGCCCCAAGCGATCGAGCTGCT
Organism: Cyanobium sp. Maggiore-St4-Cus; assembly: GCF_024345615.1. NCBI lineage: Bacteria > Bacillati > Cyanobacteriota > Cyanophyceae > Synechococcales > Prochlorococcaceae > Cyanobium > Cyanobium sp. Maggiore-St4-Cus. The sequence continues at coordinate 80,931 of NZ_JAGQBL010000012.1, forward strand.
GGTAGCTGGCGGTGGCTGCCGCAACAGCCTGCTAGTAGAACAACTGCAACGCCGCTGCCGCGGCTTGATCGTGCGGCCGCTGGCGGAATTTGGCATCGGCGAGGCAGAGAGAGAGGCCTTGGCCTTCGCCCTGCTGGCCTGGTGGCACGCCCTGGGGCATGAGGGGAATCTGCCCTCAGTCACCGGCGCCAGCGGCGGCGCCGTGCTGGGGCTGTGCGCCCGTCCTCAGTCCGGTCGGTGCAAGCGAACCCTGCGGGGAGCTCCGCGCAGGCGCTGGGGTTTCTGGGCCTGACTGGCCTCCAGTCCCTGACGAAAAAGCTCAGCCTGGAAACCCGCTTGAACCGGGGAAGCCTGGCTGGCTTGGGCCTGCTGCAGCCGCTCCACACCTTGCTGGATCAGCACCTTGGCCATGTTGCTCACCGTGCGGGACTCGGCATCCGCGAATTCAGCCAACTGTTGGCAGAGCTGCTCGGGCAACACCACCTGAATGCGAGGTGATTTGGACTTGCCACTCGAGGAGGTCTGCCGGGTGGCCACGGAGTTGCAAAGCAAGCGCGGAGCAGAGCTGGGGCTTGCAATCCCCAGCCCATACCCCTCAGATACCAATCAGTGTACAGAGATGCACAAGGGTAGTATCCAAGACTATGCTGAAGGCAACCATCCCATCGGAGGTGCACACCGTGCCCCGTTCCTCCACCCCAAGCACCTCAACCCCTGCCTCCGCTGCCCAGGGCCGCAAGCGCCGGACAGCCGAACGCAGCGATGTGCTCGTCTCCGCAGTAATCAGCACCTACCTGCTCACCCACCTGCATCACGTTCTGCAGCGGGCCGAATACAGCGCCCAGCAGGAGGGAAGAGGCGCACTTGCAGCCAACTACGCCGAGCTGCGCAAAGTGCTTTGCCTAGATGCCCGCAGCATGGAAGATGCCTCAGCCTGTGGCACACCTGAGCAAGGCGAAAACCAGCTAGCCGCCTGAACCGATTCGATTTAAAATTCAACCAATTTGCTGCCAGCAATGACCGCCAGCAACGACGAAGCCCTACAAGACGAAGCCCTACGAGTCGAAGCCCTACAAGACGAAGCCGAACGACCTCTGCATGCCAGCAATGCTGCTGAGCTCTACGCCCAAATCAGTGCCGACCACGACCTAACCCAAGCGCTGTTCCGCCAGGCCCTACAGGATCCTTCCGGGGCCATTAGCCGAATCATTGAGCTGGGCCAGCAGTTCGGCTTGCCGGTCACCTCCCAAGAGATCCGCACCTACATCTCCAGCCTGGATGACAGCGTCAGCAAGCAGTGGCTGGTGAAGGCTCGCGGGGGGCTCTGAGTTGGTGCGGCGCTGTTGTCGCTGATCACGCTCCCCACCTGCCCAGCTGAAAAAGAGCCAGTAACTCACAAGCGCCAGACCAGCTGCGACAACCAGAGCCGCCACCTGCTCAAGGCGCTTGATCATGGCAATCACACAGTCAGGTGAGACGAGTCTGCACCAGATGATTGCCTAGCCGCTCTCCCGGCAGACGGGTCGCCAGGGATGATGGACTTGGTCCTTAGACCCTTATCCGTGCTCCGCCTCGAACGCCTCGGCAAGATTTATCCCACTGGCGAGGTGCTGCGGGATGTCACCTGGGAGGTGAGGCCTGGAGACCGCATTGGCTTGGTGGGCGTCAACGGAGCTGGCAAGTCCACCCAGATGAAGATCATTGCCGGGCTGGAAGAGCCCAGTAGTGGCCTGGTGGTGAAGCAAGGCGAACCCCGCATTGCCTACCTGCAACAGGAATTCGACGTCGATCCAGCCCGCACGGTGCGAGAGGAGCTGTTCCAAGCATTCGGCGAAGCAGCTGAAGTGCTGATTCGCCAGCACCAGCTGGAGCACGAGATGGCCAGCGAGAAGGCCGCCAGCGACCCCGACCATCTCGACGAGCTAATCCACGAGCTAGGCCGGCTGCACAGCCGTTTCGAGGCGTTGCACGGCTACGAGCTCGACGCCCGCATCGACAAACTGCTCCCCACCATTGGCTTCAGCCCCGAGGGGGCCGAACAGCTGGTGGGGGATTATTCCGGCGGCTGGCAGATGCGCATCGCCCTCGGCAAAATCCTCCTCCAGGAACCGGATCTGCTTCTGCTCGACGAGCCCACCAACCATCTGGACGTTGAAACGATCCAGTGGCTCGAGGGCTATCTGGTCGAACAGACCGCGGCCCTAGTTGTGATCAGCCACGACCGCACCTTCCTGGATCGGGTCTGCAACCAGATAGTGGAGACCGAACGGGGGGTATCGCGCACCTACCTGGGCAACTACAGCCAGCACCTAGAGCAGAAAGTCCTGGAGCGCGAAGCAACCCAGGCCGCATTTGATCGCCAACAAAAGGAGCTGGGAGCCCAGCAGGCCTACATCGATCGCTTTCGGGCCAGTGCCACCCGCTCCACCCAGGCCAAAAGCCGGGAGAAACTGCTGGAGAAGGTTGAGCGGGTCGAAGCTCCGCTCGAAGGTGTCGGCGGGCCGCGATTCCGCTTTCCCGAAGCACCACGCTCTGGGCGCGTGGTGGCAGACATCAAAAACCTGACCCACAGCTATGGCGAGCAGATTCTGTTTTTGGGTGCTGAGCTGGAGGTGGAACGGGGTGACCGCATCGCCTTTGTCGGGCCCAACGGCGCCGGTAAATCAACCCTGCTGCGCCTAATCATGGGCAGCGAACAGCCAGAGGACGGCTGCGCCAGCCTCGGGGAGCACAACGTGATAGCGAACTACTTCGAGCAGAACCAGGCCGAAGCCCTAGACCTCTCCAAAACCGTGATCAACACGATCTTCGAGGTAGTGCCCGACTGGACTCAGACCCAGGTGCGCTCACTGCTAGGCAGTTTCTGCTTCAGCAACGAAAGCGTATTCAAGGAGGCCGGCAAACTCTCTGGAGGAGAGAAGGCCAGGCTGGCGTTGGCATTGATGCTGCTCAGCCCCTGCAACCTCCTAGTTCTGGATGAGCCCACCAATCACCTTGATATTCCAGCCAAGCAGATGCTGGAAGACGCGCTGATCGACTATGAGGGGGCGGCCTTGCTGGTGAGCCACGACCGCTATTTCATCTCCAGGGTGGCCAACCGGATCGTGGAGATCCGGGATGGCCAACTGGTGCTCTACCGCGGCGACTATTCCTATTACCTCACCAAGAAAGAGGAGGAAGCTGACCTGGCCCGGCAGGCCGAAGAAGCAGAACGCAAAACGGCAAAACAGGCCGCCAACAAGGCCAAGCAGGCGTCTCGAAAATCCCAGTCAAAATCCAGCTGAGCAGCCCAGCCCGCAGCACCTGCCTCAGCAAGTACACAGAACTTCACCGTCGCCTAGGCAGGAAGACTCATTTCACTAGCCCCCTTGGTTTGGTGTGCATAGGCTGACAAGGAGTCGCCACCGCAGGAGATCATGGGTAATGCACACATGGGCCCCAACGCCCAGGGCACCAGCTATCAAGTCGCCGGCCATCAAGAGAATGGCGGCAAAGGCGACGCTTTGGAGGTGTATTTCGAATGCATCACCACCTGCTCCCTGGATGACGGCGCCTGCGTGACGCGCTGCGTTGAAGAGCTACGCGAACAGCCCTGAGCTCAGACGTCGGCCAGCGCATCACCGCGCAACAGCAAATCAGCACAGGCAAAGCGCCCTGTCGCAACCGCTACGCAAGCTAATGAAACAGTTTGTAGCGTTACAGGGTCAAACAGATACCTGTGGTGCGTGCCATGTCTGAACCACTCGCCCTCAGCCTCGGCCAGCAGTTTGAGCTGGAGCGCATGAACCGGGCTATTGAAGCCACCGCCGATCCCCAGGCCCTGCAAGGCATTGCCAAGCAGCTACTCCAGGCCTGGCATAGCCAAAAGGCGGCAACCCAGTGGGTGATGCGTCAGCAACTGGGTGCACCTACCCAAGTTTCGCCAAGCCTGGGCAGCCCGTGGGGTCAGGAGGCTTAGGGGGCTGGAGCTAATTGGGCTGGAACAACCGTTAATTGCATCAAATTTCCGGCCCTACTCACCCGAAGCGCTAAGGCTCCCCCCACCCCTGCCCGTTCCACCGCTGTCACCAGCTGGGAGGGGCTAGCGATGGGCTGATCACCCACTGCAACGATTACATCGCCCTTTTGCAGGCCTGCCCGGGCCGCTGGTCCGGAAGCCTGCACCGCCATGACCCGCACCCCTTGATTCAGCCCAGTGCCATCACCGGCACGAACCCCGTCGAGACTTACTCCGATAACTGGGTGGCTGACACGACCAGTAGCAAGCAGTTGACGGGCAATATCGCGGGCCCGGTTAATTGGAATGGCAAATCCCAAACCCGCACCAGGCCCGGTGCGCACCAAGGTATTTATACCGATCACCTCGCCATCCGCATTCAGCAGCGGCCCACCTGAATTGCCCGGGTTAATCGCTGCATCGGTCTGAATCAGATCCAAGCGCTTGTCCGTGATGCCCAGCTTGCTGGCGTTGCGGTTGAGATTGCTGATGATCCCCATGGTCACGGTGTTGTCCAACCCGTATGGGTTGCCTACGGCAATTGCCCACTCGCCCACTTGCAGGCTGTCGGAGTTGCCTAGGGGCGCTACTGGCCAGGGGCCATTGCCCGCCAACCTCACAACCGCCAGATCCGTGAGGCGATCAAGACCGACCACCGTGCCCTCAACCCGACGCCCACCCTGCAGTCCCACGGTCACCCGGTCTGATTTCTCCACCACGTGGGCATTGGTCAAGATCAGACCCTCAGCCTGAAAGATGAAGCCACTTCCCTGCCCCCGCTCTGTGCGCTGCGAGGGCTGCTGTTGCAGCTGGGGCATGCCAAAAAATTGGCGAAACAGTGGGTCGTTGAGCAGTCCCCTTGGCAAGCCTCCCGAAGCACCACCTGAGGCAGTCACGGTCCGTTCCGTGTCAATGGTCACCACCGCGGGGCCAGCGCGGCGAACAGCAGCAGCCACAAATGACTGGCGGTTCAAGCTGGCTGAAGTTGCACTCTGGGCAAGGGCGGCAGCGCCTGTCCAGGGGGCCGGGGGTGCTAACAGAGCCATCGCCATCAGCCCTGAACCCAGCCAGGGCAAGGCCCGCAAATCAGCCATCACCACAACATTCAACTAGTCAAAACCGTAAGCAACTAGCTAGCAGACGCCTAGGGCGGGATTGCCCTCCTAGCGCAGCCGCCACAAGCAATCCAAATCAACCCTATTGTTGATAAACAAATCTTTCAATCCATGGACACCGGGCGACTGCTAATTGCTTTTCTCGCCTTCGGTGCCGCTTGCAGCACCCTGTGGGCCTGGATGGTTGCCAATACTGGAGAGGTTGCAGTAGTTGATCCCCAAACGGCTCGCTCCAGGCAATGATGGAATTGCGACACGCAACCACCCATCTGAGTCAAGCTTTAAGGCCATGAACACTGTGCTCTCCCAGCTTTTACCCCTGCTCTATGGGGCCTGCTTTGTGGCCCTGCTATGGCAAGCCTTCAGGGTGATGGGCCAAGGATTCGGCGCCATTCCCCGTCCCGGTGATCGAGATGCCATGGGTACGCCAGCAGCACAAGCACCCGAAATCAGGTCCAATCACGACCGCACCGGCAGACTCACCATCCATCCGGAGCTGCTTGATTCAGATGGTCAGATCACCCAGGAAGACCTGTTAACCGTCCGCTTCAGCGGCGACAACGAGCAAGCTGCTTACCCAGGTGACCTCAGCTGAATAGGCTCTCCGTTGAGCAAGCGTTTTTCAGCGGAGACAGAAGGTGGATCAACGGACCCGAATAGTGGCTGCAGTGCTGACCAGTCTCAAACTGCCACCTCGTTTTCGCCTCAAGCTGATCAAGGAAGATCCGATTCGGCTGGAGTTGAGCATCACCCCTGCCTACGGCAGGGATCCAATTTTGGTAGGCCTGGTTGAATCTCAGGATCTCGTGGCCCGTCGCGACCGAGAGGGGCGCATCCCCAGGGACCTGCAAGGCACCTGGGACTGGACTGTTCGCCACGGCAAGGTGAGCACCGGGGGCTGGAATCCTTACCTCAAGGAGGCCTTGCAAACCATGTTTGAAACCGGCCTACCGGCGATCGTCTACGAGGAGCTCACAGGCGAGGCCTACCACCCGGTAGATGGCATTCGCCACGTGCGCTGATTCCACAAGGACAGCCCCCTGCCAACGCCCCCGCTACCGATTGACGGCCTGCTGGCGCCGCTGCTCGAAGCCTGCAAGCCCGGTGCCACCGTGCTGCTCCAGGCACCCCCTGGAGCAGGTAAAACGACTCGGGTGCCCCTGGCTCTGCTAGCAGGACTCAACCTGGAGTCGGGCAAGCCGGGTGCCGCATCTGGCCGCATCTGGATGCTGGAACCCCGTCGCCTGGCAGCCAAAGCGGCAGCCCAAAGGCTGGCGGCCGAGCTCGGTGAGCCCCTCGGCCAGCAAGTTGGCTACAGCGTGCGGCTCGAATCCTGCATCTCAGCCGACACCCGACTGGAGGTGCTCACAGACGGCCTGTTTCTGCGGCGCTTGCAGGCAAATCCTGGCCTTGATCGGGTGGACTGCCTGATTTTTGACGAATTCCACGAGCGCGGCGCCGACACCGACCTATCCCTTGCCCTGGTGCGTCAGGCCAGGGAGCTGCTGAGGCCAGAGCTGCGGCTGGTGCTGATGTCTGCCACCCTCAACCTGGCCCCGCTGGCGGAGCAGTTGCCTGGGGCCACCGTGCTGACCAGCGAAGGGCGTTGCTATCCGGTGACAATCAGCCACCAGCCACCACGACCAGGCGAAAGGCTGGCGCAACAGATGGTGCGCGCCCTTGAGCAGCACTGGCTAGAGCCGCGCGGCAACGGCGAAACCGTGCTGGTTTTCCTCCCCGGGCAGAGAGAGATCCAGGACTGCAGCAGGGCGATCGCCGCCACCGACTGGGGAAAGCCCAGCCATCAGGGCGTGGAGTGCGTTCCCCTGCACGGCAACCTGCCCCTGGAGGCCCAGGGCCGCGCTATCGGCCCGGCCAGCAGCGCCGCGGGCAAGGTGGTGCTCGCCACTTCCATCGCTGAGAGTTCCCTCACCTTGGCCGGGGTAACGCTGGTGATCGACAGTGGTCTGAGCCGCCGCAACCGCTTCGATCCCGGAAGTGGACTTGATGGGCTGGTCACCGTACCCGCAAGCCAAGCCAGCGCTGATCAACGGGCCGGCCGGGCCGGGCGCCTGGGGCCAGGTCGCTGCCTGCGCCTCTGGTCGCCCGCTGAACAGCAGCGTCGTCCCGCTTTCGATCCACCGGAGTTGCTCGAGGTAGATCCCCTGCCCCTGGCCCTGCAACTGGCCCAGTGGGGCGATCCCCTTGGCAGGGACCTGCATTGGATAGACCCACCAGCACCTGCCCCCCTGAAGGAGGCCCGTCTGCGGCTTGACCAGCTTGGTGCTCTGGCAGCCACCGGGCGGCTGAACAGCCACGGGCAGCGCCTGGCCCAGCTGGGGGTGCATCCGCGCCTCGCCCAGCTGCTACTGCTGGGCGAGCAACTAGGCCAATTGGAGCTGGCCTGCGGCCTGGCTGTGCTGCTGAGCGAGCGCGATCCCCTCAACCGTCAGGAGGCCGGCAGTGACCTGCTGCGGCGGCTTGATTGGCTAGGTGAAAACCGCCCTGGCGATAGCTCCCAGCGCCGGCTGCGTCAGCTGCAAAGCCAGCTGGAGCGCCAGGTCAGGCAGCTAGGTGGAGAGAGTTCAAACCCTACAGCTGCAATGCCGGTTGGCCGATCCGTAACCCTGTCGGAAGCGGCGGCCGCGCTAATTGCCGCCGCCTATCCCGAGCGGCTCGCCCTAGCCAGAGCAGGAAAGCCTGGCCGCTACCTGCTCAGTGGCGGCCGCGGCGCCGTGCTCCATGCAGACGATCCCCTAGTGGCCTGCTCTGCTCTGGCCGTTGCCCAGCTTGACGGCCAGGGCCAGGACGCTCGCATCCAGCTAGCGATCCCCATTGATATCGGGCAACTGCGGCAACTAGCGGAGCATCCCGGCGGGCAAGGAAATATCGCTGTGGAGGCGCGCTGGGATGGAGAAGGTCAACGGGTGCGCTGCGAACGCTCCCTGCGACTAGGGGCGCTGGTGCTTGAGCGCCGCAGCTGGAGCGAAGCCGAACCGGCCTTGATTCGCAGCGCCCTACTGGAGGGCCTGCGGCAGCTGGGACTGGAAGCTCTGCCATGGGATCCCGTTAGCCGCCAACTCCAGCAACGCCTCAGCCTGGCCCACCAGCACCTAGGAGCCCCATGGCCCGACTGCAGCCCCCAGCAGCTACTGGAGCAGCTAGATGAATGGCTGGGCCCCCACCTCAACGGCCTCCGCAGCCGCGACGACCTGCAGGGAATACCCCTAGGCGAAGCCCTCTGGGGTGACGCCCCCTGGAGCCTGCGTCCCCAACTCGATCAGCTGCTGCCAGTGGCCCTGAGCGTGCCCTCTGGCCGCCAAGTCAAGCTCGATTACAGCAGCGGCCAGCCCGTGCTGGCGGTAAAGCTGCAGGAGCTCTTCGGCGCTCGCACAAACCCGATGGTGCTCTCAGGTCAGCTAGCAGTGACCGTGCACCTGCTCACACCGGCCGGCCGGCCGGCGGCGATCACCCAGGATCTGGCGGGCTTCTGGGAGCGCAGCTATCCGGAGGTACGCAAGGAGCTGCGCGGGCGCTACCCCCGTCACCCCTGGCCAGAAGACCCTTGCCAAGCCCAGGCGACGGCCCTTACCAAAGCAAGGCTGCAACAGGGGAGTCATCGAGCCTGAGGGGCAGGGGGCAATAAGGCACCTGCCTGCCCCAAACTGGAACTTTCCGGCAAGGCTGCCTTGGCCCGCTTTTACGTCAACAACCGTCGTGATGGCTCGCGCCTGCTTAGCAGCGCCCTAGTGATCTGCGTCGCAGGGCTGATCCGCTTTGACCATCCGATTGGGCGATCTATAGCGCTGATAGCAGGCCTGGTGAGCCTCTACTGGTGGATCTGCTACAGGCAAATCCAGCCGTGACTGCGGCCGGTGAATTTTCAGGCATACCGCGCTACGGCGTCACAGAGCTGAATGGCGCGGTCGCATCGCTGCTAGAGCGAGGTTTTGCACCTCGATTTCTGCTTGACGCAACCGTGAGCAGACCCCAGCTCAAAAAGGGACATCTCTGGATGACCCTGGTCGACGAGCAGGCATCAATTTCGGCAGTGGTTTGGGCTTCCCAGCTGGCGAAGCTCAGCTTCGTTCCCGAAGACGGAGATGGGGTCGTAGTGGTGGGCAAACTCAACTTTTGGAGCAGCCGGGCAAGCCTCTGCGTTCAGGCACTCGACATCAGGCCGAGCCTGAGTTCGGTCCTGCGTCAGTTCGAACAGGTGCGGGAGCGGCTAGCCCTCGATGGGTTGCTGGATCAAGCCCGCAAGCGCCCCCTACCCGCTTTCCCAAGGCGCATTGCCCTACTCACGAGCTGTCCGAGCTCCGCGTTGGCCGACATGCTGCGCACCAGCGCCGAGCGCTGGCCGGCAACAGCTGTGGTCGTGGTACCAATACCGGTACAAGGACCCGTACACGAAGCCATCTGCCGAACCCTGGAAAAACTGAACTCCCAAGTGGAGCGGTTGGGAATCGAGGCGATCGTGATTGGCCGAGGCGGCGGCAGCCGCGAAGATCTAGCCGTGTTTGATAACGAAGTGGTGGCGCGATGCTTAGCCGCCTGCCCAGTGCCCGTAGTCAGCGGCATTGGCCACGAAGATGACACCACCGTTGCAGACCTGGTAGCCGACTACAGGGCCGCCACCCCCACCGCTGCCCTGGTGGCCCTATTGCCAGATCACCGCGTAGCGGTGCAGACATTGCAGCAGCAGGGGAGACATCTGCAGCAACTCATCCAACTGAGGCTGCAGGGAGAACGTCAGCGACTCAGTCGGGATCGAGAACGACTAGCGGGGGTAAATCCCCTCGCCCTTTTGACCAGTCGTCGCCAGGCCCTGGGACATGCCCAGCAGCTGCTGCAAGCACTTTCGCCTGCACACCAGCTCAAGAGAGGATTCTGCTTGCTGAGCGATGGCAAAGGGGTTGTGGTGCGCTCCGTGCAGCAACTTAAAAAAGGCGGCGAAGTCATCGCCCAACTCACAGATGGGCAGGCAAGCGCCGTGGTGCGCGAGATTCTGCATCAAGCTCCGGAGGAGAAGCCCTGAACGATGCCTAAAGCAAAAGCCACAAGCAAAACACAAGAAAATGAAAGCTGCGAAAACGTTGGCACCGATCTCTCATACAACGAAGCCCACACCGCCTTACAAGTGGCCTTATCAGCCCTGCAAGCCACGGACCTGGATGTCGAAGCAATGACAGGCCTATACCGCCAAGCCCGCGCCTATCTGAATCGGTGTGAAGCGGTACTCGCCCATGTGGAGCAGGAAGTGATGTTGTGGCAGGAAGGAGATAACGCTGTAGTCCCCTTTAAAGATCTCACCTAGAACCAACTCAAATCATGGCGGCCAATTCCGAAAACAGCTCTAGCAACACCACCAACGCCATTCAGGGCAATTCAACCTTGAAATGGCTGTATCTGGCCTTAGCGATCAGCGGTGCAATACTGCCCTGGCTGGCAAACGTTGACTTCATCAGGGAATACGGATCAAGCTTCGACTTGGGCATGTTTGTCCGTCTTGCAAATGCAAATCCAGCCGCCAGTTCCCTATCAAGAGACCTAGCAATAGGCGCAACGGCAGTGGTGATTTGGATTGTGCAGGAGAGCAAGCGGCTACAGATGCGAGGACTGCCTTGGGTACTCCTCAGCTGCGTAACATTAGCCTTCGCATGTGGAGCCCCACTGTTCTTGTATTTACGAGAGCGCCGCCTGGAGGAAATAGCGCGCGTCCAAGAGCCTAAGCCTACCGGCCAGGAAATAGCGGCAAGTAATTAGCGGAAACCAATTAGTAAAAGCTCAAGAAGATGGGTCGTCTTCACTGACGACCTGTACATCAATGGTGACATTACTAACATCAAACTGTTCATTGGGCTCTGCACCCGCCGCAGGAGCAGCAAAAGCACTTCCACAGGCTGGACAAAATTCCTTCTCCATGGAGGCAAAGCCACACGATTCACAGGTACGCAATCTTCTTTGAATCACCTGCCAAGCCACAAAGCCAGCCGCTCCCAGCAATAGGGGCAACAGCACCAGGAGCAAGGTTATGCCTCCGAGCAGATCGAGCACGAACCGCCCTGCCGGACCGGGAGCAAGGAGCAGCAACAGCGCTAAGAGCAACCAGAGCCAGGTACGTGATCGCTCCATCAGCTGATCTCAATTGGGGCAGATGCATCCATCCTGACGTGCTGGCGCCGTTCCAGGACGACACACAAACACTGACCGTAGTAAAGGATGACACCAACCAACCAAACCCAAAGACTCAACAACAAAACACCGCCCACCAATCCATAGGCCTGGAAGCGCACCCCTACTGCCAACAGAATGCGCCCAAGTACCAAGTTAAGGATGGTGAGAGTTGAACCTATTAAAAGCGCTCCTGGGAACAGAGGCTGCCAAGCGACACGACGCGATGGCAATACCCACAACAACAACATGGCTAAGGCAATAGCAATCAGCAACGAAATAAGCAAATCGAGAATTGATGACACGGGACGCTGCAAATCGCGAGCCATGGGCAAAATCTCTAGGGCACGGGCCCACAGGCTTGCCGAACCCAGCAGTCGCATGCTGGTGAAAGCCTGATCCACCACAATAAAGAGAGCGAATAATGAAACAAGACCAAAAGCCTTGATACGTAAACGCAGATAACGGACTACCAAACGCTTCCATGGCAAATCTTCAAGCCCAGCCGGGCGATTCCACCAAAGACGATCAGCGCCACGCTGCAAGGTGAGATAGGCGTTGCTAGCCGTTAGAATCAACACAACGGCACCAAGGATTCCAGCCCCAAATCCTTGCCTTAAAAAAGCTGACAACGTGGAAGAGAAAATCGGCATCGCCGAGCTAGGTAAAATTTCCGAAACGACTACCAACAATCTTTCAACCAAACCCTCATCCCCGCCTAGCAACCTTGCCGCAATGGAAAGTGCTATCAGAAGTACAGGGAACAAAGACTGAAGACTGTGATATGCGAAAGCAGCACTGAGGTCAACACAGTCGAGCTTCAGCCACAACTTATAAGCCAACCAAAAGGGCAGTAAACCTTGCTTCTGAGCACCATCCCATGTACGCAGGTCCCGGAGAGCTCGTGAACGCACTACCTAGCCACCGCCTGGAACTAGATGGACACTAGACGCAGACGCTGAAGTTACCAAGCCCCACCAAGAAGCTTAACCAACAAAAAAGCCACCCCTTCGGGTGGCTTTTGAGTAAACTGCTCTATCCTCTATCAAGAAGATGGAACAATTTTTTAGGATGAATGTTTTACCTGGCATCGAGCTATTTTCTCAGGGGGCTGCCCCCCAAATATCGTTGCCGCTGCAGCGTTTCACAGCCGAGTTCGAGATGGATCGGAGTGGTTCCACTGCGCCATGGACACCAGGATAGTATTCATCCTCAGGTTGAACCCTGAGAACTACATAGGTAAGTCAACCACTTAACCCTAAGGCTTAATGATTAAAAACTGGAAACAAGCTTTTGTATAGAGCCTGAGTTTTGGTCAAGCCCTCGGTCTATTAGTACTCCTCTGCTTCACGCATTACTGCGCTTCCACATAGAGCCTATCAACGGGTGTTCTTCCCGTGACCTTACTGGCTAACGCCATGGGAATACTCATCTTGAGGTGGGCTTCCCACTTAGATGCTTTCAGCGGTTATCCACTCCGCACATGGCTACCCAGCGTTTACCGTTGGCACGATAACTGGTACACCAGAGGTGCGTTCCTCCCGGTCCTCTCGTACTAGGGAGAACTCCTCTCAATGTTCTTGCGCGTGCACCGGATATGGACCGAACTGTCTCACGACGTTCTGAACCCAGCTCGCGTACCGCTTTAATGGGCGAACAGCCCAACCCTTGGGACCGACTTCAGCCCCAGGTTGCGATGAGCCGACATCGAGGTGCCAAACCTCCCCGTCGATGTGAACTCTTGGGGGAGATCAGCCTGTTATCCCTAGAGTAACTTTTATCCGTTGAGCGACGGCCCTTCCACGCAGAACCGTCGGATCACTAAAGCCGAGTTTCCTCCCTGTTCGACTTGTAGGTCTCACAGTCAAGCTTGCTTCTGCTTTTACACTCGTCGGCTGATTTCCAACCAGCCTGAGCAAACCTTTGCGCGCCTCCGTTACCTTTTAGGAGGCGACCGCCCCAGTCAAACTGCCCACCAGATACTGTCCAGTCCCCGGATAACGGGTGACTGTTAGAACCCTAGCTCTGAAAGAGTGGTATCTCACCGTTGGCTCACAACAACCCGCAAGCCGTTGATCAAAGCCTCCCACCTATCCTGCGCATTCAGAGCCCGGGCACAATACCAAGCTACAGTAAAGCTTCATAGGGTCTTTCTGTCCGGGTGCACGTAGTCCGCATCTTCACAGACAATTCTATTTCGCCGAGCCTCTCTCCGAGACAGCGCCCAGATCGTTACGCCTTTCGTGCGGGTCGGAACTTACCCGACAAGGAATTTCGCTACCTTAGGACCGTTATAGTTACGGCCGCCGTTCACCGGGGCTTCAGTCGCTAGCTTCACTTACGTTGACCAGCTTCCTTAACCTTCCGGCACTGGGCAGGCGTCAGCCCCCATACATCGTCTTACGACTTAGCGGAGACCTGTGTTTTTGGTAAACAGTCGCCTGGGCCTCTTCACTGCGACCACCTTGCGGTGGCACCCCTTATCCCGAAGTTACGGGGCCATTTTGCCGAGTTCCTTAGAGAGAGTTACCTCGCGCCCCTCGGTATTCTCTACCACCCTACCTGTGTCGGTTTCGGGTACAGGCAACCATGCCTTAACGGGTATAGGGCTTTTCTTGGAAGCATGACGTCATTCACTTCGCTCCCGTGGGAGCTCGTACTCACGCCTTAGCTCAGAGTGTTTTCACCACTCCTCAACGCCTCGAACGCTTGAACCGGTAACCAACATCCGGCTGAACTAGCCTTCTCCGTCCCCCTTCCCAAAACATGATCGGTACAGGAATGTTGACCTGTTGTCCATCGACTACGCCTTTCGGCCTCGCCTTAGGTCCTGACTAACCCTCCGAGGACGAGCCTACCGGAGGAACCCTTAGGGTTTCGGGGCATGGGATTCTCACCCATGTTTTCGCTACTCAAGCCGACATTCTCACTTCTATGCAGTCCACGCCCGCTCACGCTAACGCTTCGCCCCACATAGAACGCTCCCCTACCATAAATCCACAGCTTCGGTATACCGCTTAGCCCCGTTCATTTTCGGCGCAGGATCGCTCGACCAGTGAGCTATTACGCACTCCTTTGAGGATGGCTGCTTCTAGGCAAACCTCCTGGTTGTCTGGGCAACCCCACCTCCTTTATCACTCAGCGGTAATTTTGGGACCTTAGCTGGTGGTCTGGGCTGTTTCCCTCTCGACCATGGAGCTTATCCCCCACAGTCTGACTGCCTGGCTACACACAGGGTATTCAGAGTTCGTATCGATTTGGTACCGCTCTCGCAGCCCGCACCGAAACGGTGGCTTTACCCCCCTGCTGGAGCACCAGACGCTACGCCTCAACGTATTTCGGGGAGAACCAGCTAGCTCCGGGTTCGATTGGCATTTCACCCCTAACCACAGCTCATCCGCTGACTTTTCAACGTCAGTCGGTTCGGACCTCCACTTGGTATCACCCAAGCTTCATCCTGGCCATGGTTAGATCACCCGGGTTCGGGTCTATAAACACTGACTATCGCCCTATTCAGACTCGCTTTCGCTATGGCTCCACCATTCCCGGTTTAACCTGCCAGTGCCTATAAGTCGCCGGCTCATTCTTCAACAGGCACACGGTCATCCGATTAGTCGGACTCCCATTGCTTGTAAGCTCACGGTTTCATGTTCTATTTCACTCCCCTCCCGGGGTTCTTTTCACCTTTCCCTCGCGGTACTGTTGCGCTATCGGTCACACAGTAGTACTTAGCCTTACGAGGTGGTCCTCGCGGATTCACACGGAATTTCACGTGCTCCGTGCTACTCGGGATACAGCTAGGCCTAATCCATTTTCGGATACGGGGCTTTCACCCTCTATGGCGCGCCATTCAAGCGCTTCTCCTAACTTCATAGGTCCACGTTGCTGTCCCACAACCCCGATGTTCGAGAACATCGGTTTAGGCTTATCCCCGTTCGCTCGCCGCTACTTAGGGAGTCGTTTTTACTTTCCTTTCCTCCAGCTACTAAGATGTTTCAGTTCGCTGGGTTGGCTCGAGCTACCCTATGTATTCAGATAGCCGTTCTAGGGGTTGCCCCATTCGGAAATTCCCGGATCAAAGCGTGTTTCCAGCTCCCCGAGACTTATCGCAGGTAACCACGTCCTTCATCGCCTCTGTGTGCCAAGGTATCCACCGTGAGCCCTTTGTAACTTGACCATTTTATTATCTAACTAAATTAGTTTCACTCCCCTCGTGAAAGAAGAGTTTCCCCAATAAAGCTAGATCTCGGCTTTCTACAGAATTGTTTGATCCATTAGAAAATAAAGCAAACTTTCGTTTACAAAACTTTCTTCTGGGTCATCTGTTAGATGCTTATTTCCAGATTCACCTATGCAGTTGTCAAGGTTCTTTGCTGAACCCATTGCTGAGCCCAGCATCGTTTGAACTTCTCAAATAAAGCCAAAACATGGACTTAATGATTGAAGAATCAAACGAGGCTGGTTTCACCATTACCTTCTAGATCACAAATGTTCGATGGAGGTTAGCGGACTCGAACCGCTGACATCCTGCTTGCAAAGCAGGCGCTCTACCAACTGAGCTAAACCCCCAATCATCCCTGGGGATGTTGAATGGGCCATCCTGGACTTGAACCAGGGACCTCACCCTTATCAGGGGTGCGCTCTAACCACCTGAGCTAATGGCCCAGGAACCCTTTCGGGCCCATCTCCATAGCTTAGCAGCTATGGGGTGTGACCTAGACAAGCTTAAGGACCGAGATAACCACATTAATAATTAAGTGAACTAAATAAATAGATTACTTAAAATTGAAGGGTTATTGAGGTACCGATCGACCTAGAGATGAACAGTTAAATGGACCATACAAAATTGATGATCATCATTCAATGTTTAATATCCCTGTTAGGAGGTGATCCAGCCGCACCTTCCGGTACGGCTACCTTGTTACGACTTCACCCCAGTCATCAGCCCCACCTTCGGCATCCTCCTCCCTTGCGGGTTGAAGTAACGACTTCGGGCATGGCCAACTTCCATGGTGTGACGGGCGGTGTGTACAAGGCCCGGGAACGTATTCACCGCAGTATGCTGACCTGCGATTACTAGCGATTCCTCCTTCACGTAGGCGAGTTGCAGCCTACGATCTGAAC